>JASHPU010000133.1 GCA_030037885.1 Xanthobacteraceae bacterium | reverse complement strand
AGCAACTTGGCCAGACCGAGTGCATCGCGCCGATTGGTCTTCACCCGATCGCCCGGCCGCCGTGGGATCAGCGACGGCGCAACCACCATGCACTCATGACCCAGGCTCTTGATCTGTCGATACAGCCCGTATCCCGTCGGGCCGGCTTCATAGCAGAACGTCAGCCGCCCATATCTGGCGCCAAGCTTCTTCACCAGCTTGGCGGTCGCTCCTGCGGTGTTGTCGATCTCACCGAGGAACCGCACCTCGCCGGCTCGCCCAGCCTCCGCCACGGCAACGGCATTGCGCAACTTCGAGGTATCAAAAGCAACGTATGCTTCGCTATGATGGCTCACGACTCGCCCTCCTTGCTTGCGGCTCTGCCCGGCCAATCCGGGTAACCCTCGCTACCGCATCGAGGGCGAGTCGCCTCAGCAAGAAAAGGACATACGGTCTGCGCTCAACCCGGGCTACGCTGTACGCTTGCTGAGCGATATCCTACACGCTCGGAGATGCAGGACTCGATCAACTCGCTTTGCCGAACCGATCGTCGAGCGAATAGCCGGCGCCGCGTACGGTGCGGATCGGATCGCCGGGATGGCCGCGGTTGAGCGACTTGCGCAGGCGGCCGACATGGACATCGACGGTGCGCTCGTCGATATAGACCTCGCTGCCCCAGACGCCGTCGAGCAATTGCTCGCGGGAAAACACCCGGCCGGGACGTTCCATCAGGAATTCCAGCAGGCGGAATTCGGTCGGACCGAGCTCGACCGGGCGGCCGGCGCGCGACACGCGCTTCTTCTCGCGGTCGAGTTCGAGGTCGCCGATCGCGAGCAGCGTGGCGACGCGTTCCGGACTGGCCCGCCGCAACAGCGAGCGGATGCGTAAGAGCAGCTCCGGCACCGAGAACGGCTTGACGATGTAATCGTCGGCGCCGGTCGAAAGCCCGCGCACGCGTTCGCTCTCTTCGCCGCGCGCGGTGAGCATGATGATGGGCAACCCCTGGGTCTGCGGCCGGGCCCGCAGCCGGCGGCACAATTCGATGCCGGACAGGCCGGGCAGCATCCAGTCGAGCACCACGAGGTCGGGCGCGGTTTCGCGCAGCCGCGTCTCGGCGTCGTCGCCGCGGGCCACGGCGTCGACCTCGTAGCCTTCGGCCTCGAGGTTGTAGCGCAACAGCGTGGTCAGCGGCTCCTCGTCCTCGACGATCAGGATATTGGCGGTCATCCCAGCCTCCCGGTCATCGCTGCATCAGCGCCGAAGGAAAGCTCGTGGTGTCGCCCTTGGGGCGCTGGTCGGTGATCGGCCGGCCCTCGATCATGAAGTAGACGGTCTCGGCGATGTTGGTGGCATGATCGCCCATGCGCTCGATGTCCTTGGCGCAGAACATCAGGTGCATGCAGAACGTGATGTTGCGCGGGTCCTCCATCATGTAGGTGAGCAACTCGCGAAACAGCGAAGTGCACAGCGCGTCGATCTCGGCGTCGCCGCTCCACACCGCGAGCGCCGCCTGCAGATCGCGGCTGCCGTAGGAGTCGAGCACCTGCTTGACCTGGGCCAGCACCAGCTCGGCCATATGGTCGACGCCGCGGATCAGCGTCTGTGGGTAGAGGTCGCCGCCAAGCGCCACCACGCGCTTGCCGATATGCTTGGCATGGTCGCCGATGCGCTCGAGGTCGTTGGCCACGCGCATGGCGCCGACGACCTCGCGCAAATCCACCGCCATCGGCTGGCGCCGCGCGATGGTAAGGATCGCCTTCTCCTCGATGTCATGCTGCATGATGTCGATGGTGCCGTCGGTGCCGATCACGCGCTCGGCCAGCTCGGTGTCGCGCTCGAGCAGCGCGTTGGTGGCGTCGGCGATCTGCTTCTCGACGAGGCCGCCCATCTCCGCGACCTTGCGGGCGATCTCCTGCAGATCGCTGTCGAAGGCCCGGGCGGTGTGATCGATCCTGGCGCTGTATTCGGTCATGGGGCTCTGCCTTGTGCCTGACCCACGGTCACCCGAAGCGGCCGGTGATGTAATCCTGGGTGCGCTGATCGCGCGGCGCGGTGAACATTGTACTGGTCCGGTCGAACTCGATCAGCTCGCCCAGATACATGAAGGCGGTATACTCCGAAACCCGCGCCGCCTGCTGCATGTTATGGGTGACGATGACGATCGTATAGTCTTCGGTCAATTCGTCGATCAACTCCTCGATCTTGGCAGTCGCGATCGGATCGAGCGCCGAGCACGGCTCGTCGAGCAGGATCACTTCCGGCCGCACCGCCACGGTGCGAGCGATGCATAGCCGCTGCTGCTGCCCGCCGGACAGGCTCTGGCCGTTGGCGTTGAGCTTGCCCTTGACCTCGTCCCACAGCGCGGCGCGGCGCAACGCAGTTTCGACGCGGCCGTCCAGCTCGGATTTCGGCAGGCGCTCGTACAGCCTGATACCGAACGCGATGTTCTCGTAGATCGACATGGGGAACGGCGTCGGCTTTTGGAACACCATGCCGATGCGCGCGCGCAGGATGTTGATGTCCTGCTGCGGGGAGAGGATATCCATGCCGTCGAACATCACCCGGCCGGCGGCGCGCTGGTTCGGATAGAGGTCGTACATGCGGTTGAGCACGCGCAGCAAAGTCGACTTGCCGCAGCCCGACGGGCCGATGAAGGCCGTCACCATGTTCTCGTACAACGGCAGGCTGATCGATTTCAGCGCCTGGAAGTCGCCGTAGAAGAAATCGAGATCGCTGATGGTGATTTTTTCGCCGCTGGCGCGGCGCGCGGTGGCGGGCGGGGCGGCGACCGAAATAGCGGGGCTGGCATTCATGATGGTGTTCTCGGTGCCTCTTCTATGATGGCCACGTGACACTGCGGTGACAGCCCAAAGCCATGACCAAGGCCATGATATAACTCAATTATTGGCTGACCGGTCGATCCACGATCGGCAAGTGGACGATGAATGTGGCGCCGGCGCCCGGCGCGCTCTCGATGGTGAGCCGGCCACGGTGGCGGTTGAGGATGTGCTTGACCAAAGCGAGGCCCAAGCCGGTGCCGCCTTGGGCGCGGCTTTCGCGCACATCGACCCGGTAAAAACGTTCGGTCAGCCGCGGCAAATGCTCAGGCGCGATACCGGGACCGTAATCGCGCACGCCAACCAGCGCCTCGTCGTGGCCGTCGGCCGGCGCGCACGCCACCGTCACGTCGACCCGCCTGCCGGTGGCGCCGTATTTGAGCGCGTTCTCGACCAAATTCTCGAACACGCGGACCAGCTCGTCGCGATCGCCCAAAACCCAGAGCGCGCCTGCCGCCTCGGCATTGACGGTGACGCCGCGGTCGCGCGCCAACATCTGCAGCGAGTCGATCACCTGCCGCACGATCGGCACCAGATCGACACTGGCGTCGGGCCGGCGATGGGCGTTGAGCTCGATGCGCGACAGCGACAGCAAGTCGTCGATCAGCCGCGCCATGCGCCGCGCCTGCTCCTGCATGATGGCCAAAAAGCGCTCGCGCGCCTTGGCGTCGTCGCGTGCCGAGCCCTGCAGGGTTTCGATGAATCCCGACAGCGCGGCAAGCGGCGTGCGCAATTCGTGGCTGGCATTGGCGACGAAGTCGGCGCGCATCTCCTCGACGCGCCGCAGCGGCGTGAGATCGCGAAAGCTCAACAGCACAAGCGCGGGCTTGCCGGGGTCGGTTTTGATCTTCGCCAATCCCGGCGCATGCTCGACCGGCATGGCGACGGCTTCGAACCAGCGGTCGACCGGCACCCGCTCGGAATACTGAAAGCGCTGCGGCGCCGCCGCGGCGAAGGCGCGACCGACCGCTTCAGCAAGCTCCGGCATGCGCAGCGCAAGCGACACCGGCTCGCTCTGCCGCAAGGCCGGCGCCAGCGCCCGCGCCGGCTCGTTGAATGCGAGCACGCGGCCATCGCGGCCAACGGCGATGACCGGATCGGCCAGGCCTGCCACGAGCGCGGGTAGCGGATCATCGCCGCGCGGCGCCGGCACCGGCGGTTGCGCCTTGCCGATTTTGTCGTCGCCGCGCATGCCGAACAAGGCAGCCGCGGCAACGACGACAAATCCGGCGACGGCATAGCCGACCGCAAGGACCCCACTCGCCGCCATGACGACAAACACCAAAGCCGCCGCGGCGACGGCGAGCGCCAGGCCGCGGCCGCGGGCCCTGGCGGACACCGGACGATCCTCAGTCAAGCTCATGGCACACGCTCATGAGGCGTTGGTTCGACGCGCCGCAACGCAAAGCAAAGCGCGATCACGTCGTGTCCGATTGCCGACGCATGTACTCGCCTGCTTCGGCGATGGCGGCCGGTGCCGGCGCGGCGGCACGGGGGACGCTGCGACCCACCAACGCTTCGCGAATGCCGAGAATGAACAGCGACAGCACGAACGGGACAATATAGTAGAGCAGCCGAAACAACAGCAGCCCGGCGACCAGCTCTTCCTTGTTGAACTGCCACAGCGCGATCAGCATCGCGGTGTCGAACACGCCGAGCCCGCCGGGCGCATGGCTGGCGAAGCCGAGCAGGGTTGCAGCGACGAAGATGACCGCAACCGTGACAAAGCCGAGATTCGGCTGTGGCGGCATCAGCATGTACATGGCGGCGGCGCAGCAGCCGAGATCGATGATGCCGATCATGATCTGCAACAGCGTCAAGCCGCCGCCGGGCAGGACGAGGTGCCATTTCTCGCGGCCGATCAGGCGCGGCCGGGTCGATACCCAGGTGACGTAGGCGGCAAGCAGCGCCAGCAGGAAGATCGCAAAGCCGCGATTGGCCCAGAGCGGCAGATGGTCGAGCGCGCGCGCCGCCGCGGGCGCATAGAGAATGCCGAGCCCGAGCACGGCGACATTGCCGAGCCAGAACGTCAGACCGGCGATGAAGCAGATTTTGGTGACGTCGACGACCGAAAGGCCGTAGCTCGAATAGATGTGATAGCGGACCGCTCCGCCGGAGAACACGCTGGCGCCGATATTGTGCCCGACCGAATAGCTGGTAAAGCCGCCGAGCGCGGCGACGCGGTAAGCCAGGTCGGTGCGCCCGATGGTGCGCAGCGCAAACAGATCGTAGAACGTGAGCGTCAGATAGCCCGCGGCGACAAAGCCGCCGCCGGCGACCAGGGTGCGCGGGTTGGTCGCCTTGAGCGCGGCAACCAGCTTGTTGGGATCGATGCCGCGCAGGATGTGATAGAGCATCAGCGCGGCGGCGATGAAGACGGTGAGGCTGAGCGCAAAACTGATCCAGCTCAGCGGGGCCTTGGGCGCGAATGCGGGCACGATGCCGCGCTCTCGTTTCAGCATGCCGCGCTCCGGAACGTTCGCCCGCCCATCGATCGGCTGTCTGGTCGCGTTGTTCACCAAGGCAAGCCCCAACTAGCAGATGTCGCCTGCCGGCGCGAGCGCAGCCGCGGCGTCGAACCAAGCCGTCCACGGACTTCACGTCCCACCGGGCGCGGCAATCTGCTGTCGCTGCCGGGCCAAACGATGGCGCGCCCTGCGCAGCGGCCGAAGTTCCGGATGCCGTCAGCCGACGCCAATATGTGGAGCCGCGAATGGCGAAATGGCGAATAGCGAGATTTTCCCGCCACTTTCCATTCGCTATTCGCTCAATTCGCCCGCGGCGAAAAACTCCCGCAGCTCGCGATAGGTGTCGTCGGGCGCCTCTTCGGACAGATAATGTCCGCAGGGCAGCGCCTTGGCGCCGCTTATGTCGGTGGCGTAGCGCGGCCAGATTTCGGACGGCTTGTGATTGCGACCGACGCCGCCGGTTGCGCCCCACAAGAGCAGCAGCGGGCACGCGATCTTGCGGCCGGCCTCGAAGTCCTCGGTGTCCATTTCGAGATCGATGCCGTGGGTGGCGCGATAGTCTTCGCACATGGCATGCACCGTGGCCGGATTGCGGAAATAGCGCTTGTATTCGGCGAGCGCCTGCGGATCGAAGAAGCTCAAGCCCTGGGCGGTCTTGGCCAGCTTCTTCTCGATGAAAAAATCCGGATCGCAGCTCATCAGCCGCTCGGGAAAATCGTACGGCTGGATCATGAAGAACCAATGCCATGAGAACGTGCCCCAGGCGCGCGTCACGTTGTTGAGGAGATGATGCTGCGGCAGGATGTCGAGGATGGCGGCCTGCGCCACCTTCTGCGGATGATCGAGGCACATGCGGTGCAGCACGCGCCCGCCGCGGTCGTGGCCGGCGGCATAGAAGCGGTCATGGCCGAGCGCCGCCATGACCTCGACCTGATCGGCCGCCATGGCGCGGAACGAGTAGTTCTCATGATTGGCGCCGCCCGGCGGCTTTTCCGAATCGCCGTAGCCGCGCAGATCGGTGGCGACCACAGTGAACTCCTCGGCGAGACGCGGCGCGATCTTGAACCACGACAGATGGCTGAACGGGTTGCCGTGCATGAGCAGAAGCGGCGGCCCCATGCCGCCGTGAACCGTGACGATGCGCGCGCCCGAGGTCTTGATTTCGGTGCGGGTGAAATTTTCGAAAAACATTTCGCTCCCCTCGTCATTCCGGGGCGCACGCAGCGCGAGCCCGGAATCCATAATCGCTGCGCGGAAGATAGAACCCCGAACGTATACCCTGAACCTTGCGCTCCGTGGTTATGGATTCCGGGCTCGGCCCTGCGGGCCGCCCCGGAATGACGGGCGTGGAGTGCCACGCTAAGCTTAAGGCGAACCAAGGAGAGGACGCATGGCAAAGGAACTGCCCGCCGATATCGACCCGCAATCCGGCTTTCGCCTGCCGCTGCCCAGGCGCGAGGATTTGGACGAAGCCGGCCAGCGCGCCTTCGACCGCGCCTCTACGCCGGGCAAGACCATCGTCGGCCTGCGCGGGCCGTCGGGCCTTCATCTCTACAGTCCGAAGACCGTCGAAGCCCACAACGTGATGAATCAATACCTGCGCTACCAGTGTTTCGACGCCAAGACCCGCGAGATCGCGATCCTCACGGTGGCGCGCGAGATGGACAGCCGCTTCGAATGGGCGGCGCACGAACCGGAGGCGCTCAAGGAAGGCGTTGCCGCCGAAATCATCGACATCATCAAGCACCGCAAGAGCACGCAAGGCCTCGACGAACGCACCGCCGCCATCATCGCGTTCGGTCGCCAGATCTTTCGCGATCACAAGGTCACGTCGGCGGCGTTTGCCCGCATCAAAGGGTTTTTTCCGCCCAACAAGCTCGTCGAGCTCGTGCTCCTGATGGGCAACTACGCAGCCACCGCCGCGTTGTTATGCGCTTTCGACATGCAGGTGCCCGACGGCAAGCCGGTGCTGCCGGTAGGGTAGCTTATCAGCACCAACAAGTTTCCGACTTGTCACGGTCCGCGAAAGCGGACCATCCAGTAAGCACGGTACCATCGGTGATTACTGGATCATCCGCTTGCGCGGATGACGACATGGGAGTGAATTATTCAGGTTTCCCGTTGCCGAATCCCAGCTCCCCCCATCGCGCCCGCACTGCCTCGATGTCCTTATCCTGCGGCCACACCTTCGGCGGAAAACGCGCGCCGCCGAGATCGGGGTCGGGGTCGTAGTCGAGATTGACGGTGGCGTCGATCAGCACGCGGTGCCATTTGCCGGTGCCGAATTGCGCGACGTTGCGGTCGCGCCGCCGCGTCGACGGATCGAGCCCGGCGCCGAACGTCGACGGCATGATGACGATGTCGTCCTCGCCGGCATTGACCCGGTAGGCGATCGCCCAATCGACCGCGGCGTAGTCGTGAATGTCGATGTCGTCGTCGACCACGGTGACGTGCTTGTAACGCACGTGCGCCGCCGACGAGCCCCACAGCGCGTTGGCGACCTGCTTGGCCTGGCCGCGGTAGCTCTGCTTGATTTGCACCACGACGTTGACGCCGGCCTGCACCGGCGGGCACCACACGTCGGTGATTCCGGGGACGCCGGCGCGGTCGAGCACGTTCCAGGCCGTGGCCGCCCGCATGATCGACGAGCACATGCCGTTTTCCGAATAGCTGCCCGGCAGCGAGCCCTCGATGGTGCCGCGCAGGATCGGATCGGTGCGGTGCGTGATCGCGGTGACGCGGATCGCAGGCTTCGGCGACCGGTCGCCGGCGACGTAGCCGGTGAACTCGGCATACGGGCCTTCCATCACATAACTCTCGGGATCGAGTTGCAGATAACCCTCGATGACGATCTCGGCGCTGGCCGGCACGTAGAGATCGACGGTCTCGCATTTGACCAGCTCGACCGGCGCGCCGCGGATCGCGCCCATGACGTCGTACTCGCACACGCCCTTGGGCACCGGCGCGCCGCCGACAAAGCCGAGCGACGGCTCCCAGCCGATGGCGGCGGCGATCGGCACCTCGTTGTGGCCGGCCTCTTTCCAGGCGGTGACGTGATGGCCGATATGCTGGGCGCGCCACATCAGGATCGGAATCAGATTCTTGCCGCCGACCATGCCGCGATAGACGCCGACATTCATCACGCCGGTCTGCGGGTCCTTGGTGACGACGCCCGCGTAGGTGAGGATATAGCGGCCGCCGTCGATGCGATTCCATTGCGGCACTGGAAA
>JASHPU010000132.1 GCA_030037885.1 Xanthobacteraceae bacterium | reverse complement strand
GCGGGAAACGATCGACCGCGCCCTGATCTTCACGAGGACCAAACACGGCGCCGACAAGGTTGCACGCGGTTTGATCCGGGCCGGCATCGGCGCTGCAGCGATTCACGGCAATAAATCGCAAAACCAGCGCGAACGCGCGCTCGCGGCCTTTCGTAAAGGCGAAGTCAGGACGCTCGTTGCCACCGATATCGCCGCGCGCGGCATTGATGTCGACGGCATCAGCCACGTCGTGAATTTCGATCTGCCGAACGTGCCGGAAACCTACGTGCATCGTATCGGTCGCACGGCGCGCGCGGGCGCGGCGGGAATCGCGATCTCGCTATGCGATCGCGAGGAGGCGGCCTGCCTGCGCGATATCGAGAAGCTTATTCGCATGGCTATTCCGATGAGCGACAAACGCGGCAATCAAGGGCGAGCGGAGCCGCACCGGGCGCCTGGTGGCTCCATCAAGTCGGCTGTCAATGCCGAACGGCCGCGCAGCGGCTGCAATGGTCTTGCACGCAAGCAAAGTCGCCATAACCGACCAAATCATGGCCAACCAAGTCACCGCCAGACGAACGAGGCCCCGCGCGGGATCGATGCTGTCGGCTTCATACGCGGCAAAGGCACCCCGCCGCGCCGGCGTGCCCCACTCGCGCAGCATTGGGCTCGCCCTGCATAAGGAACATGACATGCCAAAGGAAGAATTGCTGCAATTCGAAGGTCGTGTAACGGAGATTTTGCCCGACGCCCGCTACCGCGTCGAGCTCGACAATGGCCATCAGCTCGTCGCCTATACGGCGGGCAGAATGAAAAAGAATCGGATCAAAACCCTGGCCGGCGATCGGGTGACGGTAGAACTCTCACCCTACGATTTGGAAAAGGGACGATTGATCTTTCGGCACAAAGACGAACGCGCGGCAACGACGGGGCGTCCGCCGCAGCGTCAACAATTCCGGCGACGGTGACGGCCAATGGCTGGTGATTGCCTTATGGCCAAGGCCCTACGGCAAACCCGGCGAGACAACGCGGATTTTCATCTTCAAGTCCGAGGCAAACCCTGATCTGCGTGCGTTTAGCAGCGATCCGGCCGGCCTCCGACTACCGAGCCGGTTCAAGCCCTGGCGCGCGGGGTGGGCACCGTCGCGCCGGGCCGGGATCGATCGTACAAACGTCACGCGATAGGATCGAGGCGGCGATTGATGCCTGCGGGTTTCCGCTATTCCGCTTGAGCAAAAAGAATTGAGGGCTACTGCCAACCATTTCCAAGACCCAGGAAGACGATCACCTGGTCTTGAGGTTGACCGCAGACTCTTTCCCCCGATTGCTCTCGATCTCGTACTCGACGGTTTGTCCCTCATTGAGCGAGCTCAGCCCCGCCCGCTCAACGGCGGAGATGTGGACAAACACGTCCCTACCGCCGCCAGAAGGCTGAATGAACCCATATCCCTTTGTCGGATTGAACCACTTCACGGTACCGCTAGCCATTATCCGTCTCCAATGTTGGCCGCGCACCATAGGGGGCGCACCCGATTGAGACAAGAGTCGCCGGTACCAAAATATCTGCCGATGCGAGGCCCTTCGGCGGTGACGTTGCCGCCGCGTCGAATCTGGTCTAAGACCCCGCTCGCGCGGGGCCGAGCCCTGGCGCCGGCCCAAGGACGCGCAGGCGGCGCGCCCTTTTTTTGTGCCTAAAACACGGACTTATGCCCAAACGAACGGACATTTCGACGATCCTGATCATCGGCGCCGGCCCGATCGTCATCGGCCAGGCCTGCGAGTTCGATTATTCCGGCACGCAGGCGTGCAAGGCCCTCAAGGCCGAGGGCTATCGGGTCGTGCTGGTCAATTCCAATCCGGCGACGATCATGACCGACCCGGATCTGGCCGACGCCACCTATGTCGAGCCGATCACGCCGGAGATCGTCGCCAAGATCATCGCCAAGGAGCGCCACGCAATGCCCGGCGGCTTCGCGCTGTTGCCGACCATGGGCGGGCAGACCGCGCTCAACACCGCGCTGTCATTGCGCCGCATGGGGGTGCTGGACAAATTCGACGTCACCATGATCGGCGCCACCGCCGATGCCATCGACAAGGCCGAGGACCGCGAACTCTTTCGCGAGGCGATGAAGAAGATCGGGCTCGCCACGCCGCGCTCGCATCAGGTCAAGACGCTGATCCAGGCGCTGGAGGCGCTCGAAGACATCGGGCTGCCTGCCATCATCCGGCCGTCGTTCACGCTCGGCGGCACCGGCGGCGGCATCGCCTACAACAAGGCGGAATTCATCGACATCGTCGAGGGCGGCATCGACGCCTCGCCCACTTCAGAAGTGCTGATCGAGGAATCGGTACTCGGCTGGAAAGAATTCGAGATGGAGGTGGTGCGCGACAGATGCGACAATTGCATCATCGTCTGCTCGATCGAGAATTTCGACCCGATGGGCGTGCATACCGGCGATTCGATCACCGTGGCGCCGGCGCTCACGCTCACCGACAAGGAATATCAGATCATGCGCGACGCCTCGATCGCGGTGCTGCGCGAGATCGGAGTGGAGACCGGCGGCTCCAACGTGCAGTTCGCCGTCAATCCGGCCGACGGGCGGCTCGTCGTCATCGAGATGAATCCGCGGGTGTCGCGCTCCTCGGCGCTGGCTTCGAAGGCGACCGGATTTCCGATCGCCAAGGTCGCCGCCAAGCTCGCGGTCGGCTACACGCTCGACGAGATCAAGAACGACATCACCGGCGGCGCCACGCCGGCCTCGTTCGAGCCGACCATCGATTACATCGTCACCAAGGTGCCGCGCTTTGCGTTCGAGAAATTTCCCGGCGCCGAGCCGGTGCTGACCACGTCGATGAAGTCGGTCGGCGAGGCGATGGCGATCGGCCGCACCTTTGCGGAAAGCCTGCAGAAGGCGCTGCGCTCGCTGGAGACCGGCCTGACCGGGCTCGACGAAATCGCCATCGCCGGCGTCGGCCAGGGCGACGACAAGAATGCGATCCGCGCCGCGCTCGGTACGCCGACGCCGGACCGCGTGCTGGCGCTGGCGCAGGCGATGCGGCTCGGCATGAGCGACGCCGACATCCACACCGCCTGCCGCATCGATCCGTGGTTCCTGGCGCAGATCCGCGGCATCGTCGAAGCGGAACACGAAATCCGGCAACAGGGCTTGCCGGCGAGCGCGCCGGCTTTGCGCCGGCTCAAGGCGATGGGCTTTTCCGATGCGCGCCTGGCGCGGCTGACGGGACTATCTGCCGACGAGGTTGCGGCGCGCCGCCGCCGGCTTGGCGTGCGGCCGGTGTACAAGCGCATCGATACCTGCGCCGCCGAATTCGCTTCGCCGACCGCCTACATGTACTCGACCTATGAGACGCCGTTTGCCGGCCGCGCCGTCGACGAGGCGGCGCCGTCGGATAAGAAAAAAGTCGTCATTCTGGGCGGCGGCCCGAACCGCATCGGCCAGGGCATCGAGTTCGATTATTGCTGCTGCCACGCCGCTTTCGCGCTCAAGGAGGTCGGCTTCGAGACCATCATGGTCAACTGCAATCCGGAGACGGTGTCGACCGATTACGACACCTCCGATCGGCTCTATTTCGAGCCGTTGACCGCCGAGGACGTGATCGAGATCATCGATACCGAGCGCTCGAACGGCACGCTGCATGGCGTCATCGTGCAGTTCGGCGGCCAGACGCCGCTCAAGCTCGCCGAGCCGTTGGAACAAGCGCACGCGCCGATCTTGGGCACCTCGCCCGACGCCATCGATCTCGCCGAGGACCGCGACCGCTTCAAGCAGTTGCTGGAAAAGCTCAAGCTGCGGCAGGCAAACAGCGGCGTCGCCACCAGCCCGGAAAAAGCCCACGCCATCGCCGCGGCGGTCGGCTACCCGATCGTGATCCGGCCGTCCTATGTGCTCGGCGGCCGCGCCATGGAGATCGTGCACGACACCCATCAGCTCGACCGCTATGTGGTGCGGCTCGCCGCCGCTCTCGACCGGCCTTCCGAACTCGCGGTTTCGGAGAAGCGGCCGCTGTTGATCGACCGCTACCTCACCGACGCCATCGAAATCGACGTCGACTGCCTCGCCGACCGCACCGACAGCTACATCGCCGGCATCATGGAGCACATCGAGGAGGCCGGCATTCATTCCGGCGATTCGGCCTGCTCGCTGCCGCCGCATTCGCTCGACCGGGCGACCATCGCCGAACTCGAACGGCAGACCCGCGAACTTGCGCGCGCCCTCAAGGTCGGCGGGCTGATGAACGTGCAATACGCCATCAAGGACGGCGAGATTTACGTGCTCGAAGTCAACCCGCGCGCCTCACGTACCGTGCCGTTCGTCGCCAAGGTGACCGGCGTGCCGGCCGCCAAGATCGCGGCCCGCATCATGGCCGGCGAATCGCTGGCGAGCTTCGGCTTGAAACCGCAGCGCTTCGAGGCGGTCGGCGCCCACCATATCGGCGTCAAGGAAGCAGTGTTTCCGTTCGCGCGCTTTGGTCCGGCCGTCGACACAGTGCTGGGGCCGGAAATGAAATCGACCGGCGAGGTGATGGGTATCGACCGCGACTACAACGTCGCCTTCGTCAAGAGCCAGCTCGGCGGCGGCTCCCGCCTGCCGAAGACCGGGACGGTGTTCGTCTCCGTCAAGGAGGCCGACAAGCCGCGTATCCTCGATGCTATCCGGCTCCTTGCCGGCTTCGGCTTCCGGATCGTGGCGACCTCGGGCACGCAGCGCTACCTGGCCGAAAACGGCGTCGCCGCCGTCAAGGTCAACAAGGTGGCCGAAGGGCGCCCCCATATCGTCGACGCCATCAAGAACGGCGGCATTCAGCTCGTTTTCAACACGACGGAGGGGGCCACGGCGCTGGCCGACAGCCGGTCGCTTCGGCGCGCAGCCCTCTTGCATAAAGTGCCGTACTACACCACTCTTTCAGGGGCTGTCGCCGCAGCGCAGGGCATCAAGGCTTATCTCAAGGGTGACCTCGAAGTGTGCGCGCTGCAGAGCTATTTCGCGGCCGGGACGGACAATTAGGGGTCGGACCGACCGGGGCGGCGGTACGGTAGAGACAGGGCTTGCGAGGCGCGGCCGGCCGGGAGGCCGGCACGCGACAAAAGTTTTGACTCTGCGGCCTTTGGAGGTTGGAGAGCGATGGACAAGATTCCGATGACCGCGGCGGGCTACGCCGCGCTCGAAGACCAGTTGCGGCACTGCCAGCAGGTCGAGCGGCCTCGTATCATTCAGCAAATCACCGATGCGCGCACCCACGGCGACCTGTCGGAGAACGCTGAATATCACGCCGCCAAGGAAGCCCAGTCGCTCAATGAAGGCCATATCGCCGAGCTTGAGGATAAGCTCGCGCGCGCCGAGGTGATCGACGTATCGAAGCTGTCCGGCGACACCATTACATTCGGGGCGACGGTCACGCTGATCGACGAAGACACCGACAAGAAATCGATCTGGCAGATCGTCGGCGAGCCCGAAGCCGACGCCAAGAAGGGCAAGATTTCCATCACTTCGCCGCTCGCCCGCGCGCTCGTTGGCAAGAAAAAGGGCGCCCAGGTCGAAGTCGTCACCCCCGGCGGCGCCAAGGCGTACGAGGTCGTCAAGGTCGAGTGGAAGTAGCGGACGTCGGGTCACAAAGGACAGAGTAAGGGTCGCTTCATTGGGCCCTTATCGTTTCGTCTGCTCCAGCGCATTGTCCACCGCTGGCGACCCCTGCGTCGCTTGCATAGCTCATAAAAATCCCTAAATTGCCCGTGGGTGGCTGGCGCGATCAAGCGGGGCTGGCCCTTTCCCGGCTGGACGAGACTTAACGCCCTGATGTGCCGGGGCTTCTGGCGGGCTGCGCGGGCGCCCGCGGCAATGAGCGGAATGAGCCGGTGAACCAAGCTACCCACGCCAAACTCGTCATCATCGGCTCGGGACCTGCGGGCTATACCGCGGCAATCTATGCGGCGCGCGCCATGCTGGAGCCGATCCTTGTCGAGGGCATTACGCCGGGCGGCCAACTCACCGTCACCACCGACGTGGAGAATTATCCAGGCTTCGCCGACGTCATCCAGGGCCCCTGGCTGATGGAACAGATGAAGAAGCAGGCCGCCCATGTCGGCACCAAGCTCGTGGCCGACCACGTCAGCAAGGTCGATCTGGCCCGCCGACCGTTCCGCGTCGAATGCGATTCCGGCGACGTCTATTTGGCCGAGGCGCTGGTTCTGGCGACCGGCGCCCAGGCGCGTTGGCTCGATCTGCCCTGCGAGCAAAAATTCCGCGGCTACGGCGTCTCGGCGTGCGCCACCTGTGACGGCTTCTTCTATCGCAACAAGGACGTTCTCGTCATCGGCGGCGGCAACACCGCGGTCGAGGAGGCGCTGTTCCTCACCAATTTCGCCAGCAAGGTCACGCTGGTGCATCGCCGCGACAGCTTGCGGGCCGAAAGGATTTTGCAGGACCGTTTGTTCAAGAACCCGAAGATCGAAGTCGTTTGGGACAGTGTGCTGGACGACATCAGGGGGACCGAGAACCCGCTGAAAGTCAGCCACGCGCGTCTGAAAAACGTCAGGACCGGCGCGGTCAGCGAACGGCCGGTCGACGGCATTTTCATCGCCATCGGCCATGTGCCGGCGACCGAACTCGTCGCCGGGCAGGTCGAGATGAAACCGTCGGGCTACATCAAGACCGCGGCGCACTCGACCGCCACCTCGGTGCCGGGGCTGTTCGCCGCCGGCGATGTCGCCGACGACGTCTATCGGCAGGCGGTGACCGCCGCCGGGCTTGGCTGCATGGCGGCGCTCGAAGCCGAGCGTTTTCTCGCCGCGCAGGCGCAATTCCGCGCCGCGGCAGAATGATTTCGGACCTGCCTCTCCGCCAAACGGTGAGAGGAGATGAAATGCAAATGGATTGGGACAAGCTCAAAGTCTTTCATGCGGCCGCCGAGGCCGGCAGCTTCACCCATGCGGGCGAGCAGCTCGGGCTGTCGCAATCGGCGGTGTCGCGCCAAGTCAGCGCGCTCGAGCAGGAGCTGAGCGTCTCGCTGTTTCATCGCCATGCCCGCGGCCTGATCCTGACCGAGCAGGGCGAGCTTCTCTACCGCACCGCGCACGACGTGTTCATGAAGCTCGAGGCGGCGCGCGCCAAGCTTACCGACAGCCGCGAGCGGCCGAACGGCGACTTGCGGGTGACCACGACGCCGGGCATCGGCGTGCACTGGCTCACCCCACGGCTCGGCGAATTCCTCGATCTCTATCCCGACATCCACATCACGTTGCTCACCACCGACGAGGAGCTCGATCTCGCCATGCGCGAGGCCGACGTCGCGATCCGGCTGCGCCAGCCGACGCAGCCCGATCTCATCCAGCGCAAGCTGTTCGCCGTGCACTTCCACGTCTATGCCTCGCCGGAATATCTCAAGCGCTTCGGCACGCCGCGCGCCTTCGAGGATCTCGACACGCACCGCGTTCTGGTGCTCGGCGGCAGCATCCCGCCCTACCTGCAGCGCTCGCGCTGGCTGATCGAGGTCGCCCGCGACGGCAAGGGACCGCGCGTGCCGCATCTCGTCATCAACAATGTTCTCGGCATCCTGCGCGCCTGCCAGCGCGGGCTCGGCATCGCCATGCTGCCGGATTACCTGGTCGAGGAGAACGGCGGGCTGGTGCAGCTGTTCGGCGAGGCCGAAGCCCAGGCGCTCGATGCCTATTTCGTCTATCCCGAAGAGCTGAAGTCGGTCGCGCGCGTGCAGGCGTTCCGCGATTTTCTCGTCGCCAACGCGCAACGCTGGAATTTTTAGGCTGCTTGCGCCGCGCCGGGAGCTCGCTGTTCTTCGGCAAGCCACTTAAACGGTGCGAAAACCTTGCCGGTTTTCGCATGGCTGGCATGTGAAGCTTTGCGTTGTACGGCTGCTTCCGCGCTCGCATAGTTGCGGTCGCTGCGAGGCGATTCGGTTGCCCCATCCTCCCAGATGGTAACCATAATGCTGGCAGCTGTTCCCCTCTGGAAGATCATCGTCGGCGCCCCCACGCCGGCGAACTGAACCGGGCCGCGACGGCCCGGTTTTCTTTTGGGCGCAGGCGGCTGCCACATGGATGATTTCAAACTGGGAAGACCGCGAGCTGGTCATTACGCGCGCGCCACGCCTGCTCCACGGTTGACATACTGACATACATAGTGTATGTCATGACGCATGATTGAGCGGACCACCGTCAGATTGCCGCGAGAACTGCTCACCCGCGCCAAGCGTAAAGCAGTGGCCGAGCATCGCACGCTGACCTCTTTGATCGAGGAAGGATTGCGGCTTGTCGTTAGCGACAATCAAAAGAAATCCAAAGCTCAACGCGTGCTGCCACGATACAGCGATGCAGTCGGCGGTCCGCTTCCCGGAATCGATATTGCGGATTCCGCAGCGCTCCAGGAGATGGAAGACCTGGAATACGTCGAGCGGATGAAGCACTTCAAATGATTTTGCCGGACGTCAACGTCTTAATCTACGCATTTCGCAGCGAAGTTCCTCACCATAATGTCTGTCGAGCTTGGCTAAACGCCGTTGTGCTCGGCCACGAGCGTTTCGGCCTTTCGCCGTTGAGCTTGGCCGCGTTGGTGCGCGTCACCACAAATCGGCGCGCCTACGCCCAGCCGAGTTCATTTGAGACGGCCTTTGGTTTCTGCGAGGACCTGCTCGGCCAGCCGCACTGCCAGATCGTGGAGCCCGGCGCGAGACACTGGGACATCTTCAAGCGGCTGTGCGTTGAAACCGATACGCGCGGCCCACGCGTCACAGATGCCTGGTACGCCGCACTTGCCATCGAGTGGGGATGCGAATGGATCACGTTGGATCGGGACTATGCACGGTTTCCCGGTCTGCGATGGCGCCTGCCTGGACCGCCAGCGTAATCTACTCACCCGCGCAACTTCTTATTCGTGGATACGTCAGAAAGCCGCCGATGAAAATCTCCATCCTCGATGATTATCATGACACGGTGCGCACCCTGGCATGCTTCGCCAGTATTGCGGGCCACGATGTCACGATCTGGAACGATCACGTTCAGGACGTCGAGGCGCTGGCCGAGCGCCTGCGCGACGCCGCGGTGCTTGTGCTGATCCGCGAGCGCACGCAGATCCGCGCGCCGCTGCTCGAACGCCTGCCGAACCTCAAGCTGATCAGTCAACGTAGCGTCTATCCGCACATCGACGTGGCTGCCTGCACACGGCTCGGCATCATCGTGTCGTCGAGCCAGCATGCCGGCACGCCCTCCTACGCCACGGCGGAGATGACGTGGGGGCTGATCCTGGCGGCGGTGCGCAAAATTCCGCAGCAGATGACGTCGCTCAAATCCGGCACATGGCAGATCGGCGTCGGCACCACGCTCCGCGGCAAGACGCTTGGTATTTACGGTTACGGCCGCATCGGCAGCGTGGTCGCGGGTTATGGTCGCGCCTTCGGCATGAACGTGCTGGTCTGGGCGCGCCCGCCATCGCTCGCGGCGGCGCGGGCCGACGGCTACGCGGCGGCGGCGGCCAAGGAGGCATTCTTTGCCGAATGCGACGTGATCTCGCTGCACATGCGGCTTGTGCCGGCAACCCGCCACATCGTCACCGCCGGCGACCTGGCGCGGATGAAGCCGACCGCGCTGTTGGTCAACACCAGCCGCGCGCCGCTGATCGAGCCGGATGCGCTCGTCAACGCGCTGCGCGCCGGACGCCCCGGCATGGCGGCGACCGACGTTTACGAGCAGGAGCCGGTGCGCGACACCGCGCACGCTCTCCTCACCATGCCGAACGTCGTCTGCACGCCGCATCTCGGCTACGTGACGCGCGAGGAATACGAAGTGCAGTTCGCCGATATTTTCGACCAGATCGTTGCCTACGCGGCCGGAGCGCCGCTCAATGTCGTCAATCCCGAGGTGCTGAAAATCACGGCGCGCTGACCCGAACCGTCACGCCGGCTCCAAGCCCTTCGCCTTGATGACGCGCTTGGCCTCGGGCGAGGTCAGAAACGCGATCAGCCGGCGCGCGGCGTCGGCGTTTTGCGCGTTGACGGGAATCGCGGCAACGAATGGCGTGACGCTCTGCAACTCATCCGGCAATGGGCCGACGTAATGCACGCCCGGCACGGCCAGCAATTCGGCGATCTGCTGCACGCCGATCTCGGCCTCGCCGCGTTCGACGATCAGTCCGACCAGTCCGGCAACGCCGCCGGTGCCGTATTTGGCCTTGGCGGCCATCTGCTCGGCGATGCCGAGTTGCGCAAACACCTTGGCCATGTGCACGCCGCTTTGGCCGCCGCCGACCGGCTTGCTGACGGCGATCGATTTTGCCGCCAGCAGCGCCTGCGTGAACGTTGCGGCCGAGGAGATATCCGGCTCCCGCGCGCCGCGCGGCACCGCAACGCCGAGCGCCGAGGCGGCGATGGCGGCGACGCTTCCGGATACGAGCTTGCCGCGCGCCAAGAGAGCCTCGATGCCGGCGCCGCTGACGATCGCCACGTCGGCCGCCTCGTCCTCGCCGAGCCGCTTTTCCAGCTGCAGCGACGGCCCGAAGGTCAGGTTGAGGCGATGGCCGCTGCCGCGCTCGAATTGCGCCGCGAGCTCGTCGAAAGAGGTTTTCATCGCGGTCGTGGCCAGCACCTTCACTTCGCTCATCGCCATGGCTCCTTTAGATCAATCCGGGAATCCGGCGTTTGACGCGCCGGCAATAGCCGGCATAGGACGCGCCGAAATACTGCAGCAGGCGCTGCTCGTCGCCGGCTGAAGCACGGGAATTGGCGCGTCGTCCGGGTCGTTCATAGCGGTTTCACTCGCGCCCGAATCCTGCGTCCTATGGCCGTGCCTCGCGGCCGCATGTCTTCTCGCCTATCTCTTGTCGCCGATCTCTCGTCGCCGGTCATCAACTATCTGTGAATTGAGCGCAACCCGCAATCAAATGCCGCACCGTACTGACACCGCGCGAGTAAATTGCGGTAAAAGAGGTCATGCCATTCGCGCGGCCACCCGGTCGCGAAAAACCCGCTCGAGAAAGGGACGCAACATGCTCACACGTCGAGGTGTCGCTTATGCCGGCGCCGCGGGACTGGCGGCGCTCGCGCTCGGCCGGCTGTTCCGGCCGCACACGGTCAATGCCGCGCCGCATCCCTACGAGGTGACCCACACCGATGCCGAATGGCGCAAGCTGCTCACGCCCGAGCAGTATGAGATCCTGCGCCAGGAAGGCACCGAGCGTCCGTTCACCAGCCCGCTGCTCGACGAGCATCGCGCCGGCACCTTTGCCTGCGCCGGCTGCGACCTGGCGCTGTTCTCGTCGAAGACCAAATTCGAAAGCGGCACCGGCTGGCCGAGCTTTTGGGCGCCGCTTCCGGGCGCGGTCGACGAAGCGGCGGACCGCTCGTTCGGCATGGTGCGCACCGCGGTGTCGTGCCATCGCTGCGGCGGCCATCTCGGCCACGTCTTTCCCGACGGACCGAAGCCGACCGGGCTACGCTATTGCATGAACGGCGTGGCGCTGAAGTTCGTACCGGCGCCGCAAGGGGCGAGCTGACACGCTGCGTCATTCCGGGGCGCGGCCGAAGGCCGCGAACCCAGAATCCATAATCACAAAAGGTGATGTTTTCTCTCACGCGACCTTCGCTTACGCACCGTGGTTATGGATTCCGGGTTCCTCGCTTCGCTCGGCCCCGGAATGACGCGAGTCACGTCCCCACTTTCAGCGCCGAGACCAGCCCGCGTAGCGCCGCAACCGTGCTCAGCGCGACGTTGCGGCCGGTGCGCGGGTTTTCGCTCGGCACGTTGGCTATCGCCATCGAGAATTTCACCGTGTCGGCATCGACCTCGATGCGGTGCGTGTTGCGGTCGAGCGCCGGATCGGCCCAGATTTCGAGCCGCGTGCGATCGGGGCCGATGCCGGCGAGGCTCAGTGCCGCCGCGACATTGACATTGGCGGGAAAGCCGCGCGCGCCGTCGCGCGCGCTGCCGTCGAACACTTTCAGCGGCTCCTTCAAACCTTTCAGCGAAATGCCGCGCTCGACCAGATAGGGCGCGCCGTCGAGTCCGTTCGGCGGTTTGCGCGTCACCATGGTGACCGAGTGGATGGTGCCTTCGGCTGCGGCGCGCACGGCGTCGAGGCCGATCAAGGCGCCGGTCGGCACCAGAATGCGGGCGGCGGTCTGTTTCGCCCGCTCGACCAAGTCCCAGTTTTCCAAAAGCTGGCCGACCGACAGCGGCATGAACAGCTTGCCGCGTTCGATCACTGAGGATGCCACGGCGCGGAACAGCGTCGGCGGCAAGCATTCGACCACGAGATCGCAGGACTGCGCCAAATTCTCAGCCGCCATCACCGGGATGCGGCTGCCGATCGCCGGCAGGTTGCGCTTGGCCTTTTCCACATCGCGCACCGCAACGGCCGCGAGGATGAGTCCCGGGATGCCGGCCTCGATCCGCCGCGCCACGTCGAGCCCGACGGCGCCCAATCCAGCCAGGCCGATTTTTAATGGTTCTCGTGCCACCTGTTCCTCTGCTCTGGCAGCCGCCAAATTCGCCCGATACAATGAAGTGTCTATGCGGCGGCCGCCTCTTGCGCAACAAAGCGGCGCCGCAGCCCGTCTACCCACCGCCAGCCCAACGACGCCATGAGCAGCAAGACGCCGCGATCGTTCATGACCAACGTCAATCCCAATACCTTTACGACCCGGCCGGAAATCGAGGGCACGTTCGGCGTGGTGACCTCGACCCATTGGATCGCCACCGCGGTCGGCATGGGCATATTGGAGCGCGGCGGCAATGCGTTCGACGCCGCGGTGGCGACGGCATTCGCCCTGCAGGTGGTCGAGCCGCATCTCAACGGGCCCGGCGGCGACGTGCCGGTCATTCTCTATGACGTGCGCCGCGGCAAGCCGGAAGTGATCTGCGGCCAGGGCGTGGCGCCGGCCGGCGCCACCATCGCGCACTACCGCAGCGAAGGCCTCGATCTGGTGCCGGGCACCGGCCTTTTGGCGGCCTGCGTGCCCGGCATGTTCGAGACCTGGATGCTGCTGCTGCGCGATTACGGCACCATGCGCGTCGCCGACGTGCTGGCGCCGGCGATCGGTTACGCGCAGAACGGCCATCCGCTGCTCGAGCGCGCCAACGCCACGATCCGCACCGTGGCCGCGCTGTTCCGCGAGTATTGGCCGACGTCAGCGGCGGTTTATCTGCCGAACAACGCGGTACCCGAAACCGGTTCGCTGTTTGCCAACACGACGCTTGCCGCCACCTATGGCCGCATCGTCAAGGAAGCCGAAAGCGCCGGCGGCGACCGCGTCGCGCAGATCGAACGGGCGCGGCAATCGTGGTCGAAAGGGTTTGTCGCCGAGGCGATCGATCGGTTCTGCCGCACCCAGGACGTCATGGACACCAGTGGCCGGCCGCATCGCGGCGTGCTGAGCGCCGACGACATGGCGAAATGGACGCCACATATCGAGGCGCCGCTCACCTACGACTATCACGGTTACACGGTGTGCAAGACCGGGCCGTGGGGCCAGGGCCCGGTGACGCTGCAGCAGCTCGCGCTGCTCAAAGGTTTTGATTTCGACGGCCTCGACCCGACGGGTGCGGATTTCATTCACCTCATCGTCGAATGTTCGAAGCTCGCCTACGCCGATCGCGAGGTATTTTACGGCGATCCCGACTTCGTCGAAGTGCCGATGGCGAC
>JASHPU010000003.1 GCA_030037885.1 Xanthobacteraceae bacterium | reverse complement strand
CCCGTGCAGTTCAATTATTCGCTCCTGACGCGCTCGCAGCGCATCAGCCATGAGAATTTGCGGCTGCGCGACAAGAGCTGGCTGGAAGGCGCCGAGGCCTGGTTCCAGCACCGTGCCGGCGCCGGCGCCAACGCGGTGCGGCGGCCGATGTTCGCGCCGCTGCGGCTGCGCGACATGCGCCTCAAAAACCGCGTCGTGGTGTCGCCGATGGCGCAATACAAAGCGGTCGACGGCTGCCCGACCGACTGGCATCTCGTGCATTACGGCGAGCGCGCCAAGGGCGGCGCCGGCCTCGTCTGCATCGAGATGACCTGCGTCAGCGCCGAGGGCTGCATCACGCCCGGCTGCACCGGACTAT
Source organism: Xanthobacteraceae bacterium (assembly GCA_030037885.1). Taxonomy (GTDB): domain Bacteria; phylum Pseudomonadota; class Alphaproteobacteria; order Rhizobiales; family Xanthobacteraceae; genus BOG-931. The sequence continues at coordinate 6,701 of JASHPU010000003.1, read as the reverse complement.
ACAAGCCTGAGCACGAAGCGGCGTGGCAGCGCATCGTCGATTTCGTGCACGCGGAGACTGACGCCAAAATCTGCTGCCAGCTCGGCCATTCCGGCGCGAAGGGCTCGACCCAGCTCGGCTGGGAGGAAATGGACGCGCCGCTGCCAAGCGGCAACTGGCCGGTGATGGCGGCGTCGGCCACCGCGTGGTCGCCGCGCAATCAGACCGCGCGCGCCATGGATCGCGCCGACATGGATCGGGTGCGCGATCAATTTGTCGCTGCGGCCGCAATGGCCGTACGAGCCGGCTTCGACATGCTCGAAATCCACTGCGCACACGGCTACCTGTTATCGTCGTTCATCACGCCGCTGACCAATTGGCGGACCGACGAATACGGCGGTTCGCTGGAAAACCGCATGCGCTATCCGCTGGAAATTTTTCATGCCGTGCGTGCCGTATGGCCGGCGGAAAAACCGATTTCGGTGCGCATCTCGGCCAACGACTGGGTCGGCGACGAGGGCATAGCGCCGCGCGACGCGGTGGCCATAGCCCGCATGCTGCACGAAGCCGGCGTCGACATCTGCGACGTGTCGGCGGGCCAGACCTCGATCCGGGCGCAGCCGGTCTACGGCCGCATGTTCCAGACGCCGTTCTCCGACCGCATCCGCAACGAGACCGGCATGGCCACCATGGCGGTCGGCAACATTTTCGAACCCGATCACGTCAACTCGATCCTGATGGCGGGCCGCGCCGATCTGGTCTGCCTCGCGCGTCCGCATCTCGCCGACCCGTATTGGACCCTGCATGCCGCCGCCAAGCTCGGCGACCGCGGCGAAACCTGGCCCGCGCCGTATTACGCCGGCCGCGATCAGCTCTACCGGCTGACCGGCGGCGGCGAGCCGGCCGTGGCGGCGGCGGTCTGAGATGGCGCAACTCAGCGGCCATCATGCACTCGTCACCGGCGGTGGCAGCGGCATCGGTGCCGCGATCGCTTTGACGCTGGCGCAGGCCGGCGCCGCTGTGACGATTTGCGGGCGCCGCCGCGAGCCGCTCGCGGCGATTGCAGCGCAGCACGCCGGCCTCTACGCCGAGCCAGCCGACGTGACCGACCGCGACGCGGTGCTCGATCTTTATAAGCAGGCAGAAAAAGCGCGCGGGCCGTTCGGCATCGTCATTGCCAATGCCGGCGGCGCGCAAAGCGCCGCTGCGGAAAAAGTCTCGCCACAGCTGTGGAACGACACGCTTGGCGTCAATCTCAGCGGCGCATTCTTCTCGGTGCAGCCGGCGCTCGCCGGCATGCGGGAACGCGGTTTCGGCCGCATCGTCTTCATCGCCTCCACGGCGGGGCTGAAAGGCGCGGCCTACGTCGTGCCCTATGTCGCCGCCAAGCACGGCGTGATCGGGCTGATGCGCGCGCTCGCGGCTGAGACCGCAAAGCACGGCATCACCGTCAATGCCGTCTGCCCAGGCTATACCGAGACGCCGATGCTCGACCGCGCGGTCGAGCGCATCGCTGCGACGACCAAACGCGACGCCGCCGAAGCGCGCGCGGCGCTTGCAGCCAAAAATCCGCAAGGCCGCTTCATCACGCCGGCCGAAGTTGCCGGCGCAGTGTTGTGGCTGTGCGGCGAGGCAAGTACCGGCATCACCGGCCAGGCCATTGCAATTTCCGGAGGCGAGACATGGTGAGCACCCCGCTGCCCGCCGTCGCCGCGCGCCCCGACGGCAAGAAGGAAAAAGAAAGCGACAGCAAGGCGCGGCTGCGCTTGTGGATCCGGCTTCTTCGCGCCAGCCGCCTGATCGAGGGCATGGCGCGCGAGCGCCTGAAGGCGCAATTTGGCGCCACGCTGCCGCGCTTCGATGTGATGGCGGCGTTGTTCCGCAAGCCGGACGGCATGCTGATGAGCGAGATTTCGCGCTTCCTCATGGTGTCGAACGGCAACGTCACCGGCATCGTCGATCGCCTGGTCGCCGACGGTTTCGTCGCGCGCTCGCAGCGCAACGGCGACCGCCGCACCTCGTTCATCACGCTGACCCGCAAGGGCCGCGCCGCGTTTGCCGCCATGGCGGCGGCGCACGAAAGCTGGATCGACGAGCTTTTGGGCGGCATCTCGGCGCGCGACGCCGAGCAGATGTCGGCCAAGCTCAAATCGTTCCGCAGCGATTGGGAGAGCGAAGCATGACCGCCGCCACGGCCGCGACCACGATGGCCGGCTTTACGCCGCAGCATTTTCTCTGGCGCGTCGACGGCGCCGTCGGCGTCATGCAGCTCAACCGGCCGGAGCGCAAGAACCCGCTCACCTTCGAATCCTACGCCGAGCTGCGCGATGCGTTCCGCACGCTGCGCGCCGCCGCCGACATTCATGCCGTGGTGTGGTTGCCCAACGGCGGCAATTTTTGCTCCGGCGGCGACGTGCGCGACATTATCGGCCCGCTCCTCGATAAGGACATGACGGGACTGCTGGCGTTCACGCGCATGACCGGCGATCTGGTCAAGGCCATGCTCCAATGCGGCAAGCCGATCATCGCCGCGGTCGATGGCGTCGCGGTCGGTGCCGGCGCCATCATCGCCATGGCCGCCGACCTGCGGCTTGCCACGCCGGCGGCGCAGACCGCGTTTCTGTTCAACCGCGTCGGGCTCGCCGGCTGCGACATGGGCGCCTGCGCGATCCTGCCGCGCATCATCGGCCACGGCCGCGCCGCCGAGCTTTTGTATACCGGCCGCGCCATGACGGCGCAGGAAGGCAGCGAATGGGGCTTCTATAACAGGCTCGTTGCCGCCGCCGCCCTGGAGCCGGAAGCGCTGGCATTGGCCCGCCGCATCGCCAGGGGACCGACCTTCGCCAACAGCGTCACCAAAACCCAGCTTTATCAGGAATGGGCGATGAACCTCGATGCGGCCATCGAGGCCGAAGCGCAGGCGCAGGCGATCTGCATGCAGACCAAGGATTTCTCGCGCGCCTACCACGCGTTCATCGCCAAGCAGAAGCCGGTGTTCGAAGGAAATTAGAATGTCTGCTCCTTCCGTTCGTCCCCGCGCAAGCGGAGACCCAGTAGGGGTGCCGAGCCGAGACCTTCTGGATTCCCGCTTTCGCGGGAATGAGTGGGGCTAACATGCCCGATAAGACCTTCCTCTCCTGGCCGTTTTTCAGCGACCGCCATCGGGCGCTGGCGGAATCGATCGAGGCGTGGGCTGCCGCAAATCTTCCGGTTGACAATAGCGACGTCGCCGCCGCCTGCCGCGTGCTCGTGCAAAAACTCGGCCGCGACGGCTTTCTGAAACATACCGCGCCCGATCCCGACGCGCCCTCCCCGCTCGATGTGCGCGCGCTCTGCCTCATCCGCGAGACGCTGGCGCGCCACGACGGGCTTGCCGACTTTGCATTTGCCATGCAGGGCCTCGGCGCCGGGCCGATCAGCCTGTTCGGCAATGCCGCGCAGCGCCGCCTGCTCGCGCGTACACGCGCCGGCGACGCCATCGCCGCCTTCGCGCTCACCGAGCAACAATCCGGCTCCGACGTCGCCGACATCGCGCTTTCCGCGACGCGCGACGGCGACGCGTATATTCTTGACGGCGAAAAAATGTGGATCTCGAACGCCGGCATCGCCGATTTCTACGTTGTGTTTGCGCGGACCGGCGAAGGCCCCGGTGCCAAGGGCGTGTCCGCTTTTCTCGTGACCGCGGATGCGCCGGGCTTGAGCATCGCCGAAGCTCTCGACGTCATCGCGCCGCATCCATTGGCGCGCATCCGCTTCGATCAGGTGCGCGCGCCGGTCTCGGCGCTGATCGGGACGCGAGGTGAGGGATTTAAGATCGCGATGGCGACACTCGACATTTTTCGCGCAACCGTCGGTGCCGCCGCGCTCGGCTTTGCCCGCCGCGCGCTCAACGAAACCATCGCGCGCACAAAAACACGAAAACTGTTCGGCGGCCCGCTCGCCGAACTGCAAATGGTGCAGGCGCAGATCGCCGAGATGGCGGTCGACGTGGATGCCGCCGCGCTGCTCGTCTATCGCGCCGCCTGGGCCAAGGACACGGGCGCAGCGCGCATCACCCGCGAAGCCGCGATGGCAAAACTGTTCGCCACCGAGCGCGCGCAGGACGTCATCGACAAGGCGGTACAGCTTCATGGCGGCGACGGCGTGCGGCGCGGCGCCATCGTCGAACGGCTTTATCGCGAAATCCGGGCGCTACGCATCTACGAAGGCGCCTCCGAGGTGCAAAAAATCGTCATCGCACGGCAAACTCTTGCGGGAGCATGATCATGACGTCGCTTGGCCGCTCGGCGCACACCGACACCTTTACGCGCGACAACCTGCCGCCGTCGCAGCTGTGGCCGCAAATTTCGCTCGACGGCTTCGATTATCCCGAAGAGCTGAACGCCGGCGTCGAGCTGACCGACACCATGGTCAAGCGCGGCTTCGGCGATCACGTGGCGCTGATCGGCAACGGCCGCCGCCGCACCTACAAGGAACTCTCCGACTGGACCAATCGCATCGCCTACGCGCTGACCGAGGATTTCGGCATCAAGCCCGGCAATCGCATCCTGATCCGTTCCGCCAACAATCCGGCCATGGTGGCGTGCTGGCTCGCCGCCACCAAGGCCGGCGCCGTGGTGGTCAACACGATGCCGATGCTGCGCGCAGGCGAACTCGGCAAGATCGTCGACAAGGCCGAGGTCGCGCTCGCGCTCTGCGACACCCGGCTGATGGACGAGCTCGTCACCTGCGCCAAGACGTCGAAATTTCTCAAGCAGGTGATCGGCTTCGACGGCACCGCCAATCACGACGCCGAGCTCGACCGCATCGCGCTGTCGAAGCCGGTGACGTTCGACGCCGTCAGGACCGGGCGCGACGACGTGGCGCTCTTGGGCTTCACCTCCGGCACCACCGGCGAGCCCAAGGCCACCATGCATTTCCACCGCGACCTGCTCATCATCGCCGATGGCTATGCCAAGGAAATCCTCGGCGTCACGCCCGACGACGTGTTTGTCGGCTCGCCGCCGCTTGCCTTCACATTCGGGCTCGGCGGCCTGGCGATTTTTCCGCTGCGCTTCGGCGCCACCGCGACGTTGTTGGAAAACGCGTCGCCTGCCAACATGATCGAGATCATCGAGACCTACAACGCGACGATCTCGTTCACCGCGCCGACCGCGTACCGCGCCATGATGGCGGCCATGCATCAGGGCGCCAATCTGGCGTCGCTGCGCGCCGCGGTGTCGGCCGGCGAGACCTTGCCGGCGCCGGTGTTCGATGAATGGATCGCCAAGACCGGCAAGCCGATTCTCGACGGCATCGGCTCGACCGAGATGCTGCACATTTTCATTTCCAATCGCTTCGGCGACGCAGCGCCGGCCTCGACCGGCAAGCCGGTCGTCGGCTACGAGGCCAAAGTCGTCGACGACGACATGACGGAAAAGCCGCACGGCGAAGTCGGCAAGCTCGCGGTGCGCGGCCCGACCGGCTGCCGCTATCTCGCCGACAAGCGGCAGAGCGCCTATGTGCGCGACGGCTGGAATCTCACCGGCGACTCGTTCTCGCAAGGTCTCGACGGCTATTTCCATTTCGCTGCGCGCAACGACGACATGATCATCTCCTCCGGCTACAACATTGCCGGGCCGGAGGTCGAGGCGGCGCTGCTGGCGCATCCCGACGTCAAAGAGTGTGCGGTGATCGGCGCGTCGGATGAGGCGCGCGGCCAGATCGTCGAAGCGCACGTGGTGTTGAAAGAAGGCGTCGGCCCGGACGCCGATACGGTCAAGCGCCTGCAGGATCACGTCAAGGCGACGATCGCGCCGTACAAATATCCGCGCGCGGTGAAATTCACCGACGCGCTGCCGAAAACCGCGACCGGCAAAATCCAGCGCTTCCGCCTGCGGCCCGAGGCGAAGTGATTGAACCCTCATCCTGAGGTGCGCGCCGCAGGCGCGCCTCGAAGGATGCGGCCGAGGCGCCGAGGCCTGCACCCTTCGAGGCCCGGCGCTAACGCGCCAAGCGCCTCAGGGTGAGGAAATCTCTATGAGACGAAACAAATGACCGACAGCCACCAAATCCTCCACCCAAAAAACTGGAAACAGCCGAAAGGCTACGCCAACGGCATCGCCGCCGAGGGCCGGCTAGTGTTCCTCGCCGGCCAGGTCGGCTGGAACGCCGACGAAACGTTCGAGAGCGACGATTTCGTCGCGCAGGTTCGCCAGGCGCTGAGCAACGTCGTCGCGCTGGTCGCCGAGGCCGGCGGCAAGCCCGAGCACATCATGCGGCTCACCTGGTACGTGCTCGACAAGCGCGAATATCTGTCGCGGCTGCGCGAGCTCGGCGCGGCCTACCGCAGCATCATGGGCCACCACTTTCCCGCCATGAGCCTGGTGCAGGTCGGCGCCTTGGTCGAAGATCGCGCAAAAGTCGAGATCGAGGCGACCGCGGTCGTACCGAAATAAGATCGTAGCCCGCATGAGCGAAGCGATATGCGGGGAAACGCATCCGGCAACGCCGGTCCCGGATGTCGCTTCGCTCATCCGGGCTACACTAGAGGGTTTCCCGACCGATTTGAATCGAGGGGGGATTCCCAAGGCGTTAGAGATGAGCGATTCTTTGGCATTTGATTCTCTTTGGAGGGGATTGAGGGATGCCGACAGCCTATTCTGCCGATCTGCGGCGGCGGGTGATTGAAGAAGTGGAGACGGGAGCTTCGCGGCGCGAGGCGGCGGAGCATTTCGCAATTG
>JASHPU010000131.1 GCA_030037885.1 Xanthobacteraceae bacterium | reverse complement strand
TTGCGGTGCGGCTCGGGCCGGTGGCGCTGGCGTTTGCCGGGCGCGTGCAGATCGACGCGATGGACGACGCCAATCGCAGCGCGCGGGTCAAGGCCCAGGGCAGCGACGCCAAGGGCCGCGGTGGCGCCAATGCCACCGCGACCTTTCGCATCGAGCCGACCGGCGACGGCTCCAGGGTTTTGATCCACACCAACCTCATGCTGTCGGGGGCGGTGGCGCAATACGGCCGCGGTGTCGGCATGATCCAGGCCACCGCGGCGCAGATCATCGGCCAATTCGCCGGCAATCTGCGTGCCCAACTGGCCCGCGAAGCGCCGCCTGCAGCGGCAGCGCCGCGTCAGCCGCAACAGACTGCGCAGCCGTCAGCTCCGCCCAGCATGCCCGCGGCGAGACCGATCTCCGGCCTGTCGCTGCTGGCGCGCGTCATCTGGCAGCAGGTCGTCGCGCTGTTCACCGGGCGACGAACTTGACGGCCGTTCGCGGAAGCGCGACCACCACGCCACCGCTATCGACGAGCAGAAACCGTGAGCGAGCTGATCGGCGCGCGCATCCGGCGCATTGAGGACGAGCCGCTGTTGCGCGGCTTTGCCCGCTTCGTCGATGACCTCGCTTCGCCAGGCGTGCTGACAGCCGCCTTCGTGCGCAGCCCGCATCCGCATGCGCTGATCCGCAGCATCGATGCCGATGCGGCGCGCGCCTTGCCGGGCGTGACCGCCGTGCTCACGCTCGATGATCTTGGAGCGGTCTTGAAAAACCGGCGCATGACGCGCTTTTCCAATTCCGGCACGCGGCTCGACCAGAGCTGGGCCTTCGCGCTCGCCGACGGCGAAGTGTCGTTCGTCGGCGAGCCGGTCGCCATTGTCATCGCGGCCGATCGCTATCTCGCGGAGGATGCCGCCGCTCGCGTTGCCGTCGATTACGACGTGCTGCCGGCGGCGACCGACTGCCACAATGCGGCGCAGGCTCAGCCGGTGCGTCGCGAACTCAAGTCGAACCAGGTCATGTCGTATCGGGTCGGCTTCGGCGACATCGATGCCGCGTTCTGCGGTGCCGCGCATGTGCTGCACGAGGATCTCTGGATCCATCGCGGCTCCGGTCACTCCATCGAGTGCCGCGGCATTCTGGCGGAAATTTCCGACCGCGGCACCAACGTCTGGGCGTCGACGCAAAAGGCCCACGACCTGATGAATGCGTTCGCCGATTACGTCGCGCTCGACGAAAGCCGCTTGCGGGTGGCGACGCCGGCGGTCGGCGGCGGCTTCGGGCCGAAACTCTGCGTCTATCCCGAGGACGTGGCAGTGGTCGCGGCGGCGACCTTGCTGCGCCGCTCGGTCAAGTGGACCGAGGACCGCCGCGAGTATTTCACCAACGCGGTGCAGGAGCGCGACCAATATTGGTCGATCGAGATCGCCGCCGATGGCGACGGCGGCGTCCGCGGCATACGCGGCCGGCTCGTTCACGATCTCGGCGCCTACGCGCTGCAAGACGTGAACCTGCCGTACAACTCGGCGACCACGCTGACCGGCCCGTATATCGTGCCGGCGCTGGCGATCGACGTCGCCGTAATGCATACCAACAAGACGCCGGTCTCTTCGGTGCGCGGCGCCGGTTACCCGCAGGCGGCGTTCGCCATGGAGCGGCTGCTCGATCGCTTGGCGCGCGAACTGAAAGTCGATCGCGCCGAATTGCGCCGCCGCAATCTGATACCGGCGGAGAAAATGCCGTACGAAAAGCCGCTCAAGACGCGCGCCGGCGAGACGGTGCAGTACGACAGCGGCGATTATCCCGGCTGTCAGGCCGAGCTGTTGCGGCACGCCGGCTGGGACGATTTTCCGCGGCGGCAGCGCGAGGCGCGGGCGAGCGGGCGCTATCTCGGCATCGGTCTCGGCCATGGCGTCAAAGGCACCGGCCGCGGCCCGTTCGAGTTCGGCGGCGTGCGGGTGTCGCCGACCGGCCATATTTTTGTTTCGACCGGCGCCGCGGCGATGGGTCAGGGGCTCGCCACGGCGCTGGCGCAAATCTGCGCGCAAACGTTTGGCGTGCGCGCCGAGGACGTGACCGTTGTTGCCGGCGACACCGCAGCCGCCGCGCTCGGCCTCGGCGGCTTCGCCAGTCGCCAGACCGTCACCGCCGGCTCGTCGGTACACATCGCCGCGCAAAACGTCGCCGCCAAGGCGCGCAAGCTGGCCAGCCACGTGCTGGAAGCCGCCGAGGACGATCTGGAACTCGCCGGCGGCGAGGTGCGCGTGGTCGGCGCGCCGCAATTGTCGGTCAAGCTTGGCGAGCTGGCGCGCATTCTCAAGGGCGCGCCAGGCTACGGCTTCCCGCCCGGCATCGATCCCGGACTGCAGGCCGACGCGATGTTCCGCATCGACCGGCTCGCCTACGCCAATTCGTGCCATTGCGCCGAAGTCGAAGTCGATATCGACACCGGCGCCGTGCACATCGTTCGCTATGTCGCGCTTCAGGATTCCGGGCGCCGCGTCAATCCGGTCATCGTCGAAGGCCAGCTGCACGGCGGCATCGCCCACGGCGTCGGCAACGCGCTGTTCGAATGGATGGGCTACGATGCGTCCGGCCAGCCGGTGACCACGACGTTCGCCGATTATCTGTTGCCGACCGCGACCGAGCTGCCGCGATTCGAGGCGCTGTATAAGGAAACGCCGTCACCGCACAATCCGCTGGGCGTCAAGGGCGTCGGCGAGCTCGGCGTCATTCCGGCCGCGGCGGCTTTGATCTCCGCGATCGAGGACGCGCTGTCGCCGTTCAACGTCCGCATCGCGCAGATGCCGATCACGCCCGACAAGATCGTCGCGCTGATCGCGCAAGCGCGCAGTGCTAAGAAATCTGAATGACGGCTCGAGCGAAAGATGAATTGATCAACCGGGACCCCGTGCGAGGAAGGCTCACCTGCGATGGCCCAAAAACCCTGGCCCACCGAGTTGCGGCTGCACAAGGATCGCAAGGCTCTCACTGTGACCTTCGACGACGAGAGCTTCGAGCTTGCCGCCGAGTATTTGCGCGTGCGCAGCCCGAGCGCCGAAGTTCAGGGCCATTCGCCGAGCGAGCGGCGTATCGTCGCCGGCAAACAGGACGTGCACATCCTCGAACTGCATCCGGTCGGCAATTACGCCGTGCGGCTCGTGTTCGACGACCTGCACTCGACCGGAATTTTCAGCTGGGATTATCTGCACGAACTTGGCAGCAACCGCGAACAATACTGGCGCGACTACCTCGCCGAGCTTGAGGAGAAGAATCTGTCGCGTGCGCCGGTGCGGTGAACGTGGTGCGTCTCAATCGTCATTGCGAGCCAACGGGTCCGGCCCAAAGAGGGGCACCCCATCGCGCTTGCGTGATGGGGACCCGGGCCGGCCCGATGACAAGCTCCGCGAAGCAATCCAGCAGCCCCCTCCCTAACCCTCCTCGGCGAGCGGGGGAGGGAAGGGTGGGGAGATTGCTTCGTCGCCCTTCGGGCTCCCCGCAATGACGCGCGCAGTCCAAGGAAGCTGGCGCGCCCTGGTTGTTTCGGCTAAAACCCCGCAGCGGCAGGGTATGCCGCAAACAAGGGAGGAATTTGCGATGATGTTGCGTGTATTTGCCGCCGCATTGCTGGCGGGTGGGGTGCTTGCGGCCGGTCAGGCCTGCGCCCAGGCGCCGAACCTCGATGCCATTCCGGACAAGATGCCGTTTGCCACACCTTATGGCCCGCCGATCTCGATGGATCGCGCCAATGCGGTGATCGCGGCCGGCGTCACCGAGGCCAAGAAGCGCGGCTGGGATATGAATATCGCGGTCGTCGATCCGCACGGCGACCTGAAGGCCTTCGGCCGCATGGACAACGCGCAGTTCGCCTCAATCTCGATTGCCCAGCACAAGGCGCGCGTCGCGGCGCGTTATCGCCGCCCGAGCAAGGCGTTCGAGGAGGGCGTGACGAAGGCCGGCCTCAACTACCTCATGACGCTCGACGACGTCATCGCCTCGCGCGGCGGCATCCCGCTGGTCGAGAATGGCAAGATCATCGGCGCGGTCGGCTGCTCCGGCGGCACCGGCTCGCAGGACGAGGCGGTGTGCACGGCGGCCGCCGCGCTCGTCAACAAATAAGCGGCGCGGCGGCGCGCGGCTGATACGGCCAGGTCATGCGAGGGCGGCGCTTCGCCGCCCTTGCTGCATGTTGAAGATTGCCGCGCGTTGGCGCGTTAGAAAAGAGGATAGAGGATAAAGACATGCGAGCCTACCAATTGCCCAAGGGCGGCGCCGGCATCGAGGCGCTGGCGCGCATCGAGCGGCCCGATCCGCCGCGGCCGGCGCACCGCCAGGTGCTGGTCAGAGTGCGGGCCTGCTCGCTCAATTTCCGCGATCTCGGCATCGCGCGCGGCTCTTACCGCATGCCAATCCGCGACAATATTATTCCGTTGTCCGACGGCGCCGGCGAGGTGGTCGAAGTCGGGCCTGGCGTCACCCGCTGCAAAGCGGGCGACCGCGTCGCCGGCAATTTCTTTCAGCGCTGGGCCGGCGGCGAGCCGGCGCCCGACGCGCACGCCAGTGCGCTCGGCGGCGGCATCGACGGCATGCTCGCCGAATATGCGCTGCTCGAAGAGGACGGCGTGGTGAAAATTCCGTCGCACCTGTCGCTCGAGGAAGGCGCGACGCTGCCATGCGCGGCCGTCACCGTCTGGCACGCCATGATCGAGCACGCCAGGCTCAAAGCCGGCGACACCGTGTTGTTGCAGGGCACCGGCGGCGTGTCGATCTTCGGCCTGCAATTCGCCCGCGCCATGGGCATTGCCGCCATCATCACCTCGTCGAGCGACGAGAAGCTCAAGCGTGCCAAGGCGCTCGGCGCCGCCCACGGCATCAACTACAAGACCAATCCGGACTGGGAGAAGGCGGCGGTCGAATTCACCGGCGGCCGCGGCGTCGATCACGTCGTTGAAGTCGGCGGAGCAGCGACCTTGACGCGCTCGTTCGGCGCCATCCGCGTCGGCGGCAAGATCACGCTGATCGGCGGCTTGAGCGGCGGCGCCAGCGAGCTCAATCCGGGCCTGATCTTCGCCCGCCGCGCCAACGTGCAGGGCATCTCGGTCGGCTCGACGCAAATGTTCATGGCGATGAATCGCGCCATCGAGGTCAACGGCATCAAGCCGGTGATCGACAAAGTGTTCGGCTTCGACGAGGCGCAAGCCGCCTACCGCCACATGGCCTCAGGCGCGCACTTCGGCAAGATCGTGATCAAGGTGGAGTGATCGCCTGACGTGGTGGCGACGCGCTGCGCGCGTCGGTCAGCCGCCGTCAGCCGGCAGCCTTGATGGTGCGCTTGGTCGTCATGCCGCAGGATGGGTAGGTGTAGGTGATGTCCTGCAGGTTAGATGTCCGCGGCAACTTTTTCGGATGCGACGGCGTCATCGCCGTCCTGCAACCGGGGCAACGCACGACCGGCGGCAGCCCGGTGTTCCCTCGCGTGGTGCGGATGAGCTTGAACAAAGCGGTTCGCGTCCATGACGCGACGTCTCTGCATGGAGAGATAACCGCCGTGTCGGCAATGGGGTTCCGCAGCCCGGCTGGCGGTGCAGACGGTTCGGAGCTGGTGCGATTGTCAGTTAGCCGGTCCTCGACAGCGAACTTTATTTGATTATTGATGGGGGGATTCAGTGCCTTCACCATGCCGCCCCATTTTTGACTTCGGCGAGCCTCGCGTGGTCGTCTGGCTGTGCTGTCATTGCACAGTCAAAATGGCCTGGGTAGGCTAGGCATAGCGTGCGACAACGGGGCCGAGCAACCGCAACGGCCAAATCGGCCGTACGCAACAATCGCGGAGCGGAGAGATGACAACCTTGCGGCCGATCGGGCGCGGCATCCAAACGGCGATGTTCATCAGCCGTTGGCTGATGGCGCCCTTCCTTATCGGACTGATTTGCAGCGTTGTCATGGTCGCTATTCGCTTCTTTATCAATCTCGTTTCCTTGGCGATCCGCCTGCCGGTCGAATCCTGGCAAGATCTGGTGGTCGACATCCTCAATCTGATCGACCTTACGCTGATGGCAAATCTCGTGCTCATCGTCGCTTTCTCGGCATATGGAAATTACATTCGCAAGATCGACAACGCGGATCATTCCGATTGGCCGCCCGGCCTGATCGATATCGACTTCTCGGCGATGAAGCAGAAGCTGCTTGGTTCGATTGCCGGAATCGCGGCAGTCGATTCGCTGGCGTGGTATCTCGATCTCGAAAATCATGCGGATGCGAGCAAGCTCAGCTGGGCGATCGCCTTTCCGCTCATGTTCGTGGCGGCCATGGTGTTATTGGCCTTGGCCGATCGGTTGGCGCGGCGTTGATGCAAGGCGTGCGCCGTTGGTTCAGGCTTGGCGGTCGAGGAGGGCGATCAGCCGGCGTGCATCGGCCGGCGCCGCGGCCTTCTGGTCGTTGTCGAAGTAGCGGCGCCGCGGCGGCAGCATCGGCAAAAACGACGCGAGCCGCTCGGCGTTTTTGGCAAACTGCGGCGGCAGCTGGAACAGGACGATGCCCGCCTTGGGGCCGAGTGCGCGAAGGAGGCGATGGAGTTCCGGCTGCTGGAACCTTTTGGCGGCCGCCAGCCTCAACAACAAACAGCAAACACGAAAGGCGCCGGTGCCATTGAGCGGCGCGGTGCCGAGCGCGACGTTATTCGCGCCCATGCCGGCATCAAATGCCGTCCACCTCGCGCGCCTTTTGAAAGATCGACATGTCCCGGCGTCTGAGCGCCGGAGATTTCGTCCTCAAATTGATCCTGGAATTCAGTCGCGGCTCATTTTGCCGGCGCGTGGCTCAGCCGGAATTCCTCGATCATCGTTTTGTTGAACGCGGGCAAGTCGTCGGGTTTGCGCGAGGTGACGAGGCGGACGTCGGTCGCCACCTGCTTGTCGACCCATTTGGCGCCGGCGTTCGACAGGTCCGTCTTCAGCGACGGCCACGACGTCATGGTCTTGCCTTTCACGCCGCCGGCGTCGATCAGCGTCCACGGCCCGTGGCAGATCGCGGCGATCGGCTTGTTCCCGTCGACGAAGTGGCGCACGAAGTCGATGGCTTCCGGCACCAAGCGCAGCGCATCGGGATTGATGACGCCGCCGGGCAGGACCAGGCCGTCGAAATTCTCCGGCTTCGCCTTGTCCAACGACAGGTCGACCGCAATCTTGTCGGCCTTGTCATGATGCTTAAAGCCCTGGATTTCGCGCGTCTTGTTCGAGACCACCTTCACGTCGGCGCCGGCATCCTTGAGCGCTTTGACCGGTTCGGTGAGTTCGACCTGCTCGACGCCGTCGGTCGCCAGCACCGCGATTTTTCGTCCCTTCAACTCGTCCGCCATGGACCGTCTCCTGTCACGTTCGCTCTCCAAAAGCCGCTCTCGTGGCGGCAACGTCGCGGCCGCGACGGCAGTTCCGCCGGCCGATGCCGGAACCCGATTTCTCTGCGACGATCGCGGCTTGCTGCATCATGTCGGCTTCACGTCCACGATCAAGCGGCGGGACAAGCCGGCCTTGACCAGAAAGTTGCGGCCATTGATTGCCGCGCCGGGCTTCACCGGCAATGCGCCGGGGTGGGCCAAGCCGCTGGTCGACCAGGCGCTCAGCGCAATGGGTGCCGCTGAAACCCGAACTCGTGGTCGAAGTCTGTTATGACCATTTTACCGGCGATCGCTTCAGGCATGGCACCAGGCTGTTGCGCTGGCGTCCCGACAAGGCGCCGCTTCAGTGCACGCTGGAGCAGGTCAAACAACAAAAATCGAAGCTCATGGCGTTGCTCGACTAACGCAGGGTTCGCCGGCGCGCCCGCTTCAACGCAGGATGTCGCAAATATTTGGTGGGCGCTGTAGGGATTGAACCTACGACCTCTCCCGTGTGAAGGGAACGCTCTCCCGCTGAGCTAAGCGCCCGCGCCGTCGGTCGCAGAAGTGACGGCAACGGCTGGATTTAGGGACCGCGTTGGCGGGGTGTCAAGCGAGCCCTAATTCGACCGCGCCAGGCGCGAGGCGCTGGACTGCAGGGCGCGGATACGGTCGGCGAGCGTACTCTTCTGCTCCGCGTCGGCGGCGGCTTGGCTGGCGGGCGCTGCTTCGCCGCGGGCGCCGTTGCCGTTGATGGCGTTGCCGCCGTTGCTCGAAGGCGCGCCGCGGCTCAAGGCCGGCGCGCCGGCGGCGAGCATGGCCTCGATCGGCGAGCCTGGTCCTTCGAGCGCGGCGGTCAGGCGCGCGACCTCGGCGGCCACGTCGTTGATGCGCTCGCGCAGGAGCGCATTCTCGACGCGCTCGGACGCCCAGGTGGATTCGGCCTCGCGCCGCATATTCGCGAGCTCGGTCTGCAGCTTGCTGCGCTCTGCCACGGCGGCGGCGAGCTGGGCTTCGAGCTGCGCGACCTCGGCTTTGTATTTCTCGACCGCGCCGGCGGTGCGGCTGTCGGCCTTCGTCAGTTCGCTGCGCAGGTCGCTTTCGCGCTGGCCCGCGGCTGCGCTGTCGGCGCGCAGCCGCTCGATCTCGTAATCGCGCTCGGCGACGGCGCGTCCCTGATCGCCGAGCCGGCTTTCCAGCTCCTGGACGCGCTTGTTGAGGAGCCCGGTTTCGGCGGTCTGCGCCACGAGCTGGCGCTCGAGCTCCGCGGTGCGGGCACCCAAACCTTCGAGATGGCCGCGCGCCTGGTCGAGATCGCCGGCTGCGGCCGCGGCTTCGCTGCGCTCGCGCGCCAAGCGTTCCTCGGCGTCTTTGACCATGCGCTCGTAGTCGGCGATGCTGACCTTGAGCGCCTCGACCTGGGTGCGCAGCGCCGCGAGCTCGACGCGCTGGCTGTCGGCATCGATCGACTTTTCGCCCAGCGCGCCGGTGAGCTTGACCAGATCCGCCTCCTTGTCGGCGAGCGTGCGCTCCAGTTCGCGCAGCGAACTCGCTTTCAGTTCGAGCTCTTCTTCGCTCGAGCGGATTTGTTCGGTGCGAGTCTTGTCGCGCGCTTCCATGGCAAAGACGGCAGCCGTCTTTTCGCCGAGCTCCTTCTTGAGCTGATTGATGGCATCGGTCTTCTTGCCGAGCTCGGCGAGCTGGGCGGTGGTCCTGGTCTTGAGCTGCTCGACGCTCATTTCCAGGCGCCGGGTCGACATCGCGAACTCGGCGCGCAGTTGATCCTTGTCGGCGCGGATTTCGGCGATGGTCAGCGGCGTCGCCGCTTCCAGCCGCCGCATGGTGAGGCGGACGGCGCGGTTATGCACCAGCGGGACGAACAACAGCGCGAACAGGGCCGCGACCAGGAAGCCGATGCCGAAATACATCGCCGGTTCGACCATGATACTGACGCCCTCCACGCTGGCGCTACGCTGACACGCGCACCGTAGTCTACCACGATGTCGGCTCGTTAACCTAAGCGTTAACGTTGACCGCGGTTGAGATCCCGCCGCGGCGCGCGACTTAATCGGGCTGAGGGCAACCGGCAGCTACGTTTTTGAGTTCCCGACGCCCCCTCAGAACGGATTCCAGGTCGGCCGTGAGGTGAATTTGAGATAGCCGAGATTGGCGCCGAGCCGCAGCCCGACGCCGGCGCGGATCGGCACCACGACGATATTGTTGGCGGTCAGCGCCGTCATGCCCAGGCCGCCGACGAAATAGGCCGAGCCGTCGATGCCGCCGAACCGGTCGAAGATCGCCTCGGTGCGCGGCAGGTTGTAGACCAGCATCATGGTCCGCGCGCCATCGGCGCCGGCATCGAAGCCGATGGTCGGTCCTTCCCAGAAGACCCGGCGGTCGCCGGCATTCTTGGTATAGAGCGTGCCGTCGCCATAGCGCAGCCCGCCGACGACCGCGCCACCGGCCTCCTGGCCCAAAACATAGCCGTTCGGCTGCCCCCATTGGCTGCAGGCCTTTTGCACGACGAGGGCGAGTTCGCGCGATACGCCGCCGAAAAAGCGATGTCCGGCCGCGATCAGTTCGTCGGCCGAGAACTCGTCGCCTGATGACGGCGGCGGCGGCGTCGGCCCGGGCGCCACGGCGGGCGGCTCCGCCGGCACCGGCGCCGGCTGCGCGCCGGCCGGCGCGGCGGCCAATGCGAGGAGCGACAAGATGGCGGCGAGCCTCACGACGAAGGTCATCGGCATCTCCAGATATTACGCCCCCAGATTAACGCCCCCAGATTAACGCCTTTGTCACGCGCTCACGCCTAACGTTGCGGTCTCGCTCTCGGCAAAGCCGATTCCGAATCAGTGAAGCGTTGGCCACAACTATGACCGCAGCACGGCAAAAACGAAAGCATCGCGCCGGTTTGGCGCTGTCCGTCACGATTGCCGCGGCGTTGGCGCTGTTTGGTGCGGCGGCGCGGGCCAGCCTCACCGCGCGGATCGTGGTGAACTGGCATACCGGGCTTGCGATCGACGGCTACGATCCGGTCGCCTTCTTCACCGACGGCGCGCCGCTGCCTGGAACGAGCGCGTTCGAGCTGCGTTACGCCGGAGTGGTCTGGCGCTTCCGCAATAGCGGCAATCGCGCCGCATTCGCCGAGCGGCCCGACGTTTATATGCCGCGCTACGGCGGCTACGATCCAGTCGCCGTCGCGCGCGGCGTTGCGGTCGCCGGCGCGCCCAACGTCTGGGTTATCGTCGGCCAGCGCCTGTTTCTGTTTCATGATCCGGCGGACCGCGAAAAATTCTTAGGCGACCCGGTCCATACGATCGCCACGGCCGACCGCAAATGGCCGCAGGTCGAGCGCGCGCTTGATCCCTAACGCCGCCCGCACCCTTACGCCGACGAACTGGCTGGCGACCTCGTCCGATCTCCCGAGGCAACGAAACCGGCGATCAGGCGCCCCGCCGTGCCGTAGCGCAGCGGGTCGCCTTCCGGCGTCGTCACCCTGCCGCCCGCCGCCTCGACCAGGGCGTGACCTGCCGCCGCGTCCCAGTCGCGAACCGGGCCGAGACGCGGATAGAGATCGGCCGACCCTTCGGCGACGCGGCCGAACTTGATGGCTGAGCCGCAAGCCATCGTGCGCGCTCCGGGCAGATTGGCCAGGTAAGCTTGGGTGCGCGCGTCGAGGTGCGAACGGCTGACGATCACGACCAGATCCCGCGGCGGCTTGCGGCTCTGGATCGGCTGCGGCGGCGCAAGTTTGCCATCGGCCGCGAAGGTCATCCGCTCCGCGCCGCGGCCGACGATGCCGCGCCAGAGCAGTCCCAGCGCCGGAGCAGCGACAATGCCAAGGATCGGGCTATCCTGCGTCATGATCGCGATATTGATCGCGTACTCGTCGTGGCCGGCAATGAATTCGCGGGTGCCGTCGAGCGGATCAATCAGGGCGTAGCTGCCGCCGCCGATGCGCGGCGCTTCGTCTTCAGCCTGTTCCTCCGAAACGAAAGGCAGTGCCGGAGCGATCCGCGCGAAGTCGTCGCGAATCGATGCTTGCGCTGCCAAGTCGGCCGCGGTCACCGGCGAGCCGTCGCGCTTGCGGTGAACGTCGACTGTGCCGGCAAGGCCGCGAACCAGCAGTGCGGCGCGCACGGCGGTGGCGGTGAGCGCCGGCAGCAGTGCGGCGCAGTTTGCGGCATCACGTGCGGTCACGCCGGGCTCCTCGCGGCGGCATGATAAGCGCCCGGCGAGACCAGCGTATGGCGGCCGGAGCCGGGCCGGCGGGGCCCCGCGGCGCGCAGGTTGCCGAATCGTGTGGGCTGTGACACCCACAGGCCCGCAACCCCGTTTGCGCGGAGCCTCTCATGTCAGGTCCCATTGCCTCCGGCCCATTGGCACTTGGCGCCCTCGACCTTGCGGCGCTGTTGTCCTCGCGCGTCTGCCACGACCTGATCAGCCCAGTCGGGGCGATCGTCAATGGCGTCGAAGTGCTGGAGGACGACCAAGACGAGGAAACCCGGACCTTTGCGCTCGACCTCATTAAAAAGAGCGCCGGCCAGGCATCGGCGCGGCTGCAATTTTGCCGCCTGGCCTTTGGGGCGTCGGGATCGGCCGGCGCTCAGCTCGATACCGGCGATGCCGAGACCGTCGCACGCGGCCTCCTCGAGGATGACAAGACCAAGATCATCTGGAACCTGCCGCGGGAGCTCAAGCCCAAGAACGAGGTTAAGCTTTTATTGAACATGTTGATCGTCGCCGGCGGCACCGTCCCGCGTGGCGGCACGCTGACGGTCGATCCGGTCCAGGGCGGGCCGGGCTTTCGCATCACCGCGTCGGGGCTCAACGCCCGGGTGACCGCGGTGGTCGCCGAACTGCTCAGCGGCAATCCGACCCAGCCGGTCGATGCCCACGGCATCCAGCCGTTCTATACGGGCATTTTGGCCCGCGATTGCGGCTTGGCGGTCACGGCGGTCGCCGAAGGCGAAACCGTCGTGGTTGCCGCCTGCTGACCCTGCTCGCCCCAAAGGGGAAGACTGCGAAATCGCTTGTTGAGCGCGCCGCCCGCAACCGAAATTAAACGGTTTGGCAACAGACTGGACGCGTCCGACCAGGCGCGCAGCGCTTGGCGACCGGGGCGCTCGCGCTCGGCGCGCGCCCCTTGAATGTTCGCTGTGCGTACGCCGTCGACGGGTTCCGGACGGCGATAAGGGCGCGTTGGTATGGACGACCTGTTGCGCGAGTTCTTGACCGAGACCAACGAGAGTCTCGACCAGGTCGATGCCGAACTGGTGCGTTTCGAGCGCGAGCCGAACAACCGCGACATTCTCGGCCACATCTTCCGCCTGGTCCACACCATCAAGGGCACCTGCGGTTTCCTGGCGCTGCCGCGGCTCGAAGCGCTGACCCATGCGGCCGAAACCCTGATGGGCAAATTTCGCGACGGCATGCCGGTCACTGCCGACGCCGTGACGCTCATTCTCTCGACCATCGACCGCATCAAGCTCATTCTCGACGAACTCGAAACCCATCAGCGGGAGCCGGATGGCCACGATGACGACCTGATCGGCAGGCTCGCCCGCCTGACGCAGGCGCCTGCGGCCGCGCCGGTGCCAGCGCCGGCGCCTCAGGAGGTGGAAAAATCCAAAGCGGCGTGGGCGGCCGGAGCGGCGGAGCGCGCCGCGGCGGAGCGCGCCGAAGGTTCGGATATAACCCCGCCGCAACCGGCCGAGGACGACCGCGCCGAGCGCGTCGCCAGTCATTCGATCCGCGTCAACGTCGACACCCTCGACCACTTGATGACCACGGTGTCCGAGCTGGTGCTCACGCGCAACCAGCTTCTCGAAATCGTGCGCCGCCACGAGGATTCCGATTTCAAGGTGCCGCTGCAGCGGCTCTCCAACGTCACCGCCGAGCTGCAGGAAGGCGTGATGAAGACGCGCATGCAGCCGATCGGCAATGCGTGGCAGAAGCTGCCGCGCATCGTGCGCGATTTGTGCGCCGAGCTCGGCAAGGACATCGAGCTGAAAATGGTCGGCGCCGAGACCGAGCTCGATCGCCAGGTCCTCGAACTGGTCAAGGATCCGCTGACCCACCTGGTGCGCAATTGTGCCGATCACGGCATCGAAAGCGCTGCCCAGCGCCTTGCCGCGGGCAAGCCCGGCAAAGGCACCATCCGGCTCGCCGCCTGTCACCAGGGCGGCCACATCATCATCGAAATCGCCGACGACGGCCGTGGCCTCGACGTCGCGCGCATCCGCGCCAAGGCGGTCGAGCAGGGTTTGGCAAACGAAGCCGAGATCGCCGCCAAATCGGACCTGGAAATCTGCAATTTCATTTTCACCCCGGGATTTTCCACCGCCGCGCGCGTGACCAACGTCTCCGGCCGCGGCGTCGGCATGGACGTGGTGCGCAGCAATATCGAGCAGATCGGCGGCACCGTGGATCTGCAGTCGGTCGCCGGCGCCGGCGCCAAGTTCACCATCAAAATTCCGCTGACGCTTGCGATCGTTTCGGCGCTGATCGTGGAATCGGGCGGCGAGCGCTTTGCCATCCCGCAGCTCGCGGTCCTTGAACTGGTGCGGGCGAACCACGGCGAGCACCGCATCGAGCGCATCAAGGACACGCCGGTGTTGCGGCTGCGCAACAAGCTCTTGCCGCTCATTTATCTCAAAAGCGTGCTGCGGCTTTCCGGCGGCGAGGGCGACAGCGGCTTTGTCGTGGTCACTCAGGTCGGCAGCCAGGTATTCGGCATCGTCGTCGACGGCGTGTTCCATACCGAGGAAATCGTCATCAAGCCGATGTCGTCGAAGCTGCGCGACATCGCGGCGTTTTCCGGCACCACGATCCTTGGCGACGGCTCGGTGATCATGATCATCGATCCGAACGGCATTGCGCAAATGCTCGGCCGCGCCGCGCAGCTCGGCCGCGACGACAAGCCGGAGCTCGAGGACCGCGAAGAGCAGGCCGCCAACGATCTCGTCTCGCTGCTCGTGTTTCGCGCCGGCTCGCACCAGCCCAAGGCGGTGCCGCTGTCGCTCGTTACCCGTCTCGAGGAGATCGACTGCCGCAAGATTGAAGTCTCCGACGGCCGCTATCTCGTGCAGTACCGCGACCAGCTCATGCCGCTGCTGCGCATCGATACGCAGTCCGACCTCAAGCAGGCCGGCGCGCAGCCCATCCTGGTGTTCTCCGACCGCGGCCGCTCGATGGGGCTCGTCGTCGACGAGATCATCGACATCGTCGAAGACCGGCTCAACATCGAAGTGTCGAGCGAGCGGCCGGGCGTGCTCGGCTATGCGGTGGTCAAGGGCAATGCCACCGAGATTCTCGATGTCGGCCACTTCCTGCCGCAGGCTTTCGCCGATTGGTTCCGCCGCCGCGAAGGCGGCTCCGCGCAGCCGCTGCGCACCGTCCTTCTGGTCGACGATTCGGCGTTCTTCCGCGACATGCTGGCGCCGCTGATCAAGGCCGCCGGTTATCACGTGGTCGCCGCCGGCTCGGCGGCCGCTGCGCTCGGCGCCCTGCAATCGGGCAGGCGTCCCGATGTCGTCGTCACCGACATCGAGATGCCCGACATGGACGGCTTTGCGCTCGCGCAGGCGATCCGCACGCTGCCGGGCGCCGCCGGCACGCCGATCATCGGCCTTACCGCCATGGTGTCGGCCGACGCCATCGCGCGCGGCCGCGCCGCCGGTTTCTACGATTTCGTCGCCAAGTTCGACCGCGCCGGGCTGATCGCGGCGATCAAGGAACAGGACACCGACATCGAACGGGCGGCATGAGCACGATGAACGACAACTCGCAGTTCACCGAATACGTCACCTTCATGACCGGCGGACAGCTGTTCGGCCTGCCGATCGCGCGGGTGCAGGAGGTGTTCCGGCCGGGCCGCATCACCTGCGTGCCGCTTGCCGGCGCCCAGATCGCCGGCGTGCTCAATCTGCGCGGCCGTATCGTCACCGCCGTCGACATGCGCAACTGTCTCGGCCTCAAGGCCGGCCATGGCGGCGACCCGGCGATGGCCATTGGCATCGAGTCGCGCGGCGAATCGTTCGGGCTTCTGGTCGACTCGCTGGGCGAGGTTCTCAAGCTCGCCGACGGCGAGCGCGAACCCAATCCGGTCAATCTCGACCGCAATCTCGCACGCGTTGCCGCCGGCGTGTACCGGCTGGAAGGCCAGCTCCTGGTCGTGCTCGAAGTGGAGCGCGTCCTCGACTTCGCCGTCGACCAGATCGGTGCCGCGGCGTGATGCGGCGAACGGCAGATGACAAGACGTCGCGCAAGGCGTTGCGCAAGACGTTGCGTCGCAGGGTAAGCGGGCGAGCCCGCACAGCGTGAATGAGGACGTCATGAAAACGTGCTTGGTGGTTGATGATTCCAGCGTGATCCGCAAGGTGGCGCGGCGCATTCTCGAAGGTCTCGATTTCCAGATCGCGGAAGCCGAGAACGGCGAGGAGGCGATCGAATCGTGCCGCAGTCGCTTGCCGGACGCGATCCTGCTCGACTGGAACATGCCGAAAATGGACGGCTACGATTTTTTGCGCGCGCTGCGCCGGCTGCCGGGCGGCGACCGCCCCAAGGTGGTGTTCTGCACCACCGAGAACGACGTCGCCCACATCGCCCGCGCGCTGCACGCCGGCGCCAACGAATACATCATGAAGCCGTTCGACAAGGACATCGTCGAAGCCAAGTTCCAGGAAGTCGGGCTGATCTAACGGCGGCGCAGCTTTGCGCCGCCTGCATCGTCGCTCCGCGACGGCAGCGTTACGGAAAGTTCGAGTGACATGAATCCAGCCCTTGCCGCCGCGCATGCGGCGCCCGCAGCCGAGCGTCAGATTCGCGTCATGATCGTCGACGACGCCGTCGTCGCGCGCAGCATGATGACGCGCTGGATCGAGGTCGAACCGGACATGATGATCGCGGCGGCGCTGCGCAGCGGCCGCGAGGCCGTGGAGCGGCTCGAGGCGACCGACCCGGACGTGGTGCTGCTCGACGTCGACATGCCGGAGCTCGATGGCATCGCCGCTTTGCCGTTGTTGTTGCGGCAGAAGCGCGACCTCGTGGTGATCATGGTGTCGACGTTGACCCGGCGCAGCGCCGAGCTGAGCCTGCGCGCGTTGTCGCTCGGCGCCACCGATTACATCCCGAAGCCGGAAACCACCTACGAGGCGATGACGTCGGCGGAGTTTCGCCGCGAGCTGATCGACAAGATCCGCAATCTCGGCCGCAAGCGGCCGGCGACGCGCGAGCCGGCGCCGCCGTTGGTGCCGGAGCAGAGGATGCAGCGGCCGGCGGCGCCGCAACGCGCCGACGAGCGCGCGCGGAACCGCCCCGAGCCCGGCCGGATCAGGCTGCGCCCGTTCGCCGCCGCCATACCGCGGGCGCTGTTGATCGGCTCCTCGACCGGCGGGCCGCAGGCGCTTTCCGCCATCATCCAAAAATTGCCGGCCGCGATCGATCGCGCGCCGCTGTTGATCACGCAACACATGCCGCCGACGTTCACGACGGTTTTGGCCGAGC
Organism: Xanthobacteraceae bacterium; assembly: GCA_030037885.1. Lineage (GTDB taxonomy): Bacteria > Pseudomonadota > Alphaproteobacteria > Rhizobiales > Xanthobacteraceae > BOG-931. The sequence goes on along the minus strand of JASHPU010000131.1, from coordinate 7,686 downwards.
ATCTCAGTCGGGTCAGCGGCCGCGGCGCCCACGAAGCCGAGCACGACGAACCGGTGCTCGCCGGCGGCGTTTACCTGGCGCGGGGCGGCCGCCACATGCGCGTGGTGCGCGACGGCGATCGCATCAAGATCGCGCTCGGCGACGACCCGCCGATCAATTTCTGCAAGCCGTCGGTCGACCCGTTGTTCGCTTCGGCGGCGCAGATCTGGGGACCCGGCACGCTGGGGCTCATCCTCACCGGGATGGGTTCCGACGGCACCGGCGGCGCCGCCGCGATCGTCGAGGCCGGTGGCAGCGTCATCGCCCAGGACGAAGCGACCAGCGTGGTCTGGGGCATGCCGCGTTCGGCGGCGCAAGCCGGACTGTGCGCGGCGGTGCTGCCGCTCAATCAGATTGCCGGAAAAATCCTTAATTTGTTGACGGGGACCCGTTCATGACGCCGCTGGATTACGATTTCCTGCGCCAATGCCTCAAGCAGCGCTCCGGCCTGGTGCTCACCGCGGACAAGCAATATCTGGTCGAAAGCCGGCTGCTTCCGGTGGCCCGCAAGGCCGGCCATGGCTCGCTCGGCGAGTTGGTCGAGGCGCTGCGGCGCGGCGGCGACGCGGCGCTGACGGCGGCCGTCGTCGAGGCCATGGCGACCAACGAATCGTTCTTCTTTCGCGACAAGATTCCGTTCGACCATTTTCGCTCGATCGTCATGCCGGCGCTCCTCGCCGCGCGCCGTACCGCGCGCCGCATCCGCATCTGGTGCGCCGCCGCCTCGACCGGCCAGGAGCCGTATTCGCTCGCCATGTGCCTCAACGACATGGCGCACGACATCGCCGGCTGGCGCATCGAAATGCTGGCCACCGATCTGTGCGGCGACGTGCTGGAAAAGGCGCGCCTGGGCCTCTACAGCCAGTTCGAGGTGCAGCGCGGCCTGCCGATCCAATTGCTCATCAAGCATTTCACCCAGGTCGGCGAGCTGTGGCAGATCGCTCCGGACCTCCGCGCCATGGTCAAGTTCCGGCAGCTCAATCTGCTTGCCGATTTTTCCCAGCTCGGCATTTTCGATCTGATCTTCTGCCGCAACGTTCTGATCTATTTCGACCGGGAAACCAAGATCGGCGTGCTTGATCGCTTGTCGCGCATCATCGCCGCCGACGGTTTTCTGGTGCTCGGCGCCGCCGAGACCGTGGTCGGGCTGACCGACAGCTTCAAAGTGGTCGGCGACAGGCACGGCCTCTACGCGCCGAACCTGCGCTCGCCAAAACCCTGGGCGCCGCGGCCGGTCAACAAGCCGGCGCCGCGGCTCGTCGCCGTCAACGGCGGGCGGTGAGACTTCAAATAATTCGTCGCGTCATTGCGAGCGAAGCGAAGCAATCCAGGACTTCGTGCACCGCGTCCGGATTACTTCGTCGCTTCGCTGCTCGCAATGACGATTGAGCGCAAACAGAAACCCCGGCCTTGCGGCCGGGGTTTTGCGCTCAGACAGCCCCTCAGGTGAAATCAGGCGGAAATCTTGGCCTCTTCGTCGCTCGGCTCGCGCAGCACAGAACCGCGGTCTCGCTCGACGTCCTCGATCAGGCGGAAATCTTGGCCTCTTCGTCGCTCGGCTCGCGCAGCACATAGCCGCGGCCCCATACCGTCTCGATGTAGTTCTTGCCGCTCGATGCGTTGGCGAGTTTCTTGCGCAGCTTGCAGATGAAGACGTCGATGATTTTCATCTCCGGCTCGTCCATGCCGCCGTAGAGGTGGTTTAAGAACATTTCCTTGGTCAGCGTCGTGCCCTTGCGCAGCGAAAGCAGCTCGAGCATCTGGTATTCCTTGCCGGTCAGATGCACGCGGGCCTGGCTGACCTCGACGGTCTTGGTGTCGAGATTGACGACGAGATCGCCGGTCTGGATGACCGATTGGGCGTGGCCCTTGGAGCGGCGGACGATGGCGTGGATGCGCGCCACCAGTTCGTCCTTGTGGAACGGCTTGGTCATGTAGTCGTCGGCGCCGAAACCGAGACCTTTGACCTTGTCCTCGATGCCGGCCAATCCGGAGAGAATGAGGATCGGCGTCTTCACCTTGGAGACGCGCAGCGAGCGCAGCACCTCGAAGCCCGACATGTCCGGCAGATTGAGGTCGAGCAGAATGATGTCGTAGTCGTAGATTTTGCCGAGATCGACGCCTTCTTCGCCAAGGTCCGTGGTGTAGACGTTGAAGCTCTCGGATTTGAGCATCAACTCGATCGATTGCGCGGTGGCGCTATCGTCTTCAATCAGCAATACGCGCATGCCAGTCCCCTTCCTCGCCGCGCGGGCTCAAGGTCGGCACGCCCGCAGCGGCGGCCCCAAGAAGCGCCCTCGGAGAAACGCCCTCGAAGAACTGATTCGGCACACTAGCGACGCTATGGTTAACAAAACCTGATTCTTTCGCGTACGCAAGCCCTAGGCAAATCGGCTCGAATCGCCTTAAAGTATTGCGTGATAGTAGTTTTTTGACCACGCGAGCGTTCATGTCAGAGGTTAACTTTCGCCGCTAACCGATTCATACGACTCGCCTCCTTTGCGAGGTGGCGAGGTCTTTTGGCCGCAAGGGCGACAACGCGATGATTAATGGCCCGGGTAAACAAGCGATTAATAAGATGACCTCGCGAGTAACCATTTGTGCGGAGCTGCGGCAGCAGGAAGGTGCCCCGTGAAGGCGCTTGCCGAACAAATCAACGAGCTCGACGGCGTCGAAATCTACGGCCGCGTGGTCGGCGTGCGCGGGCTGATGGTCGAAGTGGCGGGTCCGCTCCACGCCATGTCGGTCGGAGCGCGCGTGATCGTCGAGACCGCGGCCAAGGCCATTCCATGCGAAGTCGTCGGCTTTTCCGGCGCGCATGCGCTCTTGATGCCGTTCGCGCCGCTCGAAGGGGTGCGGCGCGGCTGTCGGGCATTGGTCACCTCGGTGCCCGGCGCGGTGCGGCCGTCGGCCGGCTGGCTCGGCCGCGTGGTCAACGCCTTGGGCGAGCCGATCGACGGCAAAGGGCCGCTGCTGCTTGGTCCATCGCCGTATCCGTTCCGCAACCTGCCGCCGCTGGCGCACGCGCGCCGCCGGGTCGGCGCGCCGCTCGATCTTGGCGTGCGGGCGCTCAACACCTTCGTGACCTGCTGCCGCGGCCAGCGGCTCGGCATTTTCTCCGGCTCCGGCGTCGGCAAATCGGTCCTGCTCGCCATGCTGGCGCGCAACGTCGTCGCCGACGTGACGGTGATCGGGCTCGTTGGCGAGCGCGGCCGCGAGGTGCAGGAATTCTTGCAGGACGATCTGGGCGACGCCGGCCTCGGCCGCTCGGTGGTGGTGGTGTCGACCTCCGACGAACCGGCCTTGATGCGGCGGCAGGCCGCCCACGTCACCTTGGCGGTCGCCGAGTATTTCCGCGACGACGGCAAGGACGTGCTGGTGCTGATGGATTCGGTGACCCGCTTTGCCATGGCGCAGCGCGAGATCGGGCTGTCCGCCGCCGAGCCGCCGACCGCCAAAGGCTACACGCCCACAGTGTTTACCGAACTGCCGCGCCTGCTCGAACGCGCCGGGCCCGGCACCGACCAAGGCACCATCACCGGCATATTCACGGTGCTGGTCGACGGCGACGATTACAACGAACCGATCGCCGATGCCGTGCGCGGCATTCTGGACGGCCACATCGTGATGGAGCGCGCGATCGCCGAGCGCGGGCGCTATCCCGCGATCAACGTGCTCAAATCGGTGTCGCGCACCATGCCGCGGGCGGCCGATCCGGCTTACCTGCCGGCCATCACGCGAGCGCGGCAGGTCATGGCGACCTACGCGGACATGGAGGAACTGATCCGGCTCGGCGCTTACCGGCCCGGCACCAGCAGCGAGGTCGACGAGGCGATCCGGCTGCACGCCCCGCTCGAGGCCTTTTTGGCCCAAGGTAAGGAAGAAGCAACCAGCTTGGCCGAAGGATACCGGCGATTGGCCGAGATCGTGGCCGCCCCGGAAACCGAACGCTAACGTTATCCGTGGCACAATGGTCCATTGCGGCGCCGTGCGGCGGCGGTTTTGCAGCCCGGCGGCCCACCGGCCCGCGCCGCCAGCGTCCCGCGGCTTCGGGGAGTAGCAGTCGATGAAATCTCGAGAAACGCTGATCCGCTTGAAGAAGTTTCAGGTCGACGAGAGGCGCCGCAAGGTCGCGCAGATCGAAGCCATGATTGCGGAGTTCGACCGCATGGCCGCCGACCTGGAGCGCGAAATCAAGGTCGAGCAGGACCGCGCCGGCATTCACGATCCGGCGCATTTCGCCTATCCGACCTATGCCAAGGCGGCGATTACGCGGCGCGAAAACTTGAAGCGCTCGGCCGAGGAATTGCGCATCCAGCTCGAGGACGCCAAGCTCGGCCTGGGCGAGGCCTTCGATGAACTCAAGAAGGTCGAGCTGCTCGACGAGCGTGATCAGATGCGCGAGCGCGAGGCGGAAAACGCCGCCGAGCAGGCCGAGCTCGACGGCATCGCGTTGATGCGCGCCCGCGGGGCGCCGGCGTAAAAATCCCTGGCCCGTCATTCCGGGGCGCCGCGTAGCGGCGAACCCGGAATCCATAATCCCTGCGGCGCCTATTCTGCGCCGATTGCGGTTATGGATTCCGGGTCCGGCGCTTTGCGCCGGCCCGGAATGACGCGTTAACGTCAGTTTCACTCTCGACGAGCGGCCATTTTCGCGGCGATAATCAGGCCGGGATCGTCTCCCCTGGGGCAGGGACCGCGCATGTTGACGCAGGCCGAACTCGTCTGGCTGCTCGCTGCCGTTGCCAAAGGCGACAGGGCCGCGTTCGAGCGCCTCTATGGCGCCACCCGCGCGAAACTCTATGGTGTTTTGCTCCGTATCTTGGGCAGGCCCGAATTGGCCGACGACGTCATGCAGGAAACCTACCTGAAGGTTTGGCAGATGGCCGGCAAGTTCGATCCGACCGTGGCGAGCCCCATCACCTGGATGGTGGCGATGGCGCGCAACCGCGCGATCGACATCGTGCGCAAGAAAGGCGAGGTGTCGGTCGAGGATAGCCCCGAGGCGCTGAGCGTTGCCGCCGAGACGCCGCCGCCCTTGGCGCGCCGCGAAATGACAGAGGAATTGCGTCGGCTGCTCACCTGCCTCGGCAAGCTCGATCCGGAAAAGCAGCGCATCGTGCTGCTCGCCTATTACAGCGGCTGGAGCCGCGAGCAGTTGGCGCACAAGCTCGACATTCCGGTAAACACAATCAAGACATGGCTGCGCCGCAGCCTGCTCGAAATTCGGGAGTGTATGGGGCACTGATGGTTACGACCGACGACGATCTGGACGCGCTGGCCGCCGAATACGTGCTGGGCACGCTCGCCTCCGACGAGCGCGCGCATGCCGAAGCGCTGATCGCCATCGATCCGGGCTTCACCGAAATCGTGCGGCAATGGGAGCGCCGACTGGGCGAACTCAATGTCATGGTCGAGGCAGTGGAGCCGCCGGCCGAAGTTTGGGACAAGATCAAAGCCGACATCGATACCGTCACGCCCGTCGACGAGGTCCGCCTGGCGCCCGGTGAGGCGAACCAGCCGACCGACGAGTCCGGGACTGCGGTAAAGGCCGAGCCGGAGACGCAGGCTGCATCCGAGGACAAGCAGTCGGCCGAGCATGGCGGCGACCCGGCTCCGCTCCTTGCGGCGCTCGCCTCCACGTTGATGGCGTCGGAAGACGGCACGGCGGACGCGGATCAGGCCAAGGCCAAGCCGGCGGCCGATTGGACGCTCAAGCCGCCGCAACCGGCGCCGTCGGCGGCCGCGGCCGGTACGGAGCGGCCCGAGCGCGGCGCCGAGATTCTTTATCTGGCCCGCCGGCTGCGGCGTTGGCGCGTCGCCGCGGCCGGGGCAGTGGCGATTGCCGCCGTGCTGGCCGCCTTCATCGTGGTGTCGCAAGTCGCACCCAACGCGTTCCCGGCCGGCGGATTTTTTCACGCCCCACAGATTCTTGCGCGCGCGCCCGTGCCCGCACCGAAGGAGGCCAATCCCAACCGGCTCGTCGCCGTCCTGCAACAGGATCCGACCGCGCCCGCCTTTCTGCTCACCATCGATCCGGCCAACCTGAAGCTGACGGTGCGCCGCGTCTCGGCTGCGGCCGATGCCGCTCACAGCTACGAGCTTTGGCTGATCTCGCCGCATTTTCCGAAGCCGCGTTCGCTCGGCGTAGTCGGGGCGAGCGAATTCACCCAGCGCTCGCTGGCGTCCGACTACGACCTCGATACGGTGCGCAGCGCCACTTACAAGATTTCGTTCGAGCCCGCAGGCGGATCGAAGACCGGCGAGCCGACCGGGCCAATTCTGTTTGGCGGCAAATTGGTCGAGGCGGTGCCGGTACCGCCGCCGCCGGCCCAGCAGCCGAAAACCTGACCGCACGCTCGGGGGGGGGGCGGCCGGGCTATCTCATTGATAGGGTTATCTCATTGATAGGGTTGGAATAAGCTCAGCGAATGGCCGGCAACTTGCCGCTGACGATGGTCGGCTGATCGGCTTTGACCAGCGGCGCGGTGCCCATGTCGAACTGGCTGACATTGGCGAAAATGCCGACGACCGCGACCGCGGTGGCGCACAACAGGCCGAGCACCACGATCTTGAGGTGGGTGCTGCGGTCGGCGTTGTACATGGAATGGCTCATGACGCTCTCCCGGCTCTTTAGCGATTAAGTCGCCGCAACCGGACTGAAGGTTCAATTCAGCCGGCAACTTGGGGACGCCACTGCACCGCTGGAACGCGCCCTCACCGAGGGGTGATGGCCCGTGATAACGATTGATCGGCCGCCCGGTTCCGGTAAGGGAGGGGCGGCAGGGGCGATCCGGCCGCCAAACGGCCGTGAGCCAAGGATTTTGGAGGGCTGAATGGACCGGCAAATCGTGGCCGAGCTGGCGCCCAAGGGGGTGCTGCGGGCCGGCATCAACATGGGCAACTTTCTTCTGGTCACTGGCAAAACGGCCGCCGGCGAGCCCCAGGGCGTCGCCCCCGACATGGCCGCCGAAATCGCGCGGCGGCTCGGCGTGGCGGTCGCCTACGTGCCGTTCGAACGCCCCTCCAAGCTGGCCGACGCGGCCGGCACCGACGCCTGGGACATCGGCCTGATCGGCGCCGAGCCGGCGCGGGCCGAGAAGATCACCTTCACCCCGGCCTATTGCGAGATCGAGGCCACCTACCTGGTGCCGCCGAATTCGCCCGCTCAGAGCGTCGCCGACGTCGATCGCGCCGGCGCGCGCATCGCGGTGCGGCGCGGCGCCGCTTACGATCTGTGGCTGACCGCCAACCTCAAGCACGCCACGCTGTTGCGCTCGGATTCGGCCGACGGGCCGCTGCACCAGTTCATCGCCGAAAAACTCGACGCCTACGCCGCGCTGCGTCCGCAACTGCTCGAAGACGTGAAAAAAGTCCCCGGCGCGCGCATTCTCCCCGGCAATTTCACATCCGTGCAGCAGGCCATCGGCACCGCGAAGCAGAACGCCGCGGGCGCCGCGTTCCTGCGCGACTTCGTCGCCGCAGCAAAAACCTCCGGCCTGGTGGCGCGGCTGATCGCGAAGCACCGCGTGCAAGGCTTGTCGGTGGCGCCGTAACATCATTCCTCATCCTGAGGTGCTCGCGCGTAGCGCGAGCCTCGAAGGATGCAGGCCGAGGCGCCGGGGCCTGCATCCTTCGAGGCTCGCT
>JASHPU010000130.1 GCA_030037885.1 Xanthobacteraceae bacterium | reverse complement strand
GCACGAGCCGTCTCACGGACGAGTTCGCGGCATCGTTGCCCGACATCCCCGCCCAGCACCGCATACCGGTACTTCGTCACCCACACCACGTGATACTTGCAGTCCCAAACGGTGTGGCTGCCCCGCTTGTATCCTTCCATCCAGCCATTTTATACCGGAACCGCCGCGATCCCATGCCGCCTAAAGGCGTGGGGTTTGCTGATCCCCTATCGGGGACTCTAAAGCAACATCATCGCGACCGGGCGACCGGCCAACAACGTGTGCGCTTTCGGGTGCCCGTCATTGCGATTTGTTGACCTCGCACCGCGTTCGCGACCGGATATTTCATTCCCCATGACAGGCGATCACCCGCTTGGTGCGCCCCTGGTCGTCGACCAGGCAGAGGTCGCTTACGAGGACTCCAGTTTCGCGCCTGTAAATGACGCAAAACGCGTCGACCCCAAGGAGCACGTCCACGAAATCGAAATGCAAGCCGGCGTTTCGCATCCCGATCGCAAAATTTTCGCGGACACGCTCCTTTCCTTGGAGTCGTCCGTCGGCGATGCCCCAACGCTTGACGATCAGTGGAGACGTCAGCACGACGTCCTGGGCATAATGCTCCATCACCGCGTCCAGGTCGCGACGGTTCCAGGCATCGCACCAGCCCTTGGCACGTGCGCGAGCGTTATCATGGGTCAGTTCCATGCGACCTCACTCGATTTCGGCCGATCAGGCATTGCTCCGGCATTCGATCAGGTTTCCGCCCGCGGGGATGCCGCATCGTCCGTCTTCTAGACTTTCGGCCAGCCGCGGGCGAAGCGCATCGGCTATCGCGGGAGCATAGCGCGGCGATCCCATTTCGAGATGGTTGCACGGAATTGCGATCGTGACCGGCGCCCGATCCAGTAACGGCGACCAATCGAAAAGCTCCGCCGGATGACGCGCATATTCCGACGGTTTTATCGCTCGAAAATAGATCAGGTCCTGGCGCAGGCGCGGCGGCCGATAGGCTCTGCCAATCTCAACGGCATTGGCAAGCGTAACCGCCATTCGCTCCGCTTGGGCCACAGAGAAGTCCGGCGATACGAATCCGCGACCGCGAGCCGCTTCCACCAGTTGGGCAAGGCTGCGAATCTTTTCTCTCTCGTCATCCCCCGCATCCTTAGGTCCCAGCATCTGATTGGCAAGTGCTGCAATGATCTCCCTCTCGGTCATGCGCGCCGACTGAGCCGACCACGGCCGTGGCGTGTCAAGCAGGGTAAGCAAAGCAATCGTTTCACTGGACCGCTTCAGTTGCGACGCCATCTCGTAAGCTACAAGGCCGCCGAACGACCAGCCCAGCAACCGATAAGGTCCCTGAGGTTGGACCGCGCGAATGGCCTCGATATAGGCGGCCGCCATCGCTTCGACAGACGGGGCGAGCGGTTCGCCTGGTTCCAGGCCAGAAGCTTGCAGCCCGTAGACAGGTTGATCTGCTCCGAGACAGCCGGCCAACGCCATGTAACGAAATGCCGAGCCGCCCGCCGCATGAATACAGAACAGAGATCGCCGCCCGCCGCCTTTCTGCAGCGGCACCAACGGGCAATAAGGCAGCAGTGTCTCTTTCTGGCGTATTGCGTCGGCGAGCGTTTCGACCGTGGAGCAGTTGAAGAGAACGGAGCTTGGCAAGCGAATCTTGAACAGGCGATTGCAGGCTTCAATGAGGCTCGCACCAAGCAGCGAATGGCCTCCTAATTCAAAGAAGTCGTCCTTGATTCCTATTGGCGCAAGGCCGATCACTTGCTGCCACAGTCGTTGCACGGCCAGCTCAATGTCGTCGCGCGGAGGCACATACTCTCCGGTTTGCGGCTTGGGTGCCGGAAGGCCATTGCGATCGATCTTTCCATTGGGCGTTTGCGGCAGCGCCTTAAGCGTAACGAATGCCGAGGGAATCATGTAGTCAGGCAATTTCGTTCTCAAATACGCGCGCAGCTCTTGAGCCGATGGCGCCTGCGCAGACGGCACGACGTAACCGACCAGCCGTTTTCCGCCTTTCACGTCCTCGCGCGCCGCAACGGCCGCCTGACTGACTCCCGGACAGGACGCCAGCAAGCCTTCGATCTCGTCGAGTTCGATTCGATACCCGCGAACCTTCACTTGCTGGTCGATGCGTCCGAGGAACGCGAGATTTCCATCCGGCAGCAAGCGGACCAAATCGCCCGTTCGATAAAGACGTTGGCCCTCTTCGAACGGATTCGGCACGAACTTCTCGGCAGTCAGGGCGGGCTGATGCAGATAGCCGCGTGCCAATGGTATGCCGCCAATATAGAGCTCGCCGGCGACGCCGGTGGGGACAGGCTCAAGCCACGCATCGAGGACATAAGCCCTGGCATTTGCAATCGGCCGGCCGATCGGCACGATGCCATCCGCTCGCATGGTGCCGCGCCAGCAGGTCATGCCGATCGAGGCTTCAGTCGGCCCATATATGTTGCTCAGCGCCGCGCGCCCATTGGCGAGAAATGCCCGGACCGTATCGAACGGCAGCGTCTCGCCGCCGCACAAGACCTCACGCAAGCTTGTGCAATCGTTGAATGCACCCATTTCCAAGAAGGTACGTAACATCGTCGGCAGGAAATGCGCGACTGTGACGCCTTGCGCCGCAATCAGCGCCGCCAGGTACGACGAATCCGAATGACCGCCGGAACGGGCGAGAACCGCTCCGGCGCCGGCGATAAGAGGCCACATAATCTCCCACACCGAAACGTCGAAGCTCAATGGCGTTTTGTGAAGGACACGATCCGCCGTGCTGAGCCGATAGGTCTCATCCATCCAGAGCAGCCGGTTGACGATGCCGGCATGGGGAATCATGACGCCCTTTGGCCTACCGGTCGATCCGGAGGTATAGACGACGTAGGCAAGGTTGCCGGGCAGCGTCCTGCTGTCGACCGGAGTGCTTGGCTGGCGCTCGATCTCCTCCCAGTCCGCATCGATGCGGACGACTTCGGCGTCATGCGTGGGCAATCCGCGCAGCAATGCCGCCTGTGTCACGAGCACCGGTGCGCGCGCATCATCCAGCATGTACGCCAACCGCTGCTTCGGGTAGTTCGGATCCAGCGGCAAATAGGCCCCGCCCGCCTTCATAATGCCGAGCAAGCCGACGACCATTTCCAGGGAGCGCTCGACGCAGAGGCCAACAATGATGTCGGGTCGGACTGATAGCTTCCGCAAATGATGGGCCAGCTTATTTGAGCGGCGGTTGAGCTCCGCATAACTCATCGTCCGTTCTTCGAAATAAAGCGCGGTTGCATCGGGCGTCGTCGCTGCCTGACGGATAAATAGATCGTGCAGGCAATCGCCTCTGCGATGCAGGACCGTTGGGCCGTGCAACGCCGTCAGCTGCCGCTGGCGTTCTTGCCGGCTCAAGAGTGACAAGACGCCGATACCCCGCGACGGATCGCCGGCGACATCGTCCAGCAAACGGCGGTAGTGGCCGACCATCCGCTCTATGCTGCTGTACTCAAATAGTTCGCTTGCATATTGCAGACTGCCGCTCAGCCTCGATGACACAGCGCGGAAACGCAGCTCAAGGTCGAAATTTGTCGTGGCGTCCGCCGGTTCGACCTCGCACGGATCGCCGCCACTGCGGGTTGGCATCTGATCCGACGCCTGCCAAAAGGCGAAGCATGTCTGGACGAGCGGATGTCGCGACGAATCCCGCTCCGTGTGAATCGCCTCGACGATCTTCTCGAACGGCGCGTTATGGGCCTGCGCTTCGGCTGTCGCGTCCGTCACCTGCTGCAGTAATTGAAGAAATGTCGGATTGCCCGACAGGTCCACCCGCAGTACCGCAATGTTGCCGAAAACGCCGTTCGCCGCTTCAAGGTTCGGCGTACATTGCCCCGACGGGACACCGATTAGGACCTCTTGTTGATTGCTGTAGCGGGACAGCAGCACGGCAAATGCCGCCACCAGGACGGTCGATAGCGTGGTTGCACCGCCCTTGCCCAGTTCAGACAAACGCGCACATAGAGCATCGGAGAGCACAAAGTGAGATGCGGCAGCTCTGAAGTTGCGCTCGGCAGGCCGCCAGCGGTCCGTGGGAAGCGTCAACACGGCTGGCGCTCCCGCCAGCTTCGACTTCCAGTATTCGATCTGCTGCTCCCAGGGCATTGCGGATTACACCCATTTGGCACGGCCGCGGTTGGCGCGGGACCTATTTCGAATGTGCGGAACCTCACGGGAACTTTTCCGCAGTACGACCGCCGATTGACACTCTCACGCTGGTGGCATCGCGGCAACAAAAAAATGGCAGTACGCCGCGGCCGGACGTAGCGCGCATAGGCGCCAATTCCATAAATTCGCCACGAAGCGTGAGCTGCAGAGCTGTGCCCGGTCCGTCCTCATCAATCCTTTGGCCAGACAAGCAAAGCGCGGAGTCACACTAAAGTCGGAGACGCGGTCACGAACAAGCGGGCGCCGGCTCATGCCGCCGAGTTTCAACGGGATTCGCGGCTTTTGGCGGGCCATGACGGCGTCTGGTTACGTGTAAGATCGTCGCGGCAGCCGTATGTCCCGGCGCTTGCCTGATGATAAAGTGGGCGTGACGGTTAAGCGGCATCACTGAAGCGGAGCGCGCCATGGCCATAGCCACAATGCAACGAACACAACCCGACGATCGCCCAACCTTGCCGGAGACCGGATTTGCGGCGCGGCAACTTATTCGCCGCGGCGGCCATGTCGGGCCGACCAGCGGCCTCGCGCCAGGGTACGTGCAGGGCAACCTCGCCATCCTGCCGCACCGGCTGGCCGAGGATTTCATGCGTTTCTGTCAGCTCAATCCAAAACCGTGCCCGCTGATCGGGATCTCGGCGCCCGGCGACTGGCGGCTGCCTGCGCTGGGCGAAGACCTCGACATCCGCACCGACCTGCCGCGCTACCGGGTGTGGCGCGACGGCGCCATTGCCGACGAGCCGACCGACCTGCTGCGCTGGTGGCGCGACGATCTTGTGGTCTTTGCCATCGGCTGCTCGCACTCGTTCGAGCAGGCGCTGATCGAGGACGGCATCGAGCTGCGCCATTTCACCCGCAACTGCACGGTGCCGATGTACCGCACCAATATCGAAACGGTGCCGGCCGGATCGTTTCACGGTCCCCTCGTCGTCTCGATGCGGCCGATGAAAGCCGCCGACGCCATTCGCGCGGTGCAGATCACGACGCGCTTTCCCTCCGTGCACGGCGCGCCGGTGCATCTTGCCAAGCCGGAGGCGATCGGCATCAAAGATATTAACAAGCCGGACTGGGGCGATCCGGTGCCGATCAACGACGACGAAATTCCGGTGTTCTGGGCCTGCGGCGTCACTCCGCAATCGGTGATCATGGCGGTGAAGCCGGACTTCTGCATCACCCATTACCCCGGCGCCATGCTGATGACCGACCGCCGCAACAGCGAATTCGCCATCATGTAAAACGAGCGAATGGCGGATGGTGGAAAAATGGACCGCTTTACGATTGGACAACAAGGAGATAAGCCCGGGAGGGTATTGCCCTCGGACGCCGTCTGCATGAAGCGCTGATGATTGGACCGGCGCGACTGCTGCCCGGTGCTGGAACGCTACGCGCCACTCGCTCCGCAAGAACCCTGGTCGGTTTGAAGATGCCGAGAGCCCTGAAAGTCCTGGACCAGACCGTTTGCCAGCTCCGAGCGCGGCGTCGCAGCTCGCTGTGACGTGGGTGCTCCTTTTGTGGGCTTGGCAGCCGCAGTTGGAGTACCCCTTCCTGCCTCTGACACAGAATCCCTTACGTCACCCAATTTTACTCCGGCCTTGACACTTGGCGATAACTCTCTTAGTTATACCGGTGGTTGTTCGCCCAGATTAACGATTTCTTGCAAATCCAGGTGCCGCTACGGAGTGTGTTCGAGCACCCAACGATCTTTGGGTTCGCGCGCTCTCTGGAGCGGGACAAGCAAGTCTGGGAACAAGCTAAGTCTGCTGCAAACGTCGTAGCGAGGCGAAGATTTAGCAATGTGTCACATCCGATGGCGCAACATCCGGAATCGTATCCCGTGTTGATGCAATGATACCGCTGGATCCCGGCACAATTCACGTCTGGTGCGGATCGCTTGACTTGCGGGCGGCGCTCGTGAGTGACTCGGCATTGCTGCTGTCGCCGGAGGAAAGAGATCGGGCAGCGCAACTGATCTTCAGCAGCGATTACCGTTGTTTTGTCGCTGCCCATGCCATGTTACGCCAGGTTTTGGGCGCGTATCTCGGCGTCGATCCCATTGCGCTACTTTTTGATGTAGGACCGCATGGAAAACCCACGTTGCGCGTTCGCCCAAGCGAAGATCCGCTGCATTTCAATCTGTCGCATTCGGGCGAGACGGCCTTGTTGGCCGTGAGCCGTAATGGCCCAGTCGGCATCGACATCGAGCAAATATGCCCCGAAATCGTTACTTGGTCGCTGGTGCAGGCGGTTTGCGTCCAATCCGAGATAGAACAATTTTCGGCGCTTCCTGAAGCGCTGCTTCCCAGGGCTTTCTTCAACTGCTGGACCCGAAAGGAGGCTTATCTCAAAGGAATCGGCGAAGGGTTGACGGTTTCGCTGAAAAACATCGAGGTTTCCCTTGATCCGAGGCTACCCGCGTCGCTGCTCCGAGCCCCAACCGGAAATTCTTGGTCTATCCACGATCTCGATATGGGACCGCAGGCTTGCGCTGCGGTGGCGGCAAATCAGCCTAACGCCCGTCGTGTCTTGATCGAGTGGGACGCCGAGACCTTCGCGCATGGTGCATCTTTACCGGGACGGTAGCGGAAGCTCGAGGACAACCGAGGCTGCCGGTCGACAATAATCCATCCGCAACTGCTGCAAACTGCGGCTTGTCGGGGGACGGATGCACGCGGTCTGCGTTGAATTCCAGCGGGCGCCACGTTGCGCGTTTGGCTCGGTCTTGGGTGAGGTACCGCGGGAATGATATTTCGGCGCCACGGAAGGAATAGACCATGACCGACTCGGTGACACGGATATTTTCGGAAACGTTTGGCATTAACCCCGGTGAGGTGACAGACGAACTGTCCCCCGCGAACTTTCCCAAGTGGGACAGCCTTAAGTCGATCTTGCTTATGGCCTTGTTGCAGAAGGCGTTCTCCGTCGAGTTCAGCGCATCGGAAATCATTGCCATGCGCAGCGTTGGCCTGATCCGGCGCGTACTCCGTCGGAAAGGCTTGTCTTAAGCAACAGCAGCAGACCGATACACGCATCAATTTGCAACTGAGCACGATCAGGCCCGGATAGCAAATTATTCAACCATGCCGATCGCGGATCCACTATACGTTTTATGTCTGATCGTGGTTTCGACTATCTTTTACTTACTCATGGCCGGCTTCTGGCGCGTCGCGTTCGTACTGGCAGCAAGCTACCTCTATTATTTGACTTTTCAATGGACGTTCTTCCCTCAGCTCCTGCTCATCACTAGCATCGCCTATCTGGGCGGGCTGACCATTCAACATTTTAGCGAAACGCGCGCACACCGGTGGACGGCATGTGGTTTTTTGCTGATGTGCTTTGCGCCTATGATCGCTTACAAATACGTGTTCCCGTTCTGGAACGCTGCGCCAGAGAATGTAGCCCTGTCGGGCCTGATCTATCCTGTTGGGCTCTCGTTTTATACCTTCGCGGCAGCCGGCTACCTTGCCGATGTCACTCTAGGCGTAATTGACGCCGAGTCGCGGCCGCTGCGACTCGCTGTATTTTGCGCGTTCTTCCCCACTGTGACTATGGGGCCGGTCATGCGGACCGACTTTTTGCAACAATTGACATTTGCACGGGAATTCAATCCCGATCGCACAATCAAGGCCTTCTCGGAGATTTTGATCGGCGTCGTGTTAAAGCTCTGGTTTGCCGACTCTCTTGCGGTGCCTGCCAACGCGATATATGGCGACCTCTATCAGGCGACGCCGTTGGCACTGTTTATCGCGACGGCATTTGTCGCATTTCAGGTCTACGCCGACTGGCTCGGGTATTCCATGATTGCAATAGGATCTGCCAGATTATTGGGCGTCGATCTTCCTGAAAACTTCCGCCAACCTTTCATTTCCACAAGTATCCCCGAGTTCTGGCGGAAGTGGAATATTAGTCTCATAAACTGGCTCCGCGACTACGTGTTTACGCCGTTGCGGCTGCAATTCCAATCCCTGCCAAGGCTGGGCATTCCTCTAGCGACGCTGATTACTTTCACGCTGCTGGGCATTTGGCACGCCGCCGGATGGGGCTATGTCCTCTATGGCGTTGTCAATGGCGTCCTGGTGGTCGCGTCTCAGGCAACGCTCGCCGCCCGTAACCGCATCTGGGAAAAGCTTAGATGCCCGTCTGCGGTGGTTAAATCCATACGGGTTCCAATAACATTTTTGATCGTCGTTATGACCGTTCCTCTCATCCGAGCGGGAAGCCTCGGCAACGCGCTGTTTGTGTATGGAAGCATATTTAGCTGGAGATTTCTTCAGGAGATTGGGATACTACTGGTTTCGCCGGTTAACGGCTACCGATCAGGTATTCTTCCTAGTCATTGCGGGATCAGTCTCCTGCTGATTATGGCGATCATCGGCGGCGATCTGATTGCAATTTACAAGCCACCGCGAATATTGAAATTTCGGGCGACCATGCCTGCAATCTATTTTGTTTGTTCGTGCGCCATTCTTTACTATGCCATGAATTACCGTGAGGTCTCGCCTTTTGTCTATTTTCGCTATTAAAGATGCGGTCGATCACCAGCGAAAGCTTTCTATCTTTATGCCGACGTCTCGCGGTTCTCGTCTGACAGCTCTAAATTCGCCATGCGCATGATCGAGGAGATCGGGGTTGCCGCCACGCCCGGCGTTGATTTTGATCCGATCAATGGACACAAGTTTCTGCGCCTGTATTACGGCGGCGCTCACGAGCAGATCTGTGAGGGACTGAAGCGAATCACGCGCTGGCCTAGCTGATCAAAACGCTCAGTTTAGCCACGCGCGATCACACTCACGCAGTGGCATCATAGCCAAGGCCCGTTGCGTGATATCTCGAATCGCGCGCGCGCATTATGGGCTGTTTCGCGGCTTTACAAGATTCCACGTGAGATGCGTTTTTACTGCCGGCCATTCGCCGGCTATGATGCTGTAGACGCAGGTGTCGCGGTACGTTCCATTAGGCGTGATGATATGGTTGCGGAGAATACCGTCGAGCTTGGCGCCCAACCGCTCTATGCCGCGGCGGCTCTGATAATTGAAGAAATGCGTGCGAAATTCGACGGCTATGCAATTCAGCGTTTCAAACGCGTGAGCAAGCAGCGAAAGCTTGCATTCGGTATTCATCGCGGTCCGCTGCACGCGCTTGGCGTACCATGTAGAGCCTATCTCCACACGCCGGTTGGCGGCATCGACATTCAAATAGCTCGTCATGCCCACCGGCATGTTGGTGGCATTGTCGATGATCGTGAAGGGCAGCATCGAGCCCGCCGCCTGCAATTTCAGACGCCGGTCTATCTCCGCGGCCATGGTTTCCGGCGATGGAACGATGGTGTACCAGAGTCGCCACAGTTCGCCGTCGTTGGTTGCCGAGACCAGACCGTCATGGTGATCATGGGACAACGGTTCCAGCTTGGCATATTTGCCGCGCAGCGTAATCGGCTCGAGCCAACCCATTGATGATGATCCGTCCTTACGGTGTCATATCGAACAGTCGAGCTGCGCCGTCAGCCACCTCGACGCATCAGCGACGATATCCGGCGTCATTTCGTGACCGAGTGGATATTCGCGGTAACTGACATTCGCTCCGATATTCCTCAGTCGATCGCAAGTTGCGCGACCAAGCTTGATCGGCACAATCGGATTGTCGCGGCCGTGGCCGATAAAAAACGGCAGACGTGCGAGCCGCGCCGGGTCGGAAACGGCCGCTAGGCTCTTTGCCAGGATCCGGCCATGGGCTTGAGCGCAGCCCTGGATTAAGTCCGGCGCGGTGAGGGCAATGCTCAAGGCCATCGTGCCGCCTTGGCTGTGACCGAACAGATAGAGGCGCGACGGCGCGTACTCCGCGATCACTCCCTTGAGAAAATGCTTAAGCGTTTTCAGGCTTTCAGTCTCTTCCGCGGCGTTGATGATCGGTCCGTCGCCTGGTGTGCGGTCGAAGTAGAACCAGCGATAGGCGCCGGGCCCGATGCGCAGCGGTCCGCGCGGAGCGATCAGCATGAAGCGCGGGTCCATGATCTGCGACATGTCGAAGAGCTGCTGTTCATAAAGAGCGAAGCCGTGCAGAAGCACGACGATGGGCGGATGAGCGGAACTTCCGCATTGCGGCAGGCGGCGGACGTATGACAAGCCCTGTCCCGACAACATTGCGTCAGAACTCGCCTGTGATCGGCTGTCGCTTGCCGATGACCGAGTCGACAAAGTTTACCACTTCGCCGACGGTACTGAAGGTGGCGCCGGCGACGGCGGCATCGTCGAAGATGATGCCGAATTTGTTTTCCACTGCGACGAAAGCCTGCAGCAGCGCCAGCGAGCCCATCGCCAGCCCGCCGGAGCCCAGCTGCGTATCGTCGCCGATGGCGTCGATATCCACGCCGTCGTGTTTGCTCGCCAGCAAAGCCCTAATAGTGAAGCGCCTTAGTGCCAGCCTGTCCATGCAAAGCTCCATCTCTCAGACCAGTTCAGGTTCCTCGATTTTCGGCAGTGCCTCGAGCGAGGCGCGGATTTCCGCGTCTGTGACTGAGACATCCTGCATCCGTCCTTCCAGATACTCCGCGTAGGCGGCAAGATCGAACATGCCATGCCCGCTGAGGCAGAACAGAACAACCGGCGAGTCGCCGGCATCACGGGCGCGCTCGGCCTCGCGAATGGCAGCATGCACTGCGTGGGCGGCTTCCGGCGCCGGAACGATGCCTTCGAGGCGGGCGAACAATGTCGCGCTGGCGAATACGTCGGTCTGCGGATAGGCGACGGCTTCGATCAGACCGCGATGGTACAGCGCGCTGATCAATTTGGAGCAGGCATGGTAGCGCAGCCCGCCGGCGTGCATTCCCGCGGTGCGAAAGCGATACCCGAGCGTATACATCTTCTGCAGCGGCGTAATGCCCGAACCGTCGGTGTAATCGTAACGGTACACTCCCCGGGTGAGCTTTGGACAGGCCTCGGGTTCGACGGTGAGGCAACGCACGTTCGAAGTGCCGCGCAGACGGTCGCGCAAATACGGAAACGCGATGCCGCCGAAATTGCTGCCGGCCCCGAGCGAGGCAATCACCATATCGGGCGCGATGCCAAGCGACGCCAACTGATTCTGCGCCTCCAATCCGATGACGGTGGAATGCAGAATGGAATAGGCCTCGCCGCTGCCGACGCTCAATTGCGTGCCTTCAGTCGATAGCGCGTCTTCAAGCGCTTCGGTCACCGCAAAGGCGATATTGCCGGAGTCCATGCCGCCCTCGCGCAGCGACTTCGCACCCGACGCGGTATCGCCGCTGGGACTGGCGACCACTTCGGCGCCGAGCAGTTCCATTATGGTCTTGCGGTAAGGCTTCTGGCGGAAGCTGGCGCCCACCATGTAGACCTTGCAGGCCATGCCGAAGGAACGAGAGCCGACGGCGAGTGCCGTACCCCACTGGCCGGCGCCGGTGCCGGTCGTCAGCCGACGCGTCCCGGCCATGCTGTAATAATACGACTGGGCGATCGCGGTGCTCAGCTTATGGCTGCCGCTGACGTTATTGCCCTCGTATTTGTAATAGATGCGCGCCGTCGTACCGAGCGCCTGCTCGAGGCGTTCCGCGCGCAACAGCGGCGTCGGCCGCCAGGCGTTGTAGCGCTCACGCACTGGTGCTGGAATCGCAATGTCGCACTCCCGGCCGACGCTCTGGCGCACCAAAGCAAGGGGCACCTGAAACTTGACCGTGCCGCCCGCGCCTTGGCGGTCCTGCGCAATGTCCGGCGGCAGCTCGAACGGCAGATCGCCGATGATGTTGTACCAGTGGGAAGGCGTTATTCCGGCTTGTGACGCTGTACTCATGGGCCTGCCCTATCTATTGAGTGCAAACGATTGTGTCGCCGCTTGCGCCGGATCGCCGCAGCGCAAATGCAGGACTCCGTCGCGCGGCATCATCACTACCGCTCCGATGGTTCGCTCGCGGCGGCAATCGCCGTTGTCCGGCACGCGAATCGGCGCACGGCAAAAAATTTGCATGATGTCTTCGGGGCCGTTGCGGTCCGTCATTTCCTCAAGCCTGTCCCGGCACGCCGTAAAGCGCTTGAGTGACGAATTGCGAGAAAACGGATTGATCGCATCTGCCCTGGCGAAGTCCGGATCGAGAAAGTGGTTGGTATGGATCAGTGGCCTGTCGCGGATCACGGCGATTTTTCCCTCGAGCAGCTCGACCATGACGGCACCGTCGCTATCGCAGATCATCAGCGCTCGAGAACTCGCTATGCGAAGCTGCGCCAGCGCGCGCAGGCACGACGCCACGTCGTCGCAGCGATCGAGCAGATGACGGACCGCCAGATACGGCGGCACGCCGGGCCGCCAGGCGCCGCCAAGCACGAGATTGATGCCGACGGCCAACCCGCGACCGTTCAATCCCAGATAGCCGAGCAACCCAGTGAAGGTGACGACCAGCGAGCGGCGGCCGGTCGCGGCGTGCTCGATTTTTGCAACCGTCATCTGGTCGTCGAGATCGCCGTTCAAATCAATACTTTGCGCCAGGACCGGCCCGTCGACGCCGCTCAACCGGCAAAACGAGGTACAGTCGCCGGCAATGGCAAACTGCGAGTAGCCGACGACCTCGCGCCGCAGCTGCAGCAGCAAGGCCTGTTCCAGGTCTATGCCGGCGCCGTGCGCGAGCCCGCGCACTTCCTCGAACAGAGCCGGCGTGTCTTGTGCGATGATTTCGCCATGGCGGTGTATCGTGTCGCGCAAGTCGTCGAGCGATGCGGACTGGAACATAATTCGATTCAACCGACACAAATCGTCGTTTAGGAAGCTGCGAATCCGCGAACACAACGCCTGGCCGTGCGCCACCCCAATTGCAAATGGACTGCCCTGAAGTTCGATTGTGGTCGGCGACGTCAC
The DNA here is from genome assembly GCA_030037885.1 of Xanthobacteraceae bacterium. Lineage (GTDB taxonomy): Bacteria > Pseudomonadota > Alphaproteobacteria > Rhizobiales > Xanthobacteraceae > BOG-931. The sequence continues at coordinate 29,578 of JASHPU010000130.1, read as the reverse complement.
AACGGCCTCCCCCCGGCGCTCATCAGCATGGCGACGATATCGCGCGGCGTGCGCAAGCGTGCAATGTCGTCTTCTGTAAAGTCGGACAGATCGATGGCCGCTTCGTCGCAGATCGAGGTAATCAACAGCATCAAGCTGAGCGAGGTGAGTCCGTAATCGCGCTTCAAATCGCCGTCGAAATCCAGGCCGTCCGACCCGGCGACTGCGGCACGAAGGCATTTGCTCAGATGGCGCAAAACCAGATCGCGTGGCTCATTCATGCCATGGCCTCGTAGGTCTCGCTGATCTCTTTGCCGTACAGCGCTTCGATCGCCCGACGCCTCGGCTTGTATTGTGACGTGAGCAGGCCGTTCTCCATGCTGAACGGTTGCGGCGCCAGCACAAAGCCACCGATCCGTTCGTCGTCACCGGCGGTTTTGTTCATTGCGGCGATGTGCTCGGTGATGGTCGGCTGCGCCGCCTCACCATGCCCGGTACAAAGGACGGCAACGAGACAAGGACGGCCGAAGCCCACGACGAGGCACTGCTCGATGCTCGAGCAAGCCGCTAGGCGCTCCTCGATCGGGCGCACAAGCACGTTATGCCCGTTTTGCAGAACGACGATGTCGTCGGCCCTGCCGAGGATGTAGAGATAGCCGTCCTCGTCGATCCGCCCGAGATCGCCGGTTCGTACCGAGCCATCCGGCATGAAGATGCGTTCGGAATCGCCCGGCGCGGCATACAGATATTTGGTATTGACCGGATAATCGCTGCGCACGATGACAATGCCGTTGGCATCGAGACTGATATGTCTGCCCGACAGCGGCCGTCCGACGCTACCCGGCCGGTTGGCGCCAGGCGCGTTCTTGGTGACGATGCACGTTTCGTTCATGCCGTAGCCTTCGAAAATCGGCATTCCGCAGTCATTGAACCAGCGCAGCATGTCCTGATTTGCCGGCGCCGATCCGGTCCACAGATAGCGGATGCGGTTGCCGATGGCTTCGAACGCCGCGACGCGCCGCATGGCGGCAACGGCCGCGGCTTCGCTGGCGTTGCCGCAACTGCGGGCGACCCGGGCGTCGATCTCTTTGCGTAGCGCTTCAAAGAACGCCGGCACTCCCATCACCACGGTCGGCTGCTCCCGGCGCAGCGCCCAGAATGCCAGTTCGTAGTTTGTCACCACGACATCGTGATTGAACGCCAGTGCCGAATAGATCCAATAGCGTTGCTGCAACAGCGACAGCGGCAAAAATACGAAGAGCTTGTCGAGCGGACCGTGCGCGAACAAAGCCTGAGTCCCGGTGATCGACAGATCGATGCTTCCGACCGTCGCGGCCAGCGCTTTGGGCACGCCCGTGCTGCCCGACGTGAACTTGATCGTGGTCGTCTCGTCGGGTCGATAGGAAACGGCGGCGCCGTCCGGATCGGCCGGCAGATCGCCGAGCCCGGCAAGCAGGCAATCGATATCTTTGATTCGGTCGTCGTTGCCGTCGCCATGCGCAGGCGGCGCATCGGTAAACAGCAACCGCAAGCCAAAGCGGTCGATCAACTCGGAACTGGCGGCAAACTTACCGGCTTCCAGGCCGGCGCTGACCGCCTTGATGCGCAATGCCGCAAGATCAAGCAGAACCCATTCCAACCTGTTCTTTGCTATGATGCCGACGCGATCTCCGGCACCCACCCCGAGCCGCCGCAGATACGCGGCAACGCGCCAAGCGAGTTGGCTGAGCTCGTCCAGAGATAAACGGCATTGGCCGCCGGCGCGATAGAACACTATCGAATGATGCGGCGAGGGCCGAGCTGAAACCACGCGATTGATGACCGACTCCATCGCGCTCCCGCTACGCGGCCTCCTGATCAGAAAAGCCCGGCTGCGATGTGGACGGCGCTGCAAAGAAAACGGATTTGGCGAGGTCGATCCGACTGCCCGGCGCGACAAGGGTCACATGGCGCGGCCAAGTGGCGATCGAAATGCCGCCCAGCGACGCGGCTAGGCTGGCGGCGAAGCGCGGCATCAGCGGCGCCGCACACAGGGCCAGAAGTCGGGCAGCCGCAAGTTCCAACGCCATCGCGGTGCGGTACTCGTCGCGCAGGTCGATGTTGGTCCGAAGCGTCACATGAACGCGAGAAAAGCCCACGGCGTCGTCCACCATGCCGTTCAGTTCGGCGGCGGCCGCGTTTAGAGAGAAGCCGTTGGGACTGTAATGCGCCGTCACGGCATCGAGCCTCAACTGCAAGCGGTGCAGGAAGGCGGTCTGCCTCGGTGTCCAGCTTCCTGCATCGTGCGCGACGCCGGCGAAATCGGCGTTGACGCGACTACCCAGATCGGTGAACCAGCCCTGCCAGCGGCCGATCAGAACGTCCGCAGTCTGACGGTTGAACGCATCGAGCGAGAAATTCGCCTGAATGTTCTCACCCCTCGTCAAGGCAAGATAGTAGCGAATCGCATCGACCGTCCGCGGGCTGACGATTTCTTTGCCCCATATCGCATGACGGCGACTGGTGGAGAACTTCTGTCCGTCGAGCAAATAGAATTCGTTGACGTTGTAGTCGATGTCACAGCGCCATTCCGGATAGGCAATGCTGTAGAGGATGGGAAAAAGAATTGCATGATAGAAGCTGTTGTCGTAGCCGAAGAAGTGGACAAGCTTCCAATCCGCCTGCGGTCGATCGGCGCGCCAGTCGCGGCCCATCCGCCGGCCAAGCTCGGCGATCCCGTACAGAAAACCGAAAGCCATCTCAGGCCAAACCCAGATGACCTGCTGACCGTCCCCCTCTTGTGCCGGAGGGATGCCCCAGTTGGCCGGATGGGTTATCGGCAGGTGAAACTCCGGACGCTCCAACACCCGGGCGGCAAGATGCTGCAGCCGGGGCGATACTTTGCTGCGTCTATGATGATCGAATACCACCCCGCGATATTCATGAAGCGGCAACGAATAGCGTTCGATGGTGCCGGCTCCCGGCAGTAAGTTGGAGAGCTTGGAGTGCGGCGCCACGAGCTCGACGCAGGTGTTGGGCTCGCCGCACTCCTCACAAATGTTTCCGCTTGTCGCTGCGCCACAGGTCGGACATTGACCGGCCACGTCGACTTCATAGAGATAAGCACCGGTCTGGCCGTCAAACAGCGCTGCGCCTGCGCGCTGTCCGATACCCGCGGCCACGATGCGGGAGAAAAACGCCTGCAGCCCTTCGCGATAACCCGGCGACGCGTTCGTGATTGTATATTGATCGACGGGAATCTCCATGAGGTCCAGCGTGGCCTTGATTTCGGCGGCGTAGCGCGCGGCCACCTCGCTAGGCGTGCTCTGCTCTTGCCGAGCGCGTCCGACCACATAGCTCTGGAAATCGTCGCTGCCGGTGAGATGATACGCTTCCATTCCGTTCATGCGCTGGAAGCGCACATAGACATCGGCGCCGAGATACGGGCCGGACAGGTGACCGAGATGCAGGTCGCCATTCGGCGTGGGAGGCGTCGAGAAAACGAATATCGGCCTGCCCTTCAGCTGTTCCAGTCCCGACGCTTTCGCTGCCTGCGCGGTCCGCTCGGAATCGCGCCAATAAAGATCGACGAACAGAAGCTCCTGATCGCCCAGGTTACGCAGCACGTGATTCTCGAAGGGTTCGAACACCACAACGGTCCCGGGACCCACAGCCTGGGGCTGGGCGCCGGACACCACTTCGCCGCGCCCAGCCAGGACGACGAACGCTTCCGTCTCGTCATGGTGGTGCGCTGCGGTTTCACGACCCGGCGCAACCCGGCCATAACTGCCAGCGACGACGCCGGCACCGGCAAAAGCCTCGATCGAGGCCATATCGATGCCAAAGGCAGGCGCGAGCTTGGCGTCACTGATCGCCACGATTTTCATAGTGCCACCTCGCCATGCCGATTCAGTGCAGGAGTCGAGCAGCCGCGACGGCGATGCCTGGAGCCAACCGATAGCCGGATCCGCTTGCGGCGCCTGCAAAGATGATATTTTTGCTGTGGCCGAGCTCCGTCACGATCGGTTCACGGCTCGGACTATAAGCGTCGCAGAAAACGCGCCCGGCGCGCACCTGCGGCACCTCGTCGGCGGCATAACCACGCAGAACGTCAACCGCCTCCCGCCGATTGGCGTCGCTGATCCCGCAATGCAGATCGTCCGGCGTCACATCCCATTCGGTGTTGGTGTAACTGTAGAGCCAGTGGCCTCGATCCTGCATCGGCACGATGAATGCATCTTCCTGCGGAAACATCATGCCGACGGCTTCGGCCGGCATCGACCGATCGAGATGGAACGACACGACTTTCTTGATGCGGACGTTGAGCGGCTCGGTGAATTCCCGCCAGCTTGCGGCGTTGACCCAGGGGCCGGGCGCCAGCACGACGCGATCGACTTCAAGCCTCTCGCCGGTGCTCAGCGTCAGCGTTACGCCTTCGGATCGCTCGGCGACGGATTCGACGTTCACGCCGTCGATCACCGTGGCCCGGTCGCGCAGCAGGCGTGACAACAACCGGACAAGTACGCCCACGTCGGTGTAGTGGCACCGGCCGACGTCCAATAGAGCGAAGCCCTGCGGCCACGGCAGGAAACTGCGATTGTTAGGCTGATGAACGCGACTGGCGCCGCCTCCGTCGATTAAGCGCTCGCGGAACACGGCCTCAAACTGCGGAGCGACGACCGCATAGAGGGCGATCGGATGCAGCCGCAGTGCAGGTATGCTGTCAGCGAGCGCCGTGTAATAGGCCTCGCACAATGCCGCCATTCTGCGCACGCGGTCGGACCTGCCGAGCGGAAAGTGGACCCCCGCCGAGCGCTCCGACGCACCAAGGCCGGGCAGATCGCGATCGATCAACGTCACGTCCGCCATGGGAAGACGCTCGACAATCTCCCGCGCCGCGAGGCAGCCTATGATTCCCGCGCCGACAACCGCGATACGTTCCCGCATGTGGCCCTCAAATATTCCGTCGCTCTGCTGCAGGCGCCGCCGCCGCCCAACTGATAAACGAGGGCAACTGCGGAACGTCAGCCCGCGAAGTGCCCCGGATGCAATCGATGATTCGTTGGCTGCGCCACGCTGTCAGGCTGAGATTCGGATCGGGTAGGCCGCGCTGGTGGCGCGCCGCATTCAATAGAAAAATGCGCCTATCGGGGGGGCCGTCCCATAGCACGGCGAATTCGGAATTGATTTTGAACTCAGTTTCCTCGCGCTGCAGCCGGTTCAGCAACGGCGCGAGAAATTCCATTTTAGCGGACCGGAACCCCGTGGCCCAAATGACAACGTCGGCGCCGACGAGTTCGCGGCGCCGGCTCTGCATGTGGTCAACTTCGAGCACCCACCGGGCGCCGTCGCGGTATAACCCGCCGGCAATGCGATCCGGCAGCAGCGCAACAGCGGGAGGCGCGTTGTCGATGAAGCGTAATGTATAGAGACGTTGATAAATATGACGAAGTGTTTGTTCGGAGATACCGTCGCTTCCAAGAACGTTTCGTTCGACGAAAGCTCGGCGCGCCGTATATTCCTGCTCATAAAAGTGATTGGAGTGGCACGGCATGAAGAAATCGTTGGTAAACGGCGAATCGTCCAGTGGGAAAAAGTTCTCGCGCTTCGAGACCCAGGTGACTGTCGCCGGCGCCGACTGGCCCTTGCGCGAAATCAGGTCGAATACGGCCTCGGCGCCGGATTGCCCGCCGCCGACGATGAGAACATCTTTGTTGCCGAGATTGCCGGACCTTGAGGAAAACTCGCTGACGTGAAATTGCGTTTCGCCTAGGTTGCCGTTGACGAAGCTTGGAAGGTGGGGCTCCGTGCCGACGCCAATCACGATGTTTTCGGCCGTTACTCTGCTTTTGGTGGTTTCTACGACAAAGCTTCCGTCGAAATCGATACGGACGACCTTTTCCCCGTATCGGATGTTCCTATTTGCGTCGCTGGCCCATTTTAGGTAATTGCGGAACTCAATGCGCGATACGCGATCGAATTGGGCGTTCAGGAAATGATAGATGCGGCCGTTGGCATGCAGATAAGAAATGAACGAGAAGTAGTTCGTCGGATCGGCGAGTGTTACCAGGTCCTTGAACATTGAGACCTGCAGACTCGACGCCACAAAGAACATCTCGTCGTGCCAGGAGAATTCCGGCTTTTGCTCGAAAAACACATTGCGTATCTCGCGGTGATGGTGAAGCAGCGCGGCCACACTGAGATTCGAGGGGCCGGCTCCCACTCCTACGCATTGATAATGCGACCGCGGACTTAGCGCGTCGACGGCACTAGACATGCGGTTTCCGCTATTTGCTGTTTATCGCACTTTACCTGACGTTGTACTATAGAGAGTAGTCGCTCGCACGTCAATATTAATAGACTGTCGGGTGACGTAAGGGATTCTGTGTCAGAGGCAGGAAGGGGTACGCCAACTGCGGCTGCCAAGCCTACAAAAGGAGCACCCCCCTGTCACAGCGAGCTACGACGATTGAGAGTTTATCGGTGGCATTTGAAGGCGATGCAGGTGGACGGCCTGGCTTGGGGCGAAGGGTTCCGGCCGTTCGCTCGCCAGGGCTGTCGCCGCGATCATCGAGCAGCAGATGGCCCCGGCCGTCGACCTGTACCTCGATCAACTCGAAGCCGACGCCGCTGCCGATCGGCGCAATGGCTATTACCGCCGTTTCCCGCCGCGCACCAAACCCAAAAGCGGACAACTGATGTGCTACCAAAAACGGACGACTCCAAAAGCTACCGACATATTAAGGCGAACAACATCTAGTTACTATCAAAAGTTCTAGCGGTGACCAGCAGAGACGCCAACAAACGCCCCAGTCCTCGGGGCCCGGCGAGTGGTGTGCATACTTCCACGGCTGTCGGCAACGCGTGCGTCGTCCCATCGGCCCCCCGCAACGCCAGCGAGCAACGCCAATAGGCCAGGCATTCCTGGCATAGAAGAAGCAATTGCAACAGCAGCCGCGTCGCCGCCAAGGCGAATGCGCAGAATTGGACCGGCGCTGGTGCTTGATCGCGCTCAGAGAGTTCCTCGCGGAAAGCCAGCAGTAGATCGGCCTCACACTCCAGATCCGTCAGCGGCAGATAATCCAGCTGGGTGACTACGCCTATGGAATCGGGTGAGAGCTGTATGCGCATCGCCGCGATTATTCGTTCCGCATAAACGCTGGCGAGGACGCCCTGATAGAAGGCGTACCTCGTCAGGATGTCGAAGAAACGGCGGTCGGTCGCGAGCGCAACCGGCGTAGAGAGCAACACGCTGCTGATGCACGGCGAGCTAGCGGGAGGGGTCGCGACGCTCCTTTGCGCATGGGGGAACGTCAAATCCAAAATAAGTTCGTTGGCCGCGCCGCTGCCACTGCTGCGACGCACCACCAAATCGCACCGCAGATCCGGATCCGCCAAACATTGCTCCCGCCATACATCGAGCAAAATGCCTGGCGCCATGGCGGGCTCTGCGTCGGAACGCCTATTCGACGGAAAGAATCCCAGTCTGATGCGGGCGCCGGCAGCTTGCTGCGACACAAACGACCGTTCGTGATCGTCCAAAAACGCGTCCAGAAGCGAGCCGACCGCCAGCTGATCTTCGATCCGACAGCTGGCAGGCGCGAAGTCTAAGCGATGGCCGATCGATAGAACCCAGTCCACGGATGGTGCATGGAACAGCATACCGGTACCCCATGCGGCTGGCGTGGATCAGAACGGTCTGGCTTCCGGCAATTGCGTGGCCATGCTCGCCCGCGACAGCCGCCGCCGGTAGTAATCCCAGTATGTCGCGATCGCCGCGTCACTGAAAATGAACTGGTTCTTTTGCGCGACGTCGTCGTCGGGCGAAGCATCGATGGATGCGCCGCTTGGAATTGCCAGTTGCACCGCGCACGCCCGCTCCAACAACAGCGCAAGCACGGTCGCTTCCTTGATATTGCGGCCGACCGTCACGATGCCGTGATTCTTGAGAATGACGGCAAAATTGTCGGCAAGAGCGGCAGCGACGCGATCGCCGGTTTCGATGTCTAGTATGGTATTGGTCGTGGCGGAAAAGATATTGACCCGCTTGTGAAACAGGCATCCATCGTGACTGATCGGCAAGAGCGGCATGCCGGTCGCCGAGAACACCGTGGCGTGGAACGCGTGGGTGTGGACGATGGCATTGATGTCCGGACGCGACCGATAGACCCGAGAATGGATCGGCCATTCCGGCGGGCGATGGCCGGCGCCTCTGAAAATAGTCCCGCCGTCGACCGCCAGTTCAAGAAAACTGTTCTCGGTGACCTCATCGAAGCCAAGCGCGGGCGCCTTCACCCAAAATCGATCGGCCCGGCCAAAACGCGCTGAGACCTGGCCGTTATTGATATCGTTCTGACCCGCGACGAACAGAATATGCGAGGCAACGGTCAATTGCTTGCGCAACGGCAGACTTGCGAGATCCATATCGGGACTGTTAACGGTGGTTTGCATGACGTGACCCTGGCCTGGCACGATCTAAGCCCAGCCGAGCTGGCCGGCGACGAAGCAGGCGATGGTATCAAGCGATTCGAGGAAGGCCGGATCGGTTTCCGGATCGATGATGATGCCGAATGTCTTTTCCAGCGCCTCGATCAGGCTGATGTAGCTCAGCGACGTGAAGCCAAGCTCGCTGAGCGAGCCATTCGCGCCGTCGAGCTCGGCTTCCGTGAAATTGCCGGCGCCGGCGTGCAGTGCCAGCGCTCTGATTTGTCGAACGATCTGATCCATGTGACTCCATCCATTCGAGGAACGACGGGAACGCACGGCTTCATTGCCTCGCCACCGCGGCGCGAACGGCGCTCAGAACCGGCTTGCCGATGCCGCTGCGCGGAATGTCGTCGACGAAAGTAATGCGTCCCGGCGTCTTGTAAGGCGCAAGTTCCGCACGAAGCATGCTGACGATTTCCGAGCGCTTGACGCGGCCCGGTGGCGCCACGACGAGATGCAGGACCGGGTTGCCCAGGTCATCGACATCTTCCATCAGGCAGGCATCCGTCACTCCGGGGGAGCGCATCACCACGCCGAGGATTTCCTCGGGATCGATGTTACGGCCGGCAAGGTTTAGGCCGCTGCCGATCCGACCGTTCAGAAACAGCCTGCCATCATCGATCAAGCCGAGATCGCCAGTACGGTAAAAGCCGTCGGCAGTGAGCCGCTGCTCGAACAGGCCCGGAAAGTTCAAATATCGACTTGCCATCGACGTGGTATGCACGAGAACTTCGCCGATGCCGTTGTCCTTGCCGGCGTCGATCCGCAGCGTACAACCGGGAAGCGGCCGGCCGAGCCCGCTGTTGACCTCGTTAGTCGGCTCGAAAGTTATCGGGCCGGTTTCGGCGACACCGTAATAGTCGGAGATCGGCACGCCCCAGCGCGCGGTAAAGCGATCGCGAATCTCCTGCGGCAACCGAGCGCCGGCACTGATCGCATGCCGCAACTCGAGCAACCCGCTCTGATCGATGTCCGTTGCTGCCACCAATGACTGATAGATTGCCGGAAATGCCACGAGCCGGGTGATACGGTCCGCCGCCAGGGCCGCGGCCACGCGTGACGGCGTCGGCGGGCTACTGGCGAAGCAAAGCCGTGCCCCGCTGATCAGCGTCGCCAACAGCGACGTATTGAAGGCAAGCCCATTCGACAACGCCGCCGCGCAAAGAATGCAGTCGTCCGAATCGAGCCCGGTCCCCTCCACCCAGTTCTCGGCAGCCGCAATCACCACCTCGGAGGCGAACTCGATGCACTTCGGACAGCCGGTGGTGCCGGTCGTGAAGCGGCAGGTCCCGGTCGACGGCAGCGGCGCCGCATGATTGCCGCCCACCGCGAGCTCAAGCAGTGCATGGGGCGTCATCGTCAAGGACACGGTGCGTCGACGCGGCAGCGGAAATGTCTCGGATCGGCCTCGGTCGATCAAAATATGCGAAAGTCCGCAACCTTCATGGATCGCGTCAAGCTCGCCGCGTTGAAAGTTGACATCGATCAGAAACGGCAGATGTCCGGCACACAGCAGCCCGTAATAGGCTATGACGTAATCGCCCGTTGTTTTCAGATTGACGCCGACGAGGCTGTGCTCCGGCATAGCCAGATCGTTGATTTCCTTCGCATAGGCGCGGATCCGGCCCGCGACGTCGGCGTAGCTCAGCCACGTACCATGAACGGCAAGCGCCGGCCGCTCGCCATGACGAGCCAGCGCCGCCATGGCATAGGCCGCCAGCCGACGCGGCCCTGAACTGGATTCGGGAACGGACCCGCTCATGCTGCGTTCGCCTCCACTCGCCCCTGGAATGAATTATTGGCAAGTTCTCGCATGGTCATTTGGCTGCCGGCGACCATGCGCAGTGCCAGCGCTTGAACATAGGCGCGCGCAAACACGTTGTCGGTTGAGGCAGCGCGCCCGCCCTGCCAGTCCATGCACAACGCCGCGAAGTTGCATAACCGATCGACCGCATAACCCTTGAGGCCGGCGATCCGAGCGGTTGGCGTTCGTCCTTGTATGAGATGCCGATAGCCGTCGGCGATGCCGGCGCGCAGCAGCACCAAATCGACCCAAGCATTGGCGTAGGCCTGGCGGTTGACGACATGCGCGAAGAATGGCTTGCCGGCCACGTTTTTGTTGCGCCCGACTTTGCGGGCCTCAGCGAGAAGATCGCGCAGCCGGTAATACGCATCCACGGCGGTGCAGAATCGAGCCCGCGTCATCACGTGATTCCACTGTAGCAACTGCTGAATGCCGGGAGCCGAAACCAGATTGTCGACCGGCACCGCTACGTCGTCGAAGACAATGCTGGCTTGGTCGATCCGTCTTGATCCGAACTTGTCGTAGATTTCGCCGACGCCCACCCCCGGCGTCGCCTTGTCGAGCAAGACCGTGACCTTCTGTCCGTCCAGTTCGCCCACGACGAAGCAGAGATCGGCATGGACCGCATTGACGACGTACGACTTGCTTCCTGTTATACGCAGCAGGCTCCCATCCCGTCTGACGAGCGTCGGGTTTTTTGGGTCCGTGTCGGTGTGGCACGTACAGCCTACCAGCCGGCCACGCGCGAGTTCGGGCAAATATTTTTTTGTCAAGGCACGGTTTCGGCTCACCAGCAGCCAATGCGAAGTGACTTCGTTCTGAACGTGCAAGCCAAGTGCAATGCCGACGTCGCTGAGCTGGCTGACCGCCTCCAAAAGCGCGATGCAGCCGGTCAGAGCCAGGCCGCGGCCGCCCATGTCCGCCGGAATGGAAACGCCGGTGAAACCTTGCCGGCCGAGCTCGTTCCAGAATTCCCGAGCGACAAAACCGTCGGGCCGCACGCACCAGCCTGCGACGTTGCGGTCGGTGAAGAAATCGCAGGCCGCTTGCCTGAGGTCGCGATGCTCGGCACGCACGTCACCGGCGATATGCGGATGGTCAAGCATGCGCCAATTGCCTTACGCCGAGGCCCTTCATGAACAGCCGCAAATGCGCCATGAGCTCGTCCTTGGCTTCGATCATGACCTGATGCCCGCAATCCAAGGTCACCAACCGCGGCTTTGGCAGGTACGAGAGGACCTGGTGGAGCAGGCGCAAAGGCTCAATCGCCTCTTCCGCGCCGCAGACGGCAAGCACTGGACACGACACGCTGCGGAAAATGCGTTCATCGTCAGGTTCGGGGAAAAAGCTTTGGCGCAGCACAATGGCGAATTGCTCCGGCGTGTAGCACTCACGGAGAACCTTGAGTCTCGACATCGCGCCGAAGCGATCGGTCTCCAGATAATGCGAACCGTGAGCGATCAACGACATCAACTGCATGAATTGTCGGAAACTGGTGTCGTTTAGCGATTGCAGCAGGAGGTCGCGGGCGATGCGGACCCGGCGATGCAGGCCGAAGGTGAAAATCGGTGAAACGAATACCAGCCCGGAGCTTGGAATGGCCGCCGCCGCCCGATAAGCGAGCGAGTTGACCGACGAGAGGCCCATCCAGACCGGCGCCGCCACCTGTTCAGCCTCGATGACGGCGTGGATTTCCTCGACCTGGCTGGCAAGCGAAATCGGCTCGTCGGTATAGGTCGAGCGGCCGCGGTTGGTATTGTCGATCAGCAGAATCGCCGGGATGTCCTCGTTCGGCTGCAGGAGCTCGCGCAGAATCCGCGAGTCCGATATCAAGGTGTTGACCGGCACCAAAACCGGGCCGCAATGGCGCCGCTCGCCAAGCCATTCATAGAAGATCTCGCTTTTGCCGACCATGACCGTTGCCATTCGTGCACTCCTAAAATTGCGCTCTTGTCAAAGAGCCGGAGCGGCGATGGTGGAAGGCATCCAGGTGACGATCCTCCTTGTCGCGCGCGGCGGCGTCGGCAAGCCCGACAGCGACGACGTAGATGACTTCGTCCGGCGGCTCTACCAAACCCAATTTCGCGCACAGCCGCTCGTCGAAACCGCCGATCCCGGTCACGCCGATGCCATGCTGCGCGCATCCGAGGTAGAGGAGCTGGCCGACGATGCCGGCCCGGATATGCATCTCGCGAAGCGCCGCGCCGTCGCGGGCTGACAGTGCGGTGTGCGCCGATGCACACAGGAGTATGAGAGCGACCGCATGCTCGACCACATTTTGGCGCATGCAGGTCTGTCTGAATGAAATGTGAGGCGGAGCCTCGCCGACCAGATCGAAGCAATGCACTTGCGGATCGTAGGCGAACACGCCGGACATTCCGGGCAGGTTGCGCACCACCATGCGCACCGTGACCGCGGTCGCCGGTCCGCCGCCGCAATCGTCGGTCAGCCGTCGACCGATGGCGGCAAGCGCCGCGGTGAAGCGCTTCGTGCTCAGCGCACCGTCGGCAAAGCCGCGCGCCGATTCGCGGCAGTCGGCAAATTGCGCAAAACTCGGCCCGCTCAATGGCGGAGCCGGCGGCAAACGGACAGACGACAGCGGCGACCCGATGTTACCGCGACGCGGCGGACGCAAGGTGAGCGGACATGCCGCGTCTGAAGCGTCGAACGAATTGCCGATGATGCCGAGACTTTGCAGATGATTCCAATAAGCGCGCTCGTCGGCACCCGGCGTGCCAAACGGGGGCGAGGCCGCCGCGGGGCCAATATCCGATTCGGCTGCAGGTGAACCCAGCGCCTCATCGCCATAGGCGGTAACAACGGCCACCGGCTCGCGGCAGAATTTGTCCTGGCCGAGGAATGCCACGGTTGCAGCATGGCAGAAACGGGCGTGGACGACCGCTTGCAGTCCGAACGACTTCAGGGCGAGCGCGATATTGGCTGCGGCATGGCCGACATCAAGGAATGCGTAGAAGATACCCCGCTCGCCGTAGCGCATGGCGCTGAGCCAGGGATGCACCATGACGACGACGGCGATCGGGACTTCACCACCGTCATTCGTCACCCGGAGCGCAGTGCGCAGCCACTCCTGGTAGCCGCTTCGGCTTTGCAGTGGCACGAGCTTGCCGTCGCTCACGCTGTACAGGAATGCCTGGCCGCAACGGTCGGGCGTCGACACCAGTGCCACGATGTCGAACGGATACAGGCTGCCCGCCGACGGTAGCGTGCGACCGATCTGCTGGTAGCATTCGCCGGCGAGCGGACTGCGCAGCCGCGGATGATAGGCGGCGCGCAATGCACGACATAGAATGCTCGGCGCGGTCGGCGCGCTGCGGTTCGGGTGCCGATGTACGGCATCCGAGCGGAGTCGACTTCGGCGCCAGAATTCTACGATGGTTGGTTGTGCGGCAGTTTGATCAAGCACCGCGTTGCTGCCCCTTCGGTCGATCGTTCGCTCGCGCTCGAGTACTCCATCCGGCTGAATTGCTTAGGCCGCCTGCGCGACGCCATACTCTCGCCTGCGGCGCGATTGATACGCTTTGAGATGCGCAGCAGCGATCCGCAGCAACGAGAGCCGGCGATCCGCCGCTCCGCCGCGCCGCAATAGATCGCCAATGATGTGTTCGCCTTCGGTCTGACCGCCACGTTCCATGTCGCGCATCATCGATGCCGCAAAAGTCGAACCTGGCGCGGTGAGCGTGTTCAGCATGCGCTGCTTGGCCGCCTCGCTCGGCGGAAAGCCTTGCGTTGCGGCGATGCCGCAACACTCATCCAACATCGCCTCGGTCAGGTCGGCGGCCTCGGCCGCGACGATGTCTCCCATGGCAGCCCGCATCAGGCAGCTCATGCCGGCGGTGGCCGCGATGAAAACCCACTTCTCCCACATTTCTTGCACGATCGATCGGCTCAAACGCGCCTCAAATCCCGCGCCCGACAGCGCCGCGGCGACCGCGGCGATCCTCACCGAAACGGTACCATCAGGCTCGCCGAACGTGAGCTGATGGATATCGTTGAGATGGAGAATGAGTCCGTTTTCGTCGAGTGTTGTCGAAGTGATGCAGAAGCCGCCAAGCATTGCGGCAGGCCCGAAACGCGACGTCAAATACTCCACATGTCGCATGCCGTTGAGCAGCGGCAGGATCATGGTGTTGGCGTCGACGGCCGGCGCGACGGCATCGCTTGCCCGCTCCAGGTCGTACGCCTTGCACGTCATGATAACGAGGTCGAACGACCCGCGCATGCCATCCGGAACCAGGATGGCTGGTTTCGGCAGCTCCAGATTACCGCAACCGCTGCGGATGATCAGGCCGGTCTTGTCGAGCTGGGCCTTGCGTCGCGGCCGCACCAGGAACGTGACGTCGCGTCCTGCTGCGCTGAGCCGCCCCCCGAAATAGCCACCGACCGCCCCGGCACCAACTACCAAGATACGCATGATGCACTCCCGGCAGTTGGCTGCCCACCACACTGATTGGCCCTGCAACTGTAGCGGGCTTTTCAATCATATGCAATAGCCACTGATATGTTCGGATGTAGTTTGCTGTATTACTGCTTGAGAGCGTATAGTTCTCTGCGGGCCCCGTCGTCGAAATATGGTATGGCACGCCGATGGAAATCTTCGATCGCTCCGTTCTCGCGCTGCCGTTTTTTAGCGAACACCATCGCGCGCTGGCGGAAAGGTTCGAGAGCTGGACGCAGTGCAACTGGCCGACGCTGGACACGCTCGGCACCGCCGATGTCAAAGGCGCGGTTCGCAGCATCACCCGAGCGCTTGGCGAGGGAGGATGGCTCGGCTTCAGGGCCGACGGCACAGCGCCGGCCCCGGTCGCGCCGCCGCTCGATCTACGCAGCATCTGCCTGCTGCGCGAGGGCCTGTGCTTTGTCGACGACCTTCTCGATTTTGCCTTTTCGATCCAGGGCTTGGCCGCGGCACCGCTCATTATGTTCGCCAATGAGGAGCAGCAGAACAGATATCTGCCGGAGCTGTGCAGCGGCCGAAAGCTTGGTTCGCTCGCGCTCTCCGAGGCCGACGCCGGCTCGAATCTTGCCGCAACCCAGCTCAGCGCGGTTCGCGATGCCGCCAATTACGTCCTAAACGGCGAAAAAACCTGGATCGCAAACGGCAACGTTGCGGACTTCCATTGTGTCCTCGCCCGCACCGGCGAAGGGCCTGGCGCCTTCGGGTTGAGCTTATGTTTGGTGCCGGCCGACACGCCCGGCGTGTCGGTCGCCGCCGATCTCAACGTCATGGCCCCGCGGCCGCTGGCCAGTCTGAAGTTTGAGAATTGCGTGGTGCCCAGAGACAACTTAATCGGTCGGGCCGGATCGGGTTTTCAATACGCCTTGACCATATTGAATCGCTATCGAACGACCGTCGGCGCGGCGGCACTTGGCTTCTGCCGTCGCGCCCTGCAAGCTGCGCTCGAACGTACGAAATCGCGCAAGGTGTTCGGCGCGCTGCTGTTCGATCAACAGATGACAAAACAGAAGCTGGCCGACATGGCGGTATTTCTCGACGCGGCTTCGCTTCTCGTGGTTCGTAGCGCCTGGGAACTCGATTGCGGCGGCGAGCGGTCCGATCATTCCAGTATGGCGAAGCTCTATGCCAGCGAAGGCGCCCAGAAGCTTGTCGATGATGCCCTGCAGCTGTTCGGAGCGGCCGGCACGCTCAAGAATTCGCTGCTCGAACGGCTGTATCGGCAAGTCCGCTTGTTGCGCATCTATGAGGGGACATCGGAAATCCAGAAATTGATAATCGCCGATTCGCTGGTTGCTGGTGGATGCGCAGTTCGTCGGAGCAGCTAATGGACACCGTCGATCCGGTGCTGTTTGGCGCAAGCTACGTCCTTGGCCCGCGGGAGATGAGCTACCTCGACATCGACGACTTCGCCGCCAAGGCCGCTTCTTATCGGATGGCGGAAGATCCGAGCCTTTGGGGTTGGGGCAAGTTCCACAAAAGCGACGACGCTGCCATTGAAATGACGATCGAAACGGCGCAACGGACGCTGCGCTGCTCGGGGCTGCACGGTCGCGACATCGACACGCTTATCATGTGCGCCACCGAATTTCCCGCCGGCATCGATTCACATGCCGCCTGCACCAGGCGGCTGATCGACGCGCTGGCACTGGGAGACGTATTCGTCGTCGGCGTCACGCTCAATCGTTGCGCCACGCTGCTTTCCGCCCTGGTCATGGCGAATGCGTTGATCAGAAGCGCCGAGCGCCGCGCCATCCTGGTGGTGTCTGGCGACAAGATCGACAGCGAAAGCCAGCGGTTTCAAAAATTCGCGATCTTCACCGACGGCGCCGCTAGCTGTGTCGTCACCGCGGGCGGCAGCACCGGCTACGCCATACTTGCCGGCGCGACCGCCGTAGAGGGTGCGACGATGCGAGTCGACGGCGAGATCAGTTCTCGGCTGGGCCGCGAGGTCAACGAAAGAATCCGTCAACTGGTCCGTGTCGCACCGGCACAGATCCGAAGGGTTCTGCATAACAATATGTTCATCCCTCTGGTCAGGATGAAGGAACAAAACGCCGGCTTCCGGCCGAGTCAGTTGTATCTCGACAATATTGCCCTCAAAGGCCATTGCTTCGGCTGCGATCCGCTGATCAATCTGGTCGATTGCCGGAGCAGCGGATTGAGCGGCATAGGTGATTATCTGCTGCTTGCCTCGAGCACGCCTGGCATGCGAGCGGCTCTCCTGCTCCGCCAAATCTGAAGGCAGTTGCGCGCCCGCCATGTTGACGCGCCGAGCGTGTGATACTAAATAGCGATCGCAGATCCGTGTATGCGCGCCATTTGACGAAGAGGGAGCTCAACGTGGATACGGTTCCGTTCACCGCCCGGCGCTCAACCGATAGATCGCCTCGCAAACCGGCGCCGATGAGCGCTGAAGCTGAGAACGAGTTGATCCGCGCGGACGCGGCGTCCCCGGAGGTCACGCTGCTAGCCGATATCTGGAAGAAAATCCTGCGCGTCGAGGAGATCAGATCGGCTGATAACTTCTTCGAGCTGGGTGGAAATTCTTTGCACGCAATGTTGTTGGCATCACGAATTCTCCGCGCGACCGGGTTCGAGTTGTCGCTAGGAGCGTTCTTTGATGAGCCGACATTCGGCTCGCTATGGAAGACGGTGAGCGCCGGTCTGGCTGCACGCGAGGCGGGCACGTCGGCAACCTAGTCTGCGCCGTCTGTGCTTATCGCTATTGCAATCAAGAATTGATTTCCCGTGCAGCGTGCAGACATCCTCCTCACGCGGGGCTCCCAATCCAGATTAACGGGGCACCTGCACGGGCGAAATATGACACGTCGGAGTTGAGACCGCCCGGAGACGGACTCGCATCGCGAGCATTCAATGACCACGCGTCTCAAAATGAGGGACCTTAGTAGGAGGGCTCGGACTCAATAGTAGGAGGGCTCGGACTCAATTAAGTCAGAGCCAATAAGCCAGCGTAGCGGCGAAACATAGCGCGGAGAAGAAGTTTCTGGCGAGCTTGTCGTAGCGCGTGGCGATGCGTCTGAAGTCTTTGAGCCGGCAGAAGCGTCGCTCGACGACGTTGCGGCCTTTATGGGCTTTCTTGTCATAGCGAATGCGTTTCTGGCGTTTGGGTTTTCCAGGGATGACAGCCTTGATGCCGTGGGCCTTGAGGAAGGCACGGAATTCATTGGTGTCATAACCTTTGTCGGCGAGAAGCTGAGTCACACCTGGGATCAAGCTGACGCAGGTTTCTGCCAGCACGCAATCGGCGTGGGGGTGTCAGGAACGATGTGTAAGTAGGTTTCTGTGAGTTTACCTTTAAGGGGAGACCCTCGCTGTCTCAAAGGTACTGATCCCGGAGGACAATCGGTTGACAACCTATTCGACTGCTGCTAACAGTAGCAGCGGAGGTGGCGGCATGGACCGGTGTATGCCGCCGTTTGCGCCATGCTTCAGCTCAGACCGAATTGTGAATATTGCGACAAGGACCTTCCGCCGAACGCAACGGACGCCTTCATTTGCACGTACGAATGCACGTTCTGCAGAGATTGCGTTCAGAGCGTCCTGTTCAATGTCTGTCCAAATTGCGGCGGCGGCTTTGTGCCGCGGCCGATCCGCCCGGTGACTGAATGGCGGCCTAATGTTTGTTTGAGCAAGCAACCGGCATCGACAGAACGAGTGCACCTTTCGTGGGATCGCGATGAACTCGCGGCATTCGTCCTTACCGCGCGCGCTACCAAGCCCGAGCTGCGTTAAGCAAAATAACGTCCGTTGTCCGCCCGCCGCCGACAGCAGACGCCGGTCGTGCGCCAGCAACCGAGCAGGCGCAGTTCGTCCCGGGAAACAAGACGCGAGGGCCACATCCTGCAGCAGCGTTGATCGGTACGGAGGGTTTCCTTGTCTGGCCAGGCCAATAGCCCTGTTCCACAGCAGCAAAGCGTTGCGGACAACGATCGGGAAAGCCCGTTCGCGCTTACCGGGCCGCAAATGGCCATTTGGCTCGACCAAGCGCTGCATCCCAACGAGCCGATCTACAATACCGGCGGCATGGGACTGAGCCTCATCTGCGTGGCGCTGAGCGCAGTCAGCATGCTCAACCTTCTTCTCGCCGCCATGTTCTTCACGGGTATGCAGCACTGCCTGCGCTCGTTCTTCACCGTCTATCTGGTCGAGACGCTCGGACTGAGCCTGAGCGTCGCCGGCGCCGCGTTCGCTGCGTCGCGGGCTGCCGGCATTGCCGGCCAGATCGGCTGGGCCGTGATATCCGATCGTGTACTGGCGCACGCAAGGTGGTGGATGATGGTCGTCGGCACCGTTATCGCGCTCGCGGCGGCCTTGACCGCCACGATGACCGCGCACTGGCCGGCACTGGGCATCATCGCCGTCGGCGTCCTGTTCGGCGTGAGCACCGCCGGCTTCATCCCAGTCGTGCTTGCCGAAGTCGCGCGCCGGTCGCCGGCCGGTCAAATCGGTGCGCTGACCAGCGGCGCCAATCTTTTCATCATCGGCGGAGTCATGGTTGGTCTGCTGACATTTGGCGCAGTGGAGGCCGTGCTCGGCCACGCGGCAGCGTTCGCGGCGATTGCCGCGTGTACCCTCGCCATATCTCTCCTGCTTGTCGAAAAGCCGCAGCGTTTATGCACCGGCGCGGTCGCCGCCGATGCGCAAAACCCGTGATGAGTGGCCCAGGTGCGCGATCTTTTCTTTCAGCTTATCGACGACGCCATCAGCGAAATCGCGCGCCGCGAGCCAGACTACCTGCAACGCTTTCCACCCGCCTTTTCCGACCTGCAAGCACGGGCCCGAGAATACCAATCCAATTCGCTGCTTCGCGACCTCTCCGTAACTGAAATCGCAAACTCGCTTGAGGCCGGAGTGGACTACGTTGCCGAACAATGCGGTGATGTGCGGCTGGACGATCCGGATTTCGATCCGACCGCCGGTCTTCTGCTCGACAGCATCGTGGACGCGCTCGCCGCACAGCGCCAATCGCTCTGCCTGCGCCCCAACGTGCAGTTGCCGCGCCCGCTCGCCGGCATTCTGCACGAGGACTATCAGGAACGGCGAACGTCGGTAGGCCGGCGTTATTTCATTCGCAAGTCCGGCGAACGTCCGCTGCTGCTGATCAGCGCCTGCGGCATTCCGCTGGCCATCTGGTCCAGCTTTCTGGGCGACGCTGCGCACGACTTCAAGATCGTGGCGATAGAAAGCAGAACCGCGGACATTTTGGCCGGGGGAATGCCGAATTATGCCGAGCTTACCGATGATACCACCGACATCGTCGCGGCGCTCGACTGCGAGCGGATCGACAAAGCCGACGCGGTCGGCTGGTGCAACGGCTGCCGGATCGCGATCGACCTCGCCAGCCGATGTCCCGGCCGGCTGCGGTCGCTGGCGCTGCTGTCGCCGACGTTACGCGGCGTCGCCGGCATCGCCCCGCAGCCGAGCCCGTTCGAGGACACGATGACCGAGATTTTCGACACCATAGCGCAGCAGCCCGAGCTCGCCGCGTATTTCGCCAAGACTTTCGTCGAGCAGCCGCAGACCGTCGATTGGAATCTCGTCGGCCATGATCCGGTGCGCCGTGCCGCAGTTCTGTTCGGCTTGCCGGCAAAGGAACACTCAAAAGCCCTGCTGGCGCCGATGCTGGACCCGGATTTTCTGATCAACTACGGTCGGCGCGCCGCGGTCGACGAGCGCTATCCGATCAAGGACGCCTTGCTGCAACTCGACATTCCGATCCTCCTGCTCACAGGCGATCATGACACCATCACCAATAGCGGATTAAGTTGCGCGGCTCTCAAGCTCTGGGGACCGCGCGGTGTGCACGCAAAGTTGAAGGGCGGCGGTCACTATCTGCAGGATCTGCAATATCCATACTTTCTCGCAATCCTCAATGAGTTCTATGCCGGCCGCGAGCCCGCAAGCTCGGCACGCATCGCCATCGAATTGATCGGCCGCGATACCGAATAGACGGCGGCTGACGACCACACGGGGAAGGCCCGCGCGCGCGAATACTGCACGTAGCGGCCGATCCGATCTACGATAGTTCTTGACGAATGTACAACCTTACCTCTAAAGAACGTGAGGCCATTCTCGCTGGCTGAAGGCTGGTTCGCAGCAACGCCAAACCGGCGCTTGAGCCTAACGGTAAGCGATCAGGAGTAGAGCATCCATGAGTATCGACATGCGCGAGAGCTATGACCTGGTCGTCGTCGGCGGCGGGCCGGCCGGAACGACCATTGCCAGCTTCGTGGCCATGCAGGGCCATTCCGTTTTGCTCTTGGAGAAAGCCGACTTTCCCCGCTACCAAATCGGCGAATCCCTGCTGCCGTCGACGATCAATGGCATCTGCGTGATGCTCGGCGTGGATGAGGAAATCGCCAACGCAGGCTTCACCAAGAAACTCGGAGGCTCATTTCGGTGGGGCAAGAATCCAGATCCCTGGTCCTTTTATTTCGGCGTGATGACCCCGAACCGGAAAAATCCGGCTTTCGCCTATCAGGTTGAGCGCATGAAGTTCGACTCGATACTCATACGGAACGCGAAGAAGAAAGGCGTCGATGTTCGCACCGGTTATTCGGTCACCAGAACAATCATCGAGAATGACCGCATCGCCGGAGTCGAGTTCGTCGATCAGGAAGGCGCCGCCGGTAAGGTCCGCGCGCACTTTGTTGCCGATGCGTCGGGTAACGAAAGCGGCCTGTCGAAGGCCGTCGGCGAGCGCATCTATTCGAAATTCTTCCGAAACTTTGCGTTGTTCGGCTATTACGAAAATGCCAAACGCTTGCCTGCGCCGCATGAGGGCAACATCTTGTCAGCGGCGTTTCACGACGGCTGGTTCTGGTACATCCCGATCTCACCCACAATCACCAGCGTAGGCGCGGTATTTCACGCCTCGCCGGATCGGAAAGTGCCGGACTTATCGACCGCCATGGACGGCTTTATCAAGGGCTGCCCGATCATCGCCGATTTCCTGAGCGGGGCGAAACGGATCACCGAGGGTCCCTACGGCAGACTGCGCGTGCGCCGCGACTGGTCCTACGCCAACACAAAGTTTTGGGACAAGGGATTGATCCTGTTGGGTGACGCGGCGTGCTTCGTCGATCCATTGTTGTCGCAGGGCGTTCACCTCGCCACGTATTCGGCCCTGCTGGCGGCTCGATCGATCAACAGCTGCCTCGCCGACGACGTCGACGAGCAGCGGGCATTCGAGGAGTTCGAGTGGCGCTATCGACGCGAATACGGGCGGTTCTATGAATACCTTACATTTCTCTATGACATGAACCGCGACGAGCAGTCGTACTTTTGGGCGGCACGCAGTCTGCTGAACACCGAGGAACGCGGCAATGAAGCGTTCGTTCGTCTGCTCGCCGGACAGGCGGCGGCCGACCCGGCGCTCAACGTGGCGCAGGACTTCTTCGACGCCCGGCAAGGGGCGGGCGCCGTGCTTCACGACATCATGAATCCACCGGCCGATGGCAACAGAAGCAAGTCGAAGTTCGACGTCGAGGGCTTTCTGCCGGAGCTGGACCGGGAATCCTTGCAGTTGCAAATGCTGGCGAGCTTCGGTCCCGATCGGCCGACGGAAATGCCGATGCGCGACGGCGGCCTGATCACCTCGGCCGACGGGATGCACTGGAGCGATCCGGCGTTGGCCAACGCCGCCTGACAGTGTTGGCAACGATGGGATCGGAGCAAGCGCCGGGCGCCGGATTGGCAACGGCAGCCGAGATCGAAGCGGCGGCAGCCGGCAGCCTGGTCGAGGGCACCCCCGCTGACGCATTCGACAGCATTCTCGGCAGCCTTTACCGGCAAGTTGCTGCGCAACCGTCAGCCCTTGCCCTGTGCGACGATCGGCACAGGTTGAATTTCGCAGACCTGCTGTGGCGCGCCAAGCAAGTCCACGGCATTTTGTGCACAGCCGGTATCGGTCCGGGCGGTCGCGTGGCGATTTGGTCGGACAACACGATCGAATATATCATCGCCATCTACGGCATCTTGCACGCAGGTTGCACGTTTGTGCCACTGCCGTTCCGCGATCCGCTGGCGCGCACGCAACGGCTCTGCACCGCCTCAGCGGTCGACGCCGTCTTCACCTCCAGTACGAAACACCTCGAGGGCGTAAGCGCAGTCTGGTCGCTCGCCGAAATCATCGCGCCCGACCGCTTAAGCTGTGGCAAGCATCACGAGCTGGCGCCCCACTTGCCGGGAAGTTCGCAAGACCAGGTCGCCTACATCATATTCACGTCCGGCTCCACCGGCGAACCCAAGGGCGTGTGCATTTCCCAGCCCAGCTTCTTTCATGCCGTCAGTGAAGCGACCCGGATCATGCAGTTTGGCCGCACAACCAAATCGCTGGCGCTGCTGCCGTTGCATTTTGACGGATCGTTCAGCAGCGTCTTTCCGCCCCTTATGTGCGGCGGCAGCGTGTTCGTAAACCGCGGCCCGATATGCCTGCCGGCCACGTTTTGCAACATCTTCGCACATCATGGCGTCACACATACGACGGTGACACCGACCTATCTCGATACGCTGCTCGACTCGGAGGATTGGTCGGCCGCGCGCTGCACGAGCTGGCGCACGCTGGCGGTTGGCGGCGAGGCGCCCTCCAAATCGGCACTGCAGCGCTTGCGCCGGCAACTGCCCGATCTGCGATTCTTCAACCGTTATGGACCGACTGAGGCCACGATGGCGGTTGCCACTCAGCCGATCGACGACGACATGCTGTCCTCCGAGGAGGCGATACCGATCGGCTTGCCACATCATGGCGTCGAATTCGCCGTGCTCGGATCGGACGGTGCGCCGGTCGAGCGTGGCGAAATCGGCGAACTTTACATCGGCGGCCGCCAGCTAATGCTCGGCTATCTGAACGACCGCCAGGCGACGGATGCGGTCATGCGTCGCTACGGCCCGGAACGACAGGCTCTCTATAAGACCGGCGACCTCGTCAGGGTCAACGCCGCCGGTCACTATGTCTTTGTCGGCAGATCGGACAACGTCATAAAAAGGCACGGCACGCGGATCTCGCTTCCTGAAATCGAGGCGGCGCTGGGATCGTTGTCCGGAGTTGCCGCCGTGGCCTGCATCTCAACGTCGTCGGCCGGCGCAACCGAGATCGTGGCTTTCGTCCAGCGCCAGCGTTCGGATCTCGATGAACGCGAAATCCGGCGCCATCTGCTGCGTCATTTGCCCGCTTACATGTCCCCGGACCGGATCAATTTCGTCCCGGAGCTGCCGACAACATCCAGCGGTAAGACCGATTACAAAAGGCTCTCCGTGTTGGCCGCGGCGCAATAAACTCCGACACCGCCAAGCCGCAGGCCACGCGTAAGATGCAGCGGTTCGAAAGTGGAGGCCTTGTGAGCCCCGGCTTGCTATTCTTGATACAGGCCCTGACCGTGCTGGTGCTTCCGCCGGTGCTTTTGCACGCAGCCGGACTGAAGCGTTTGCTTCCACTCGTTGTGGTGCAGATCATCGTCGGCATCGCTCTCGGCCCGTCGCTGTTCGGTCGCATCGCGCCGGACCTTTATCACGCTTTTCTTAACGCCGATTCCTTGTCGACGCTTTCCGGTATCGCGTCGTTCGCCGTCCTGGTCTTTGGCTTGATCACCGGGCTGCATCTCGATCCCGGCGTATTTAAACGCAACGCGCGCACCGTCACGGCTGTACTGCTCGCTAACATCATCGTGCCGACAACATTGGGCTGCGTGGCCGGATTTTGGATTCTGCAACGCCATCCCGAGGAGTTGCCGCCGGGCGTCGCCGCAACCGCGTTCACGCTGGCGATCGGCATCTGCGTCGGCGTGACCGCACTTCCGGTCCTTGGCGCGATATTGCGCGAAATGGGAATAATCGCCGGTCGCACCGGCCAGCTCGCGCTGGGAATCGCCGGAACCAAGGACGCCGTCCTGTGGATTGGCTTGGGCACTTTGCTGTTGGTTGCCGGCAACCGCGGTGGCGATCTGAACGCGCTGATCAGGCTGGCGCTCGTTCCGCTCTACTTTTTTGCCATGGTTCGTTTAGTGCGGCCAATGCTTCGCACCATGGTCCTTGCCCGCATGAAGGACCACGCCATTGACGAGCGCGCGGTCGCCATCGTGTGTGCCCTGACCATTGCGTCATCCCTCGCGACCGAAGCGCTAGGGCTGCATTATATATTTGGCGCGTTTGTCACCGGCGCGGTAACACCAGCGGAAATTCGCAAGCCGATCTTGGATCGATTGGAGGCGGTTACGGTCGCACTTCTCATGCCGTTCTTTTTCACGCTGACGGGAATGCGCACGTTGATCGACTTCGGCTCGCACACGTTTGTCGATGTATTTTTCGTCACGACGGCGGCTGCCGTCTGCGGCATCGTCGGCGGTACGGCGATCGCCGCACGCATGGCCGGCGAATCGTGGCGGGTCGGGTTCGCGCTCGGCTCGCTCTTGCAGACCAAAGGCCTGATGGAATTGATCGTGCTGACGATCCTGTTGGACGCCGGCATCATTTCCGCCGCCGTCTTTGCAGCGCTGATCCTCATGGCGGTCGTTACCACGGCCTTGGCCATGCCGCTCACCAAACTGACGTCAGCACACCAAGGATGGGCTCAGCGCCGTGGTCCACCTCGCGCGGTCTCGGATCAGCAGGCTTGAACCAGGGGCGCCTCTAATTATTCCGTTGATTTTTCGGTTTGTTTCGCCGCGGCCACAGATATGCCTATGGTTCTGTCATAGGCGACGCGGTGCGCGATGACGCTCACACCAACCGTCTGGCCAACAACATTCATGTTGAAGACGTTCTGGATGTTGCGCAGCCGCCCGATGATTTCCGGATGCCCGAAACCAAAACAACGCGGATGCCGGCCGCAGCGTAGCTCTTTGAGAACGTTCTCAACAGAAGCAGATTCGAATAACGATTGACAAGCGCTTGACCAATCAGCAAAGCCAGCCAATCACCGCACTGCCGCAAACGGTACAGAAGCGCCCGCATTGGCGATGTCGGCGAGCCCAATCGACGTCGCCCAGGCAGCGGTCAATCGCAACTCTCTGTCGCCAAGGCAATAGGCCAGGATCGGCCGCAGCAGATCCACTGCATTGCCAATGACACGTGGGCGCAAAAAGGCTTTGGTTTCGCGCGCGCTGCTATTAAGCGCTGCCGCTCCGCCAAGCCGAACGACAACGCTCTCCCAATCCTGGTGCACAAGTGATTCGTGAGTCATTCCACCCGGGAATCACAACCAATCTCCGCGCACAAGAACTATCTTAGCCCCTATGCGTGAAAGCGAGGATCCAGAACGGCTGCTGAAAATCCGCGGGATTTCATCTGGATTGCCGCATTCGCGGGAATGAGCGTAGGAAGAACCGCTCAAAACTTTTCAACCTGCCGGTGCTCGGCCCTGATCCAGCGCACGGTGCCGGTGACCGAGCGCATCACCACGGTTTCGGTCTCGATCACGCCCTTGCCGAAACGGACGCCGGACACCAATGGGCCGTCGGTGACGCCGGTCGCGGCGAACAGGCAGTCGCCCTTCACCATGTCCTCGATCTGATATTTCTTGCGCGGGTCCTTGATGCCCATGCGGGTTGCGCGCTCGCGCTTCTCGTCGGTGTCGATGACGAGCCGCGTCTGCATCTGGCCGCCGATGCAGCGCAGCGCCGCCGCCGCCAGCACGCCTTCAGGCGCGCCGCCGATGCCGAGATAAATGTCGATGCCGGTCTTCTCCGGCTGCGCGGTGTGGATGACGCCCGCGATGTCGCCGTCGGTGATCAGGCTCACCGCGGCGCCGGCCTTGCGCACCGCCGCAATCAGCTCGGCGTGGCGCGGCCGGTCGAGGATCATGGCGGTGATCGCTTCGGGTTTGACGCCTTTGGCCTTGGCGAGATTGTGGATGTTCTCGTCGCCGGGTGCGTCGAGATCGACCACGTCCTTCGGATAGCCGGGACCGATCGCGATCTTGTCCATGTAAATGTCGGGGGCGTGGAGGAGCGCGCCTTCGTCGGCCATGGCGAGCGTGGCAATCGCGCCTGGCATGTTCTTGGCGCACAGCGTGGTGCCTTCCAGCGGGTCGACGGCAATATCGACCTTGGGCCCGAATTTGGTGCCGAGCTTTTCGCCGATAAACAGCATCGGCGCCTCGTCCATCTCGCCCTCGCCGATCACCACCGTGCCGTCGATCGGCAGACCGCCGAGCTCGCGCCGCATGGCGTCGACCGCGGCCTGATCGGACTTCTTTTCTGCACCACGGCCGCGCAGCCATGCCGCGGCGACCGCCGCCCGCTCGGTCACCCGCGCGATTTCGATCGAGAAAATGCGCTCAATCATCGAGCTTTGCCGAACAGCGATCGACGCCATTTTTCCTCCCGTCGTTTGCGCCCTGCGGCGGCGTTTGCCGCGGCGGCCTAATTCTTCTCGATCCGGATCACCTGCGGCGATCCCGAGATTACACGGTCACGCCGCACCGCGGAAAGCGCTTTGCGCACCGCGTCCTCGCTGGTCGCATAGGTGATCATGATGACCGGCACCGGCTTGCCCGAGCGGCCGGAAGCGGCACGCTGCTCCGCAGCGTCATGGCGCTGTACGATGGAGTCCAGCGAAATACCGCGCTGCGCCAGCCGCCGGGCGATGGTCGCGGCGGTACCCGGATGGTCGCGCGCCAACAGCCGGATGTAATAACCGCCCTCGTGGCGCTGCATCGGCGCCCTGCGGGTCGCGGTCATGTGCGAGACCGGCCGGCCGAACGGCGCGCCGCGCACGCCGCGGGCAATGTCGGCGAGGTCCGAAACCACGGCCGACGCCGTCGCCATGCCGCCGGCGCCCGGTCCGACCAGCGTGATCGGCATGATCCCTTCGGCGTCGATGGTGACTGCGTTGGTCACGCCCATGACCTGGGCGATGGCGGAGTCCTTCGGCACCATGGTCGGGTGCACGCGCTGCTCGATGCCGGCCTCGGTCTTCACCGCGACTCCCAATAGTTTCACCCGATAGCCAAGCTGCTCCGCGGCATCGAGATCGGCGAGCGTGATCGAGGAAATACCTTCAACATAGATTGCGGCGGGATCGAGCTTGGTGCCGAAGGCGAGGCTCGCCAGGATCGAGAGCTTTTGCGCGGTGTCGTGGCCTTCGACGTCGAACGACGGGTCGGCCTCGGCGTAGCCGAGCCGCTGCGCCTCGCGCAGGCATTGTTCGAAGCCGAGCCGGTCCTGCTCCATGCGCGAGAGGATGTAATTGCAGGTGCCGTTGAGGATGCCGTAGATCCGCGTAAACGCGTTGCCGTTCAAACCTTCGCGCAAAGTCTTGATGACCGGAATGCCGCCGGCGACGGCAGCCTCGAAGTTGAGCGCGACGCCATGGCGTTCGGCCAACGCCGCGAGCTTTTGCCCGTGCCGCGCCAACAGCGCCTTGTTGGCCGTCACCACCGCTTTGCCTGCAGCGAGCGCGGCCTCGACCGCGGCCTTGGCCGGATCGCCGGCGCCGCCGATCACCTCGACCAGCACGTCGATCGAGGGATCGCGCGCCAAGGTCAGCGGATCGGCGACCCAACGATATTTTTTCAGATCGGCGCCGCGTTTTTTTGCGCGCGACCGCGCGGTGATCGCCACCACCTCGATCGGTCGGCCGCTGCGCGCCACGAGCTTGTCGCGGCCGTCTTCCAGGAGGCGAACGACCGACGTGCCGACCGTCCCCAGTCCGGCAAGACCGACTTTCAGCGGCTCGGCCATCAAAGCTTGCCAAAAAAGGCGACCAGAACGGGCGACGCCCGGCTAACGTCGCGTGGCGAGAGGAACGACGTTGTGCAGCATTTCCGGCCCGGTTTCAAGAAAGCGCCTGATGTTGCGGGCGGCTTGGCGAATACGCTGCTCGTTCTCGACCAGCGCGATGCGCACGTAACCCTCGCCGTATTCGCCGAAGCCAGCGCCCGGCGACACCGCCACGCTCGCCTTCTCGACCAGAAGCGTCGAGAACTCGACGCTGCCGAGCGGCTGGAACGGTTCGGGGATCGGCGCCCAGGCGAACATCGAGGCCGACGGCGGCGGCACGTTCCAGCCGGCACGGCCGAACGATTCCACCAGCGCATCGCGGCGCCGCCGATAGGTCGCGCGCATCTCGGCGATGCAGTCGTCCGGCCCGTTAAGCGCCGCCGTCGCCGCCACCTGGATCGGCGTGAAGGCACCGTAATCCAGATAGGATTTGACCCGCGCCAGCGCCGCGATGATGCGCTCGTTGCCGACCGCGAAGCCGATGCGCCAGCCGGGCATCGAATAGGTCTTCGACATCGAAGTGAACTCGACGGCGACATCCATCGCGCCTGGCACCTGCAGCACCGAAGGCGGCGGGTGGCCGTCAAAATAAACTTCGGCATAGGCCAGGTCCGACAGCACCAGCAAACCGTGCTTCTTCGCAAACGCGATCAGGTCGCGATAGAAGTCGAGATCGGCAGTACATGCTGTCGGATTCGACGGATAGCAGACGACAACCGCAATCGGCTTGGGGATCGAATGCAGCACCGCGCGCTCGAGCGCGGCAAAGAATGCGCTGTTGGCCTCGACCGGCACCGCGCGGGTGGTGCCGCCTGCCATGAGAAAGCCGAAGGCGTGGATCGGATAGGTCGGATTGGGAACGATAATAACGTCGCCCGGCGCGATGATCGCTTGGGCGACATTGGCGAAGCCTTCCTTCGAGCCGAGCGTGGTGACGATCTGGGTCTCCGGATTGAGCTTCACGCCGAAACGGCGCGCGTAATAGGCGGCCTGGGCGCGGCGCAGCCCGGCGATCCCCTTCGAGGCGGAATAGCGATCGGTACGCGGCTTGCCGATCGTCTCTTTCATCTTCTCGATAACATGCGCCGGGGCGGGCAGATCGGGATTGCCCAT
>JASHPU010000129.1 GCA_030037885.1 Xanthobacteraceae bacterium | reverse complement strand
GCAGCGCTTCGTCTCGTCGAAGGATCGTCCATGGATAAATCGAAGGCCCTTGATGCGGCGCTGTCGCAGATCGAGCGCAATTTCGGCAAGGGCTCGATCATGCGGCTCGGCAAGAACATGGCGGCCATGGACATCGAGGTGGTGTCGACCGGCTCGCTCGGGCTCGACATCGCGCTCGGCGTCGGCGGCCTGCCGCGCGGCCGGGTGGTGGAGATTTACGGCCCCGAATCGTCGGGCAAGACCACGCTCGCTTTGCATTGCGTCGCCGAGGCGCAGAAGAAGGGCGGCATCTGCGCCTTCATCGACGCCGAACATGCGCTCGATCCGATCTACGCGCGCAAGCTCGGCGTCAACGTCGACGACCTGTTGATCTCGCAGCCCGACGCCGGCGAGCAGGCGCTGGAAATCGCCGACACATTGGTGCGCTCCGGCGCGGTCGACGTGCTGGTCATCGATTCGGTGGCGGCTCTGGTGCCGCGCGCCGAGCTCGACGGCGAGATGGGCGACAACCAGCCCGGGCTGCAGGCGCGGCTGATGAGCCAGGCGCTGCGCAAGCTCACCGCCTCGATCAACCGCTCCAACACGATGGTGGTCTTCATCAACCAGATCCGCATGAAGATCGGCGTCATGTACGGCTCGCCGGAGACTACGACCGGCGGCCATGCGCTCAAATTCTACGCCTCGGTGCGGCTCGACATCCGGAGAATCGGCGCCATCAAGGAGCGCGACGAGGTGGTCGGCAACCAGACCCGCGTCAAGGTGGTCAAGAACAAGCTGGCGCCGCCGTTCAAGCAGGTCGAGTTCGACATCATGTACGGCGAGGGCGTGTCGAAGACCGGCGAATTGATTGATCTCGGGGTGAAGGCCGGCGTGGTGGAAAAATCCGGCGCCTGGTTCTCCTACGACAGCCAGCGCATCGGCCAGGGCCGCGAAAACGCCAAGACGTTTCTCAAAGGCAATCCCGACATCGCCCAAAAGATCGAAGCCGCCATCCGGCAGAACGCCGGCCTGATCGCCGAAAAGATTCTCGCGGGCGAAGAAGGCGGCGCGGGCGACGACGACGCGGAGTAGGGCGACGCGGAATTACTGTTGCCGGCCTCCTGACGCGGCCGCCGAAGGCGGCCATCGAAGGATGCCGGCCAAACTCTTACCCGCTCATTCCCGCGAAAGCGGCAGTCCAGAGCTTCTCAAAGGCTGGGTCCCCGCTTTCGCGGGGACGAGTGCAGAGAACATCTGGGCGATGTCGGGGGCGTTACGAGCTGCGGCGTTCGGCGGTCCAGGTGCCGGAGCAGGCGCCGCCGTGCCAAAGGCCTTCGCCGCTGTTGCCGGCGAGGCGGCCGGAGCCGGTGGCGCTCTTGGAGCCGCTCGACACCGTCACGGTGATGGCGCCCGAGGGGGCGACCTTGCCGCTGATGGTGAACGGATCGCTGCCGCCGTTGGCCAGCGTACCGTTGGCGATGCGGATCGGATAGCGATAGCCGCGGTCGCAATCGCCCTTTTCGGTCACGATCGAGACGCTCCACACGCCATCATAACGCGGCGCCGGATTTGCCGCAGCCGCAACGGTGGCGAGCGCAGACGCGGCGGTGAACGCGCCGATGGCGGCGCTGAGGAGACGGTTTGGCGAGGCAAGCATGGCATCCCTGCTCATTGTGATGGACGATGAGCCGTCCGTTGATCTTGTGCTGCGGAAACCCCGCTCCCCTTAGACGTCGCAACCAGACAAATGGTTTAAGATAAAAAAGTTCAAATCCCGTTGATTCCGGCCGCCAAATTGCCGCGAAGCTGCCGCCATTCCGGCGGGTGGGGGAAAAACCTTTTTTCTTCAGCGGGATAGTTCAACGCGTCATTCCGGGGCCGAGCGCAGCGAGGAGCCCGGAATCCATAAGCCCAGCGAAGGGGTTATGGATTCCGGACTCGCCGCTTCGCGGCGATCCGGAATGACGATGGGATGACGCCGGGCGGACGACGATATTGCCGCGCGTCGCTACTGCGTGGTGATTCGCGGCGGCGGTTCGCCGCTCGGCCCATCCGGGGCGATGCCGGCGGGCGGCTCGCTCGAGACCAGGCGATAGCCGACGCCGAGCTCGGTGAGCAGGATGCGCGGCTGGGTCGGATCGGCCTCGATCTTCCGCCGCAGCTTGCGCACGAAGATGCGCAGGTAATGGGTGTCGTCGACGTGCTCGATGCCCCACACTTCGCGCAACAGGAATTGGTGGGTGACGACGTTGCCCGAATGCTGCGCCAGGATCTGCAACAGGCGATATTCCTTGGGCGTCAAGGTCAGGCGCGTGTCGTTGATGAACACCGCGCGCGCGGTGAAGTCGATCGACAGCGGGCCGAAGCGGACCACCGGCTCGCCGCGCACGCTGCGCAGCTGCCGCCGCATCGCCGAGTGGGCGCGCGCCAGAAGCTCGGCCATGCCGAACGGTTTGACCACGTAGTCGTCGGCGCCGAGCTCGAGCAGCCGCACCTTCTCGGCCTCGCTTGAGCGCACCGACAGCACGATCAGCGGCACGCCGGACCATGCGCGCAGCCGCTCCAACACTTCGGCGCCGTCGACGTCGGGCAGGCCGAGATCGAGGATCACCAGATCGGACGGCTTGAGCGTCGCCGAGCGCAGCGCCTCGGCACCGGTTTCGGCCTCCTGCACGGTGAAGCCGTCGAGCTCGAAACCGGTGCGCAGAAAGCGGCGAATCTGGATCTCGTCGTCGACGACCAGAACCGAGGGCGGAATTTCATTCATGGGATGCTGACCTCCACGGGCGCAGACAGCTCGCCCGGCATTGTCTCCGGCGCGACGGATTCGTCGGGCGCCGGTTCAGGCGTCGCCGGCAGGTGGATGGAAACCGTGGTGCCGCGGCCGGCGCCGTCGCTTGCCACTTCGAGCTTGCCGCCGTTGGCGGTGATGAATGCATTGGCGACCCACAGGCCGAGCCCGGAGCCCGATGTTGCGCCGGCATGGCGCGCGCCGCGGAAGAAGCGCTCGCCGACTTGCGACCTCTCGTCATCGGTCAGCCCGGCGCCGCAATCGTGCACCGAGAGCAGCACGGCGGCGCCGCCCGCGCGGGCGGCGACCTCAATGGGCGCGCCGTCGGGCGAATATTTGGCGGCATTGTCGAGAATCTGCGCCAGCGCCTGTTCGACCTGCGCCGGGTCGATGCGCATGATCGGCAGATTGGGATGCAGATCGAGCGTCACCGGATGCCCGGCCAAGCGCCGCTTGCGATGCTCCAGCGCGGCATTGACGAGGTCGACCGGCTCGACCCATTGCGGCTTCGGCCGCACCTGCTGGCGGCTGATCGTGGTGGCGTCGAGCAGGTTCTGGATGTCGCTGTTGAGCCGCTCGGCCTCGTCGCGCACCACGCCGGCGAGCGCCAGCAGGCGCTCGTCCTTGGCCAGCCCCGGCGCGTTGGCGAGCACGGTGGCGGCGCCGAGAATGGACGCCAGCGGCGTGCGCAACTCGTGCGACACCGAGCCGATCAACGCCTCGCGCAGAAGCTCGGTCTCCGAGCGCATCTTGGCCTCGTTGAGCGCGCGCGCCACGTCGAGCCGCTCCAGCGTGGCCGCGGCATCGGCCAGCGCATCGTCGATGCGCTGGCGCATCTCCGCCAAAGCTTCGCCCGCGACGCTGCCGAGATCGACCGCGACGATGCCGAAGGCGGGCGTTTTCGGCGAGACCCGGCGGATCAGCCAGGTGTTGCCGGCGCCATCCTCGACCGTGCATTCCAGCTCGCGGTCGCCCTCGACGCGCACCACCCGCGCGCGCACGCGTTCGGGCACCTCGGCGGCCTCGCCGTCCTCGGCGGCGCCAAGCAGCACGACGCGGCGCTGCACCAGGTTCGCCAAATGGTTTTGGATGGCGATGAAGATTTCGGCGGCATTGGTCGCCGCGGCCAGCCGCCGCGAGAACGCGTAAAGATCGCTCATTTCCAGCTCGCGCTTGCGAGCGAGCGTAATGTGGCGCTTGGCGGAGCTGGACAGCTGCGACACCACCACGGCGACGACCATGAACAAGAGCAGATTGAGAATCTCCTGCGGCGACGCCACCCGCAGGCTGTAAAGCTGGGCGAAGAACAGATAGCCGGACAACAGCACGCCGGCCACCGCCGCGATCAGCGCCGGAATGACGCCGTAGGTGTAGCCCAGCACCATGACCGGCACGAGGTAGAGCACCGAACCGCGCAGGATGCCGACGTATTGGCGGAGAAAGACCGCGACGAGCGTGGTCGCCGCCACCAATAGCAGCGCGGCGGCAATGCCGCTCAGCTCACGCCGCAAGATGGGAGCCATAAAGCCTGGTTGCACCGGAGCGCCGTTCAGCCATGGTGCGGCCGCCTACGTGGCTGCAGCGATAAGCCGCTGCCGCCAGCATCGGCCGACTCGCACCGTTTTGCCGCCCCGGCACGGTTAACACAATGCGCCGCCAGACGATTTTTTGTGATCGGCCGGCGCTGCATGGGTGATATTTGGGAAAGTCGAAGCTTCAGCTCGACAGGTTGCGTAGCGAAACGGGGGCCGCGCTGTAGCATCGAGACGCGACGCCGGCGCCCTGTTGCGCTATTTGCTGCGCACGACCTCCTCATAGGCGGGCGCGGTGGTGAGAAAGCCGCGGTCGAGCATCCAGTCGACTTTTTCCCGGAATTCCGCGGCACGGTAACTCGCAACGCCGACCAGTTCCGGCATCAGGCCGCCCTTGCGCTGTTCGGGCGGCAAATCGCGTAAGACCTGGTCGCGCGAGCGCTCGTCGTTTTCGGAAAGCCAGGTGATCGCCCGGTTGAGTGCACGGCGCAGCTTTTCCGCGGTCGCGTCGTCGATGTCGTTGTCGGCGACGATGCCGCCGCGCCAGCGCAGGTCGGCGATCGCGCGGGCGCCGGCGGCGAGCGCGCGGCTGACCAGCGGCTCCATCAGGGCCGCCGCCTCGGTCGTGCCGCGGCGCAGCGCCTCGAGCCGATCATTGGCGTGCACGAGCTTGATCTCGGCGAACGGCACGCCGGCGGCTTCCAAGACTTCGATGGCCGCATAAAACGTGCCGGCATGCCAGGTCACCGCGATCGGCACATTGCGCAGTTCGGCCGGCGCAGTGATTTTCGAATCCTTGCCGACCATCAGCGCCCCGGTGCGCACGGTCGTATCGAGCCCGATGATTTTGCCGCCGCCCAGCGTCTGCACGCGCTCGATGGCGCCCCATTCGCACACCGGGTAAACGTCGAGCGCGCCCTTCTGCAGTTGCGATTCCTTCCAGCGCTGCGAAAAATCCTGCACCCGTCCGGCCGCGCCCTTCGGATTGTCTTCGAAATATTCGACGTCCAAGCCTTCGGCGGCAAAAAAGCCCTGCTCGACCGCGACCCGCCAGGGCCGGTCGTGGGCGTTGCTGTCGCTTTGCAGGCGGATGGTGCGAGTCATCGGTGAACCTCGTTTCTTTTCGGCTCTTAATAACGCGGCCAAAGCGGGGCGGCGGCGCAAAGCTACGGACATGACAGGCTTGGCGCAACAGGTTGCCGCCCGAGCCGCGGGCGCGCCGAGCCCGGCCTACTGCTGCTGGTCGTGCTCGCTCCGATCTGGATCGTCAGATTCGTGCGCATCGTCATATTGAAGATCGTCATAGCCGTGCCGGCTCGAATAGAACAGCAGCGCCATCAGCCCGCAGCCGATCACGAGCGAGAACACGACGCCCAAGATCATGGCGACGTACCCGGTGGTCGGCATCGGCGCTCCGCTCATCGAGTTCCAGGCGCCGACTGCGTGCCAGCCCGCCGCAATCAGGATGGCGAACAGGGCGCCGAACAGCACAATCGCGCCTGCGATGCGGAGCTTCTTGTTGGGCGCGTCTGCCATGGTCTTGAGATAAGCCGCGCCGGCGGCGCTTGCCAGACCGTTCGGCGCGGTCCGGCGTATGGTCCCGGCGCGGACGGCTTGTCGGGAGTCGCTGCGTCCCGATTACGCGGCCGGGCGCAGCTGCGCTCCACCAGATTCACTCATATCGAATTGGCGTGGAGCGATCCTCTGCCGCAGCGGCGGAAATCTGATATAGCGGCGGAATCTGATATGATATGGCAATGTGTTCTTGATCGGGTGAGGCAGTCGCGATGGAGAAAATACACCAAGCTGGCTTCGGACTTTTGGCCAAGCTGATAGTCGCCGTTACCGTGTTGGGCTCCATCGGCGGCGTAGCAGTTGCTGGCATCGCCTCGCAATACGCATCGGCGCTGAAAAAAATCTTTGTTAACCTTGATGCTGAAGGCGTCGATATGACGTTCGGCGGTCCTATCGCTGTTCCGTTGGGGTGGGCTCAACACGGTCAGACCGTGGAAGTCCACGAATTGCCGCCGGTCAAATCGAGCTCATCGGACGCCGTCCACATTTTCTACCGGCTTGAGGACGGCAGCGGCTATATCGTGGTCAGGTTTACATCCTCCGGTTTCCTGGCGCTGCGATTTGATCAGAACTTCAATTTCATTGCTGCCGCCGTTGAGCCCAACGGCCAACCCGCCACTGCGCTGTCGGGCGCTGCGGCCGAAAACGCGCTCAACAGCGAGTTGCGCGCTTGCGAAGCCATAGCGAGCAAATTCACCACTCACCCGTGAGCAACGCAACAAGCGGGCTCGTGATCTGCAATCACGAGCTGGAGCATGGTGAAGTTAATTAAGTTGATTCAGTCCATCGTCATTGCGAGCCGACGGGTCCGGCCCGAAGAGGGATACGCAGCGAGCGGAGGCGGGTCGCTCGCAATGACGATGGCGTGCATCGACCTGAAATAATCCCGCGCTAGCGCGGGCGCGCCACCTAGAGCACGGAATTGTCGGCAATGCCGGCGCGGCGAAACGTTTCGGCGCCGAAGTAGTCGATGCCGAGCTGCTCGATCTGCAGCGTAGATGCCATGCGGCGGACGAGATTCATTACGCTTCGCGCGAAAAGACCAGTTTCGGCGCAGCCCTTGGCTTCGGGGTCCAGATCGGCGGAGCGGCGCCCGTGCCGTCCGCGTAACGCCGCATGTAGCGGATCAGCAACTTGGCCGATGGCGATGGCCCGCTGCCATAGACGAAAGCGATCGACATCTGCGGCACTGGATCGGCCGCGATGTCCCGAAAAACGACATCCGCGACGTTCATCGTTTTCAGTATCTCCGGCGCGACCGCGATGCCATAGCCCAGGGCGACGTACGCCAGCACCATCCTGAAATCTTCGTCGCGCTTGACCACGCGCGGTATGAAATTGCCGATGCGGCCGATGACCTCGGTATAGCCGAAGAAATCCAAGTCAGGCTCGGGTGTGGTATTGACGAACGCCTCGCGCGCGAGCACGGCGGGGCTGATGGCCTCGTGCCGCGCCAGCGGATGTTCGCTCGGCAGCGCCAGTGCCAGGCGCTGGCGATAGATTTCGAAGCCGCGGACGCCCGACGGATATTTGTGCCGCGCGCGCATGAAACCGGCATCCAGCTCCTTGCGCATGATTCCGGTGATCTGCGCCATCGGCACCAGCCTGCGCATGCTGATGTCGATCGCCGGATGGGCGTCTTGGAACGGACCGATCCAGCCTGGCAGCAAGTCCGCGCCGGACACCGAGTTCGCAAAGCCGAGTTGCAGACGGCCCAGTTCGCCGCTTGCGGCCTGCCGGGCAACCGCCGCCATCTCCTGGTTCCGGCGCAGTATTTCGCGCGCGTCAGCCAGAAAGCACTGGCCTGCCTTGGTGACGACGATTTTCCTGCCTCTTCGCTCCAGCAACCGGGTGTCGAGCTTGCTTTCAAGTTTCTTGATCTGACGGGCGAGCGTCGGCGGCGTGATGCCGAGGCGCAGGGCGGCGCGGGCGAAATACTGCTCCTCGGCGACCGCAACGAAATAGCGGAACAGGCGGGTCTCGATGTCGCTCATTCGTAAGACGCCATTGAAAGAGAGTGCGATATGGCTTCAATGACCGAATTGCACCTATGACCTTAGATTATGTGCATGAATTTTACAAACGAAAATTGTGAGACTTGAGCGCCGATCCACCCGCTCGTCATTGCGAGCGACCCGCCTACGCTCGCTGCGCGAGCTACGGCGCGGTTTCAGTCACGCCGAAGCGCGTAGCGCGAAGGCGGAAGCGAAGCAACCAGTGCGGCGCCGCCGTTCTGGATCGCTCCGTCGCTTCGCTCCTAGAGCAGATCTCGCTCATGTAGCGCCACTTCCCCGTCATGCGCGGGCTTGACCCGCGCATCCATGCGGCCCCAACGCAGCATGGATTGCCGGGTCAAGCCCGGCAATGACGAACCGAGGAGTCGCGATTCGATCGGAGCGGAACATGCTCTAGGAAGAAAGCAAGTAGCCCGGATTGAGCGAAGCGAAATCCGGGAACGGCGATACAAGCCACGATGTTGAACCCCGGGTTTCGCTGCGCTCAACCCGGGCTACAAGCTGCTTTCATCCAAGAGGATCGGCCGAAGGCGGGTCCCCAACGCGCAATGACGATGGACTGAATCAACTTAACTGCGTCATGCTCTAATGGCGATGTGAGGCGGCTTGCCTCGAATGTCGCGGCCGTTTTTGCGCCAGGAGCGGTGAACGCGGACGGCGGCTGCGCCCTCGCTCCGCTTGCCAATGCTGCAGCGTCTCACGCGTTGCGGAGAAAGACGTAATCGCAGGAGTAAGCGACGCCGCCGCCGGCAGCGGCGCCGCGGCGGCCGCGGCTGGAACGCTTGATCTGTCTTCCGTCATGGTCCCCCCCGCACGCGTCGACGCGAGCAAAACGCCGGCAACGAGGCATTTCATGCCATCGCGTCGCGCAGATTGACGTCGACCTTATCAAGAAATCCGGTCGTCGTCAGCCAGTTCTGATCGGGACCGATCAACAGCGCCAAATCCTTGGTCATGAAGCCGGCTTCGACGGTGCCGACCGTGACCTTTTCCAGGGTTTCGGCAAATCGCTTGAGCGCGGCATTGCCGTCGAGCTTGGCGCGATGGGCGAGCCCACGCGTCCAGGCGAAGATCGAGGCCACCGAATTGGTCGAAGTCTCGCGGCCTTTCTGGTGCTCGCGATAATGCCGCGTCACCGTGCCGTGGGCGGCTTCGGCCTCCACCACCTTGCCGTCCGGCGTGGTGAGCACCGAGGTCATCAGGCCGAGCGAGCCGTAGCCCTGGGCGACGGTGTCGGACTGCACGTCGCCGTCATAGTTCTTGCACGCCCAGACGTAGCCGCCCGACCACTTGAGCGCCGCCGCCACCATGTCGTCGATCAGCCGGTGCTCGTAGGTCAGCTTGTTCTTTTCGAACTCGGCTTTGAACTCGTTATCGTAGACGTCCTGGAAAATGTCCTTGAAGCGGCCGTCATAGACTTTCACGATGGTGTTCTTGGTCGAAAGATACAGCGGATAGCCGCGGGAGAGCGCGTAGTTCATCGCGGCGCGGGCGAAATCGCGGATCGAAGCGTCGAGATTGTACATCGCCATGGCGACGCCGCCGCCCGGGAATGCAAACACTTCGCGCTCGATCTTGTTGCCGTCGTCGCCGACGAAGGTCAGGGTGAGCTTGCCCTTGCCGGGCACCTTGAAGTCGGTGGCGCGGTACTGGTCGCCATAGGCGTGGCGGCCGATGATGATCGGCTTGGTCCAGCCGGGGACCAGCCGCGGCACGTTCTTGCAGATGATCGGCTCGCGAAAAATCACGCCGCCGAGAATGTTGCGGATGGTGCCGTTCGGCGACGGATACATCTCATGGAGGTTGAATTCCTTGACGCGGGCTTCGTCGGGCGTGATCGTGGCGCACTTGACCGCGGCGCCGACCTTTTTGGTGGCTTCGGCGGCGTCGATGGTGATCTGGTCGCGGGTTTCGTCGCGCTTGCCGATGCCGAGATCGAAATATATCAAGTCGATATCGAGATAGGGGCGGATCAGCTTGTCCTTGATGAGCTGCCAGATGATCCGGGTCATCTCGTCGCCGTCCATCTCGACGACGGGATTGATGACCTTGATTTTCGCCATAGCGCTTGGATTCCGTTGCAGCGCGCCCGCCCCGCCGCCGGACTTTGCGTCAGAGCGCAGCGAGCGCGGCGTTGAGCGTCGCGCTCGGCCGCATCGCGGCCGACGCCTTGGCGGGATCGGGCAGGTAGTAACCGCCGATGTCGACCGGCTTGCCTTGCGCGCCGATCAGCTCGGCATTGATCTTGGCCTCATTTTTGCCAAGCGTCTCGGCCAGCGGTTTGAAGCGGGCTTGCAGCTCCGCGTCCTTGGTCTGCGCGGCCAGCGCCCGCGCCCAGTATAGCGCGAGGTAAAAATGACTGCCGCGATTGTCGATTTCGCCGACCTTGCGCGCGGGCGAGCGGTTGAACTCGAGAATCTTGCCGATGGCCGTGTCGAGCGCCTCGGCGAGAACCTGCGCCTTGGCGTTCTTGCAGGTCTGCGCCAGATGTTCGAGCGAGGCGCCGAGTGCGAGAAACTCGCCGAGCGAATCCCAGCGCAAATAGCCCTCTTGCCGGAACTGTTCGACGTGCTTGGGCGCCGAGCCGCCGGCACCGGTCTCGAAAAGTCCGCCGCCTGCCAACAGCGGAACGATCGACAGCATCTTGGCCGAGGTGCCGAGTTCCATGATCGGGAACAGGTCGGTCAGATAGTCGCGCAGCACGTTGCCGGTCACCGAGATCGTGTCCTGCCCCTTGCGGATGCGCTGCAGTGAAAATTTCATGGCGTCGACCGGCGCCAGAATGCGGATGTCGAGCCCCGCGGTGTCGTGATCCTTCAGGTACGTCTCGACCTTGGCGATGACCTCCGCGTCATGGCCGCGTCTGGCGTCGAGCCAGAACACCGCCGGCGTGTTGGTGAGGCGCGCCCGACGCACCGCGAGCTTGACCCAGTCCCGGACGGCTGCGTCCCGCAGCTCGCACATGCGGAAGATGTCGCCGGTCTCGACCGGACGCTCCAGCAGCACCTTGCCGTCGTCGCCGACGACGCGGACCGTTCCGGCCGCGGGAATTTCGAACGTCTTGTCGTGCGAGCCGTATTCCTCGGCCTTCTGCGCCATCAACCCGATATTCGCAACCGTGCCCATGGTCTTGGGATCGAACGCGCCGTGGGCCTTACAGTCGTCAATGACCGCCTGATACAGCGTCGCATAGGAGCGATCCGGGATCGCGGCCAAGACGTCGTGCAGCTTGCCGTCGGCGCCCCACATGCGGCCGGATTCGCGGATCATCGCCGGCATCGAGGCGTCGATGATGACGTCGCTCGGCACATTCAGGTTGGTGATGCCCTTGTCGGAATTGACCATGGCGAGGCCCGGCCGTTTCGCGTACTCGGCGGCCATGTCGGCCTTGATCGCCGCTTTTTCGGCGGCCGGCAGCGTTTCGATTTTCGTCAAGAGGTCGCCGAGGCCGTTGTTGAGATTGACGCCAAGACGCTTCAGCGTCGCGGCATGCTTGTCGATCACATCGGCGAAGAACACCGAAACGGCATGGCCGAACACGATGGGATCGGCGATCTTCATCATGGTCGCCTTGACGTGCAGTGAGAACAGCACGCCTTGCTTCCTTGCGGCTTCGATCTGTTCGGCAAAGAAGGCGCGCAGCGCCTTGCGGCTCATCACCGCCGCGTCGATGATCTCGCCGGCGGCAAGCGGCGTCTTCGCCTTGAGCACCGTGACGGCGCCGTCGGCGCCGACAAGTTCGATGCGGGCGTTGGTCGCCGCCGCGACATTGGTCGAGATTTCCGAGCCGTAGTAATCGCCGCCCGACATGGAGGCCACATGCGATTTGGAGCTGGAACTCCAGGCGCCCATCTTGTGCGGATGGTTGCGGGCATATTGCTTGACGGCGGCGGCGGCGCGGCGGTCGGAATTGCCCTCGCGCAATACCGGGTTGACGACGCTGCCGAACACCGCCGCGTAGCGCGACTTGATGTCCTTCTCGGCTGCCGTCGTGGCGTTGTCCGGATAGTCCGGAACGCCAAAGCCCTTGCCTTGCAGTTCCTTGATCGCGGCCTTGAGCTGCGGGATCGACGCAGAGATGTTGGGCAGCTTGATGATGTTGGCCTGCGGCCTTGTCGCGAGCGCGCCAAGCTCGGCGAGTTCGTCGTTGACGCGTTGCGCAGGCGTGAGCTTGTCGGGAAAAGCGGCGAGGATGCGACCGGCGAGCGAGATGTCCTTCAACGTCACGGACACTCCGGCCGCGCCGACAAAGGCTTCGACGATCGGCAGCAGCGAATAGGTCGCGAGCGCCGGGGCTTCATCGACCTTTGTCCACATGATTTCGTAATCCGGCATCCTTGCACCTCTGGTCGTCGTGCTTGTTTGGGTCGACCCGAAACTGAACATTGGCGGGCGCGGTGGAATGGTTTCGCCCGCGGGCCCGCAAATGAATTGTTCGCGGCGCGGACATCGCCAACCGAGGAATTCGAGTGACGGGAGTTCGGCGCGCGCCCTATAGCACCCGTGAACGGGCGGAGAAAGCCGACAGTTCAACGTATCGCACTGCCTTTTCGCCGGCCCATTCGCTATGACCGGTGTTTCACGGAGGACCGATGCCGGGCGCCGGAACCGACAAAACCAAGCTATGGCGCGCAGAGCCTGCGCCCGTCGTCGTCCTGGTCGAGCCGCAGCTCGGCGAGAACATCGGCGCCGCGGCGCGCGCCATGGCGAATTTCGGCTTGTCGCGGCTCCGCCTCGTCAAGCCGCGGCAGCGCTGGCCGAACGACAAGGCGCGGATGATGGCGGCCGGCGCCGATCGCATTCTCGACGACGCTGTGCTGTTCGACAGCCTCACCGGTGCGCTCGCCGATTGCAGCTTCGCGCTGGCGACGACGGCGCGTGCGCATGATCAGGCCAAGCGCGTGGTCGGCGCTGCCGAAGCGGCGCGCGACATCGCGCCGCGGATCGAGGCTGGCGAAACCGTCGCGATCGTATTCGGGCGCGAACGCAACGGCCTCGAGAACGACGAAGTGGCGCTCGCCGACCGCATCGTGACTTTGCCGGTCAATCCGGCGTTTGCCTCGCTCAATCTGGCGCAGGCCGTGGTGATCGTGGCCTACGAATGGTTCAAACTGAAAAGCGGCGATCAATTGCCGTTCAGCATGCCGCAGAAATCGCCGTCGGCGCCGAAACAGCAGCTCTTGGCGTTCTTCGCCTCGCTCGAACGCGAACTGGAGCAGGTCGAGTTTTTTCGCCCGCCCGACAAACGCGAGACCATGCAGATCAACCTGCGCAACATTTTCACGCGCATGCAGCCGACGCAGCAGGACATTCAGACCCTGCACGGCGTCATCATGGCGATCGCGCAAGGCCGCAAGGGCCCCGCGCGCGGCGGCGTACTCGACGGCGAAGAAGCCGAGATGCTGCGCGCGCTCCTTGCCGAGCACGGCGGCGGCCGGGTGCCGAACGAGCGCGGGCCGGTGCGCGGCCTCGCCCGGCTCTTGCGCCGCAATCCGACCGACGCCGAACGCGCGCTCTGGCAGGCGCTGACCAACGACCGCCGCCTCGCCGGCCGCGGCTTCAAGCGGCAGACGCCGATCGGTCAGCACATCTGCGATTTCGTCTCGTTTCCGCTGCGGCTCGTCATCGAGGTCGTTCCGCCCGACGAAAGCGCGCCAGCCGCCAAAGCGCGGGCCGACAAGTACGCTTGGCTCAAGGAGCGGAACTACAGGATTCTCGAGCTGCCGACGCGCGCCATCGAGACCGGGATGGCCGAAACGCTGGAGCGCATCGTGGGCGCAACCGGCGGCGATTGATCGCCGGCGCGCGCGGCGTTTAAGCTTTCAGCGCCTTGAGCGCCGTTGCGGCGCCGGCGCGCAGCATGGCGAGGTCGCTCGACACCGCGAGAAACTTCACGCCGCGCTTGGCCAAAGCCGCGGCGCGCTCGGCCGAATGGCAGTAGGCGCCGGGAATCTTCCTGGCCCGCTGCGCGCCGGCGATCATCGTATCGAGATGGGCGTCGACCTCCTTCGATAGCGGGTCGATCGACTTGCCGTCCGACAGCGCGATCGACAGGTCCGACGGGCCGAGAAAGAAGCCGTCGATGCCGGGCGTGCCGATGACGGCCTCGAAGTTCGCCAGCGCCGTGCGGGTCTCGATCATGGCGAGCGTGATGATGTGATCGTTGGCCTCGCGCAGATAGGTCTGCATGTCCGCTACGCCGCCGAGCGTCATGGCGCGATGCGGCCCCCAGCTGCGCTCGCCGAGCGGCGGAAACTTCGCCGCGGCGGCGAAGGCGCGCGCATCGGCCGGCGTGTTGATCATGGGCGCGATGATGCCTTCGGCGCCGAAATCGAGCGCGCGGCTCACCAGGGCAAAATCGTTAAGCGGAACGCGCACGAGCGGCGCCGCGCCGCCTTGGCGCACGGCAGCGATGCCGGCCAAGATACCGCCGACGTCCCACAGCCCGTGCTGGCTTTCGATCGCCACCGCGGCAAATCCGTCGCGCGCCAGCGTTTCGGCAACCAGCGGATAGGGCAGGCCGCACCAGGCGGAAAACACCGTCTCTCCGCCGCGCAACCGTTTGGCGAGGGTGAAGGCGGCAATGGGCATCGCTGTACTCCCGGAAATATGGTCGTGCGTCGGCGCTAGCGGCCGGCTTTGACGTCGACGATCGCCTTGGCCATCAGTTCGGTCATGTGCCGGGCGATCTGGTGATCCGATTGCACAATGCCCTTGGCGTCGAAATCCTTGCGGATCTTGTGCATGACGTCGGGAGCATCCGAATCCTCGAACGCCGACATCACGACCGACAGGGCGTAACTGTCGGCTGCTGCGCCGGACAGGCCGAGCTTTTCCGCCGCCCATAGTCCCAGCATCTTGTTGCGCCTCGCGGTGGCTTTGAAGCGCAATTCCTCGTCGTGCGCGAACTGCTGCTCGAATGCCTCTTCGCGCTTATCGAAGGTGGTCATGCCGCGCCTCGACGGAATTCCTGGAACCGCACGTCGTCTCGCCGCCTTGCATAGCGACGGCGTCGCGTCAAGGC
Organism: Xanthobacteraceae bacterium; assembly: GCA_030037885.1. Taxonomy (GTDB): domain Bacteria; phylum Pseudomonadota; class Alphaproteobacteria; order Rhizobiales; family Xanthobacteraceae; genus BOG-931. The sequence goes on along the minus strand of JASHPU010000129.1, from coordinate 14,032 downwards.
AACGGGCGCCGGGCGCAACGTCGCCGTTGCGGCGGCGCCCGCGCGGGTCTATGTCAGGCCTATGTCAATTGTACTCCGCGTCACCATCGGCTAGCTTTGCCGTCGCGGAGAGCCGCCGTGTTGAGTCGCGTCGCTTGCTTCTGCCGCCGCGGATTCGCACCCGAACTGGAGCCACGGCAAGTCCAATGGATTTCACCAAACAACGGTACACGCCGATGAGCCGCCGTCGCCGCATCTATGAAGGCAAGGCGAAGGTCCTCTATGAGGGCCCGGAGCCCGGAACCCTGATCCAGCACTTCAAGGACGACGCGACCGCCTTCAATGCGAAGAAGCACCAGGTGATCGAAGGCAAGGGCGTGCTGAACAACCGCATCTCCGAATACGTCTTTCAGCACCTCAACGATATCGGCGTGCCGACGCATTTCATCCGCCGGCTCAACATGCGCGAGCAGCTCATTCGCGAAGTCGAGATCATCCCGCTCGAAGTCTGCGTGCGCAACGTCGCCGCCGGCTCGCTGTCGAAACGGCTCGGCATCGAGGAGGGCACCCAGTTGCCGCGCTCGATCATCGAGTTCTATTACAAGAACGACCAGCTCAACGATCCGATGGTCTCGGAGGAGCACATCACCGCCTTCGGCTGGGCGACGCCGCAGGAGATCGACGACATCATGTCGCTCGCCATCCGGGTCAACGATTTCCTGTCCGGGCTGTTTCTCGGCGTCGGCATCCGGTTGGTCGATTTCCGCATGGAGACCGGGCGGCTGTGGGAAAACGATCTGATGCGGATCGTGGTGGCCGACGAGATTTCTCCCGACTCGTGCCGGTTGTGGGACATCAAGTCGAGCGAGAAACTCGACAAGGACCGGTTCCGCCAGGATCTCGGCGGCCTCCTCGAAGCCTACACCGAAGTCGCCAAGCGGCTCGGCATCATGAGCGAAGGCGAGCGGCCGCAGGGCACCGGACCGGTCCTGGTCAAGGGCTGAGCGCGGGCGGCGCGCCATGGGCGTTCCCACCATCAAGACCGGACCGATGACGGTGGAGGAATTTTATGCCTTCACCGATACACGTCCCGATGAAGAAAAGTGGGAATTGCTTGATGGAGAACCCGTCTCGAATGCCGCGCCTAGCCCAATTCATCAGTGGATCGCCAGAAACCTCCTTCTGGCGCTTGGCAACCGCGATCGCGACATGCGCGCATCTTGGGTCGCGCTTCCCGGACTGGGCGTTCGCGTTTCCAATGTTGGCCGGCCCGAGCCCGACGTACTGGTCATCCCGAGGTCAGGCTCTTCTACCGACCCGATGGCGCGTGATTGCAATGACGTGATCGTGGCATTCGAGATTCTCTCGCCATCGACAGAGGCTCGCGATCTGCGCTGGAAGCGTACCGCCTACACCAGGCTGGCGTCGCTCACGCACTACGTCGTGATCGCGCAGGATACGGTCGAAGTTGTCGTTTTCGCCCGCGACGCCGGATTTGCAGAGCGCCGGCTTCGCTCGACGGAGGATGTGTTGGCGTTGCCTTCACTTGGCATCACCCTGTCGCTGTCGGAGATTTATCGCGACCTCGAATGGGCGCACGCACGGTTTAGATAATGCGGGCCGAGACGCAAATCAGCATCGGCCTCGTCGTGCGTTTCGCCGAAGACAAGGTGCCGTTCGAAGGTCCGCTCATGGGATCCGGGCGTGCGCTTCGTGCCGCGCGGCGTCGGCGTGCGGGCGCGCGAGCCGGCGCATCGAGGGGCCTAACCGCCCGGCCGGTTGCGGTGGCGGCGATTCGTTCATATTGAGAAGGCGAGGCCCGAGCGGCCGGAGCGCCTTGATGAAAGCCCGCGTCACCGTCACCTTGAAATCCGGGATTTTGGATCCGCAAGGCAAGGCGATCGAGGGCGCGCTCAAATCGCTCGGCATCGGCGGCATCGCCAGCGTCCGGCAGGGCAAAGTGTTCGACATCGAGATCGAGGGCACGGACCATGACGCGGCCGCGGCGGCGCTCAAGGCCGCGGCGGAAAAGCTCCTCGCCAACACGGTGATCGAGAACTATCGGATCGAGGTGACCAGGTGAGCGCGGGACGGCAGCCATGAGATCGGCGGTGCTGGTGTTTCCCGGCATCAACCGCGAGCGCGACATGGCCCGCGCGCTGGCGCACGTCGCCGGCCGCGAGCCGGCGATGGTCTGGCACGCCGAGCACGACTTGCCGGCCGGCACCGATCTGGTCGTCATTCCGGGCGGCTTCTCCTACGGCGATTATCTGCGCTGCGGCGCCATTGCGGCGCGCGCGCCGATCATGGAGGCGGTGCGCGCCTTTGCGCAAAAAGGCGGGCTCATTCTCGCGGTCTGCAACGGCTTTCAGATCGTCTGCGAGGCCGGGCTGTTGCCGGGCGTGCTGATGCGCAATGCCCAGCTGCGCTTCATCTGCCGCGACGTCTATCTGCGCGTCGAGCGTTCCGATACGCCGTTCACCCGCGGCTACAATGCCGGCCAGGTGATCCGCGTCCCGGTGGCGCACGGCGAGGGCAATTACATCGCCGACGGCGCGACCATCGCGCGCCTCGAAGGCGAGGGCAGGGTGGTGTTCCGCTATGCTTCGCCGGACGGCATCGTCGATCCGAACTGGAACCACAACGGCGCCATGAACGCCATCGCCGGCATCATCAACGAACGCGGCAACGTGCTCGGCATGATGCCGCATCCGGAAAACCACGTCGAAGCCGCGCTGGGCTGCACCGACGGCCGCGGCCTGTTCGCCGGGCTTGTCGATCATTTCAAGCGGGCGGCGTGAAACCTTGATTTCGTGTACACAGATGTGTACACGACCCGACGGTTCGGCTGGAATGAAACGAAACATCAACGAATTCTCGCGGAACGCGGATTTGACCTGCTTCGGGCTGCTCGAATTTTTCGCGGGCCGGTGATGGTCACGGAGGATGCTCGCCATGGCTACGGCGAAACGCGCTATATCGCGCTCGGTGTCACGGAAGGCGAGTACTTCACCGTCGTCTTCACACCGCGCCAAGACCCGCAGGCGGGCGAAGACGTACTCCATCTCGTCACTGCCTGGCGTATGGGACGACGAGCGCGCCGGCGATATCAGGAGCGCCAGCCTCGATGAAATCGACGAAATGGCGGGCCGCGGCGCGCTGGCTCCCACGCGGCCGGATGCAGACGAGATCGAGCTTGATCGAAGCTTCTGGGATCATGCCAGACTGATTCCGCCATTGGTGCCGAAGAAATCGTCGGTCCATTTGCGCATCGACACCGATGTGCTCGCCTGGTTCAGGCGTCAGGGCCGCGGTCACCTAACCCGCATGAATGCCGTGCTGCGCGCCTATTTCCAAGCCAATCGCGACCGTCGTTGAACTCATCACGCCGTCCGCCCCTGTACAACGCAGCTTAGGTATGCGGGGAGAATCAGGTCTCCACGTTCAACGGCCACTGGGTGATCTGCGGGAAGAGTGGGCCCGAAAGCTCCTTGATCATTGCCGCGATGGCTTTACGGTACTGCACCAGCGCCTGATTGCGCTTGTCTGTGGCGCCTCCTGGAAAGAACAAGTTGCTGTCGATGCCGTTCAGCGGGATGAAGGATTCGTATGGGACCGAGAAGGCGAAGGTGTTGTAGAACGTCAGCTCGGCGCCCAGCGTTCCGGTGTTCGGCAGGTATTGTAGAAGCTGTTTCGTGCTGATGGACTGCCCGGGCTCGGGTATCGTTGCATTCTGCAAGCACGGCGGAAAGTTCGCAATGAACGTAAGGCCTGGATTGGAAGATGCAGGCAGCCGGCCGGAGCCATGCGCGGTCACGCGGTAAAGCAGGCTTGTCAGCATGCTGGTCAAGGCATCCCGGGTCTTCATCGTCGGAAGCCCCCGTATGTTGCCTGCGGACGGGTTTGCCGCCTCGGCCATCCATGCCTGCAACGCTTGATCATTCGCCACGGAGGCGTCGGTCGGATAGCTCTCCTGGACGAAGACTTTCACGTAGGCAGCGGTGGCATCCCATAATTTGAGCAGGTGCCCGACCAGAGGATACTTGTCCCACGGGCTATTGACGGTGAAATCAGCCTGCTTCAATCCGAGGCGAGTGAGCGTTACCAGCGGATCGTCGTCGAAGAACGACCGTGCCGCCGCAAACGTGTTGCAGAGCGAGAGGAACTGAAAGGGCGAGACGAGCGACGTGGGCGGGGCGATCTGCCAACGCAGCAGGAGCACAGTGTCGAACGCATTAAGATATTTCGATTGCGGCGCGACGAGCTTGTAGAGCGCGGAATTGTCATCCAGGTGCAGCAACATCGCCTGCTGCATCGCCCCGGTGACGAGGTGCCAGTGATAGACGTGGCCCAGCCAAGTGCCCCATACGGTGACCGAAGTCTTCGCCGCCTGCAGGGCATAGAGCCAGGCGCCGTCCCCCGGAAGGTAAGCCTGCGTCCCGCTGCCTTGATAGCCCGAAACTACCACGGCGACGGGTGTGAGAGCCTTGGTGGCGGGATCCTGCTGCAGCAGCGTGAGCGTTGCCGGCGTAAACCGGGTGGACCGGTCGGGTGCCTGCTGTGGCTGGAGCGTGTTGAAAATGGTCAGGTCGATCTCATACAACAAACCTTTGGCGATCAAATCGCCCCAGGCGGGTTTCCACTTGCCTTGGAATAGCGCCTTCAGCCTGGTAACGTCGGCTCCGCTCAGCTTTTTGAGGATCAGGAGATTGTACGCGAGGCCATAGCTGGCGATGTTGGGCCAGAACAGCTGGGCGGCTACAGCCGGATCAGTAAGGCTCGCCGACCATTTGTCCAGCAATGGCAGTGCGTTTTGATATACACCCTCGAAAGTCGTCCAAGTGATCGCGAACTGCTCCGGACTTTCGAGGGACAACGGGGTGGCCTGATCGACTGCCGGCCCGGCCGCCGGGACGGGATCCTTTGGGGTAACTGCCTCGCGAATGAGCTCGAGTATGTCAGTTGCAGGATGTCGTTCCAGAGAGCCCTTGAGGTCCTCCAAGGCGGTGGCCACGGGATCATTGCCGTCGTAAAGAAAGGCGTATCCGGTCACGGTGCGGCCACCAATCGTATAGCTGTTCGATAGAGCGTTCTTTGCAGGTAGGATTTGTACAGTGCGCAAACCGAGCTTCAGGACCGTGTCCGCCACCTCCGTCAATGAAATGACCGGCAGGCCGGGAATATTCGCATATAACAAATTCAGGTACGGAACCCAATTGGGGAGTATGGCCGTCGCCGTGCCTTCGACGGCGGTGTTATCAGCCATGACATTGTCTCCTCATCGACCGATCTCGCCTTCGGCGGATTGCCCATAGCGACAAATTGCGATTGCGAACGACCCACAAGGCGCATGCGAACCCCGTCAAGTCTGGGCCGGCGCGCCCCCTGGGCAGAGACGGGTGCTGACGCGCGGGCCTGATGATAGAACGGCAACAGAGAGAGTGCCACCATAAATAGTTGCAATTTTTTGAGGAGAGACGATCTTCGTTGCAACCGGCGTATCGGCCGGGACGATTTACATGAACGGTGTCGCGCCTTATCGAGGTCCATAGAATCCAGGCGGGCTTTCCTGTCGCAATGATCGAACCCGAAATCACACCCGAACTCGTTGCTCGACACGGGCTGACACCCGACGAGTACGCGCGCATTCTCAAGCTCATCGGCCGCGCGCCGAGCTTCACCGAGCTCGGCATTTTCTCGGCGATGTGGAACGAGCACTGCTCGTACAAATCCTCGAAAGTCCATCTGCGCGGGCTGCCGACCAAGGCGCCGTGGGTGATCCAGGGCCCAGGCGAAAATGCCGGCGTCATCGATATCGGCGACGGGCTCGCCGTCGTGTTCAAGATGGAGAGCCACAATCATCCGAGCTACATCGAACCCTATCAGGGCGCGGCGACCGGCGTCGGCGGCATTCTGCGCGACGTGTTCACCATGGGGGCGCGGCCGATCGCCTGCCTCAATGCGCTGTCGTTCGGCGATCCCAATCATCCGAAGACGCGCCATCTGGTGGCCGGCGTGGTCGCCGGCATCGGCGGCTACGGCAATTCGTTCGGCGTGCCGACGGTCGGCGGCGAAATGCGCTTTCACCGCCGCTACGACGGCAATTGCCTGGTCAACGCCATGGCGGTCGGCATCGCGCAAGCCGACAGGATTTTTTACGCCAAGGCGACCGGGGTTGGCATGCCGATCGTCTATCTCGGCTCGAAGACCGGGCGCGACGGCATCCACGGCGCCACCATGGCGTCGGCCGAATTCGGCGCCGACGCCGAGGAGAAGCGGCCGACCGTGCAGGTCGGCGATCCGTTTTCGGAAAAGCTTTTGCTCGAAGCCTGCCTGGAGATCATGGCCGAGGGCTGCGTCATCGCCATCCAGGACATGGGCGCGGCCGGGCTGACCTGCTCGGCCGTCGAGATGGGCGCCAAGGGCGATCTCGGCGTGGCGCTCGAACTCGATTCCATACCGTGCCGCGAAACCGGCATGAGCGCCTATGAGATGATGCTGTCGGAGAGCCAGGAGCGCATGCTCATGGTGCTCAAGCCCGACAAGGAGAAGGAAGCCGAAGCGATCTTTCGCAAATGGGGCCTCGACTTCGCCGTGGTCGGCGAGACCACGCCGAGCAAGCGTTTCGTGGTGCGCCACGGCGGGGCGGTCATGGCCGACCTGCCGATCAAGGAGCTCGGCGACGAGGCCCCGCTCTATGATCGCGCGTTTTCCGCCGCCGCGAAGCTGCCCGCGATCGACGCCCGTGCGATCAAGCCGCCGCTCGGTGTCGCCGCTGCCCTCGAACAACTGATCGGCTCGCCCGATCTGTGCTCCAGGCGCTGGGTGTGGGAACAGTACGACCACGTCATTCTCGGCAACACCGTGCAGCGGCCGGGCGGCGACGCCGCCGTTGTGCGCATCAACGACGGACCGAAGGCATTGGCGCTCACGGCCGACGTCACGCCGCGCTATTGCGAGGCCGATCCATTCGAGGGCGGTAAGCAGGCGGTGGCGGAGGCGTGGCGCAATCTCACCGCGGTCGGCGCCCGGCCGCTGGCGCTCACCGATAATCTCAATTTCGGCAATCCGGAGCGGCCCGACATCATGGGGCAATTCGTCGGCTGCGTCCGCGGCATCGCCGAGGCCTGCCGCGCGCTCGACTTCCCGGTCGTGTCCGGCAACGTGTCGCTCTACAACGAGACCAACGGCCGCGCCATTCTGCCGACGCCGACCATCGGCGGCGTCGGCCTTCTTGGCGACTTTGCAAAATCAATGACGCTTACCTTCAAGGCCGAAGGCGAGGCGATCCTGCTCATCGGACAAACGCGCGGCTGGCTCGGCCAGTCGCTTTATCTGCGCGAGATCTGCGGCCGCGAGGAGGGCGCGCCGCCGCCGGTGGACCTTGCCGCCGAGCGCCGGCATGGTGATTTCGTCCGCGGCCTCATCGCCGAGGGCCTCGTGACCGCCGTGCACGATGTATCCGACGGCGGGCTTCTGGTGGCGCTGGCCGAAATGGCCATGGCGTCGCGGATCGGCGCCGTGCTCGAGGGCCCGCACGAGGTCCTGGCCGAGGCCACGCCACATGGTTTTTGGTTCGGCGAGGATCAGGCGCGCTATGTGGTCAGCGCCAAAGATGCCGAAACGATCGCGCAGCGCGCGCGCCGCGCCGGAGTGCTGCTGCGGCAGATCGGGACCACGGGCGGGCGGGTGCTGGCGGTTGCCGGCGAGCGGCCGTTGCGCGTTGCCGACTTGATCCATCGTTTCGAGGCCTGGCTGCCGAACTACATGGCGGCATCGCCCGCATAGGGGCCGCATGGGCTTTCTCGACGCCCGCCGACCTGATAATGCGCTGCCCACGACGCGATTTGCACGTGACCAACGAGCTGGAGGTACGCCATGGCGATGGCGGCGGATGACATCGAACGATTGATCCGGGCGCGGATCCCCGACGCCCATGTCACCATCGAGGATCTCGCCCACGACGGCGACCATTACAAAGCGACCGTCATTGCCGAGTCGTTTCGCGGCAAATCGCGCGTCCAGCAGCACCAGATGGTTTACAACGCCCTGCAGGCCGAGATGGGCGGCAAGCTGCACGCGCTGGCGCTGCAGACCGGCACGCCGGAACGATAGCTAACCGACACACCGTGGAATACTATTCCCCACGTCAACGAGTGGTCCGGGGACACCATATTGCGCCCAATCGCCGGCTGGGCTTTGCGCCAGCCTTGCGCTACATATATTGAGGGTGCGCTAGATTCGACGCGGCAGCATTGTCCGCGGTGCCAGTGAGGGATGACTGCGATGTCCATCAATCAATTCATCGATAACGAGGTCAAGTCGAACGAGGTGGTGCTCTTCATGAAGGGCACGCCGCAGTTCCCGATGTGCGGCTTCTCCGGGCAGGTCGTGCAGATCCTCGACCATCTCGGCGTGCCCTATAAGGGCCTCAACGTGCTTGAGAACGACGAACTGCGCCAGGCCATCAAGTCGTATTCAAGCTGGCCGACCATTCCCCAACTCTACGTCAAAGGCGAATTCGTCGGCGGCTGCGACATCATCCGCGAGATGTTCCAGGCCGGCGAGCTGCAGTCGCTGCTCAAGGATAAGGGCGTGGCGCTCAAGCAAAAGCAAAGCGAGCAGGCTTAAGTCCGCACGGTATACGGCACGGCACGAACCGTCGCGCTCGAGCGCGCAGCGATTTCCTTAGAGCATATCTCGCTCAGATAGCACCACGTTCTCGTCATGCCCGGGCTTGACCCGGGCATCCATGCGGCTTCAACGCAGCATGGATTGCCGGGTCAAGCCCGGCAATGACGAATGAAGGAGCTCGATTCGATTACAGCGGAACGTGCTCTAGGAATTTTTCTGCGCGAACGCCGCCGGTTGCGGCGCAGAATGTCGAGCGCGTAATCCGGGTGGCGTCTCAGCGCGAGTAATACTCGACCACGAGGTGCGGCTCCATCAGCACCGGATATGGCACCTCGCCGATCCCGGGCACCCGCGTGAGCTTCGCCGTCATCTTGGTGTGGTCGACCTCGATGTAATCGGGCACGTCGCGCTCGGCAAGCGCCGTGGCCTCGAGCACCAGCGCCAGCTGTTTCGACTTCTCCTTCACCTCGATCAGGTCGTCGACCTTGACGCGGTAGCTTGCGATAGTGACGCGGCGGCCGTTCACCTTGACATGGCCGTGACTGACGAACTGGCGCGCCGCGAACACGGTGGGCACGAACTTGGCGCGATAAATCACCGAGTCGAGCCGCCGCTCCAACAGCCCGATCATGTGCGCGCCGGTATCGCCCTTGAACCGCCGCGCCTCCTCGTAGAGGCCGCGGAAGTGGCGCTCCGACATGTTGGCGTAATAGCCCTTGAGCTTCTGCTTGGCGCGCAATTGCACGCCGTAATCCGACAGCTTGCCCTTGCGGCGTTGGCCGTGCTGGCCCGGGCCGTATTCGCGCTTGTTGATCGGGCTTTTCGGCCGGCCCCAGATGTTCTGGCCCAGCCGCCGGTCGATCTTGTACTTCGCCTCGTGGCGCTTGGTCATTCGCGTCCTCGCTCTAAGCGAAAAATGGCTGAGGATCGCGCCCTCCTGCTGCTCCACCGCCGCGACCTCTTGCCCAAGAACCTGGTGTCGAAGGCAGGGTGCGGAGCGGGGAACCGACAGGTTCAAGCCTTTAGCGCCGGCTCGAACCGCGGGTCGCGAAACACCGCGCGGGCCGCTTGTTTCGGCCCACGCAGCGCGGCGTAGATAGGAGGAAAGGCCGATGCTGTCAAACTGCCGGTAATCTGCGGACTTCAGCCCTTGGCAAAATGCTTTTGCCGCATGCTGCGCAGTGCGGTGATCGCCAGCAGCGCGGTGAACGCATCGAGGAACGCCACGACGATAAATACTGCCGTCCAGCTGCCGGTGGTTTGGTGCAGATAGGCGGCCGCCGGCCCGCCCAGGATTGAGCCGACGCCCTGGGCGATGTAGAGGAAGCCGTAATTGGTCGCCGCATAGGTCGAGCCGAACGTGTCGGTGAGCGTGGCGGGGAACAGCGAAAAGATCTCGCCCCAGCCGAAGAACACGAGCCCGGTCAGCACCACGAACAGGGCCGGCCTATCGATGAAGGCGAACAGGATGAGGATCGCCAGGCATTCCAGCGAAAACGCGAGAGTCATCGTCGCCTCGCGGCCGATGCGGTCGGACACCCAGCCGAAGAACGGCCGCGTCAGCCCGTTGGTCAAGCGCGAGAGCGTCAATGACAGCGGCAGCGCCGCCATGCCGAGCACCAGCGCCTGGCCGACTTTGTATTCGTTGGCGAACGGCCCGACATTGGACACGACCATGAGCCCGCTGGTCGCCATCATGCTCATCATAACGAACAGGAGCCAGAACACCGGGCTTTGCAGCATCTCGCGCGGCGTATAGCTGCGTTTGGCCTGGACGGTCGACGCCGCCGCCGGCGAATAGCCGGCCGGCAGCCAGCCGTCCGGCGGGGTGCGCAGGCCCTGCGCGGCCAGGATACCGATAATGCCCTGAATGAAGCCCCAGACCACGAGGGTGTGGGCGTAGCCGGAGCTTTTGATCATGCTGTCGATTGGGAAGCTGGTGAAGATCGCGCCAAAACCGTAGCCGGCGGCGGCGAGGCCGGTGGCGAGCCCGCGCCGGTCCGGAAACCAGCGCACCATCAGGCCGATGATGCCGACATAGATGATGCCGGTGCCGAAGCCGCAAATCACCCCATAGGTGAGATAGAGCGCCCAGACGTTGTCGACGGAGCTCGACAGCATCCAGCCGCCGCCCGACATCAGCGCGCCGATCGAGATCAGAAGCCGCGGTCCGAACCTGTCGACCAGATAGGCTTGCAGAGGCGAGCACCAGGTCTGCAGGATGATCAACAGCGAAAAAGTCCATTGCAGTTCGGCGAGCGTGGTGCCGAGCTTGGCATTGAGCGGCCCGGTGAACAGCGTCCAAACATATTGCGGGCTCGAGATCGACATCATCGCGATCAGCGCGAGCACGAGCTGGCTCCAGCGATTGAGATACCAGGGTTTGGTTTCGCTTGAGACGACGGCGCTGGTCATTGCATGCCCCCTCGGTGGCCGGTGCCGGCGGCAAAAGCGTACCGCCGCCGCCGCGGGCTCACAAGGTAAGGCGTGCCGAAATTTGCGCCGAGCCGATGGGATAAAGAGTCGCCGTTTACTTCGCCCCGGTGACCGCGGCCGGTTGCGGCGCGATGCCGAACCGCGCCAGCACCGCGTGCGGTGCGCGGCCGGAGGTGAACGTCGCGCGCGAGCTACCGCGGCGCGATGATGTGGGTGGGCCTAAGAGCTCCAACACCCGGCGGGCGATGGCAGGCGAGGGGTCGATGTAGTTCACCGGCCACGGCGCGAGCCTGACCAGCCGATCGAGCAGCAGCGGATAGTGGGTGCAGGCCAGCACGACGGTGTCGGTGCGCTTGCCGTCGTCGATGAAGCAGGGCGCGATCTCCGCGCGAATCTGTTCATCGCTCGCGGCTGCTCCGGCAAGCTCAGCTTCGGTATACGAGGCAAGGTCATTCGAACCGACCAGCGTGACGTGGCAGTCCTGGGCGAAGTCGCGAATGAGCGTGCGGGTATATTCGCGCGCCACCGTCGCTTCGGTGCCGAGTACTGAGACGCGCCGCGTCACCGACGCCGCGCAGGCCGGCTTGATCGCCGGCACCGTGCCGACGAACGGCAGCGCGAATTTTCGGCGCAGCGCCGGCAGCGCGATGGTGGAGGCGGTATTGCAGGCGATGACCGCGAGATCCGGTCGATGAGCGGCGATCAGTTCATCGAACAGCCCGACCACGCGCGGCACCAGCGCGCTTTCGGCCAGCGCGTTGTAAGGAAACGCCGCATCGTCGGCGACATAGACAATATCGGCGTCGGGCCGCACCGCCGCGACTTCGCGATAGACGGTGAGCCCGCCGAGACCGGAATCGAAGACCAGGATTTTGCTTGGCGCGACCATGGGGCGGCAGCCTTCACGTTCGGCCAAAAACGCGGCGGAAAATCGTGTCGACGTGGGCGAAGTGAAAGTCGAGGTCGAAATTGGCCTTCAGCTCCGCTTCGCTCAGGTGCGTGCGCACCTCCTTGTCGGCCATGAGCAGGCTCAACAGGTCGCCTGCGCCGGCCCAGGCTTTCATGGCGTTGCGCTGCACCAGCCGATAGGCGTCCTCGCGTGCGACGCTGTTCTGGGTCAATGCCAAAAGAACGCGTTGCGAATGAACGAGCCCGCCGAGGCGCTCGAGATTCTTGCGCATGTTTTCCGGGTAGACGATCAGCTTGTCGATCACGCCGGCGAGCCGCGCGAGCGCGAAATCGAGGGTTACGGTGGCGTCGGGGCCGATCATGCGCTCGACGGACGAATGCGAGATGTCGCGCTCGTGCCAGAGCACGACATCCTCCAGCGCTGGGGCCGCGTAGGCTCGCACCATGCGCGAGAGCCCGACCAGATTTTCCGACAGCACCGGATTGCGCTTGTGCGGCATGGCCGACGAGCCTTTTTGGCCCGGCGCGAAATATTCCTCGGCTTCCAGGATTTCGGTGCGCTGCAGATTGCGGATTTCGGTGGCCAAGCGCTCGACCGAGGCGGCGACGACGCCGAGCGTGGCGAAATACATGGCATGACGGTCGCGCGGAATGATTTGGGTCGATATCGTCTCGACCGCGAGCCCCATTTTCTCCGCCACATAGGCTTCGACCCGCGGATCGACCTGGGCGAACGTGCCCACCGCGCCCGAGATCGCGCAGGTCGCGACCTCGCGGCGCGCGGCGGCAAGGCGCTCCTTCGCGCGGGCGAATTCCGCGTAAGCGACCGCGAGCTTGAGGCCGAACGTGGTCGGCTCGGCGTGGATGCCGTGAGAGCGGCCGATGGTCGGGGTGTATTTGTGCTCGAAGGCGCGGCGCTCGAGCGCGGCATTGAGCTTGTCCACGTCGGCGATCAAGAGGTCGGCGGCGCGCACCAATTGGACGTTGAGACAGGTGTCGAGCACGTCCGAGGAGGTCATGCCCTGGTGGACGAAGCGCGCCGCCGGCCCGACGATTTCCGCCAAATGGGTGAGAAAGGCGACGACGTCGTGTTTGACCTCGCGCTCGATCTCCTCGATCCGCGCCGCGTCGAAGCGGGCCGCCTTGCCCTTGGCCCAGATCGTTTTCGCCGCTTCCGTGGGAATGATGCCAAGCTCGGCCATGGCGTCGGCGGCATGCGCCTCGATCTCGAACCAGATGCGAAAGCGCGTCTGTGGCGACCAGATCGCCGCCATTTCAGGCCGTGTGTAACGCGGAATCATGCGACCAGCGCGGCTGTGCGGTTAGATGCGGATAGGATGCGTATAGGATGCGGGTAAAGTGCCCGCAACCCGCATCTCCGCATCCCGTTCGCGGACCTAACGCCCGCGGCAGCCGTCGGCCGCCCGGCGCTGATCATTTCGCGTCATTCCGGATCGCCGCGAAGCGGCGAGTCCGGAATCCATAACCCCAGCGCCGGAGATTAAATCTCAGCGCTGGGGTTATGGATTCCTCGCGGAGCTTGTCATCGGGCCGGCCACTTCGGGCCGGACCCGTTGGCTCGGCCCCGGAATGACGACCCCTACGCCGCAAGCCGGGCGCGGTCGTGCGGCTGGCCGAGATCGATCGGCGTGCCTTTCGGGATGATGCCGTTCGGATTGGCCTGCGCGATCGAATAATAATTGATCACGTAATAGCGCGGTTTCACTGTCTCGGCGACGCCCGGCACCTGATATAGTTCGCGCATGTAGTTTGCGAGATTGGGAAAGTCCGCGATGCGGTTGCGGTTGCATTTGAACAGCGAGAAATAGGCGACGTCGAAGCGCACCAGCGTCGAGCCGTCCGCGGTGATGACGTCGCGGAAGCGGCTGTCGACGCGGCGGAAGTCGCCTTGCTTGCCGGTCTCTTCCGGCAATTGCTCGTCGGTCCATTTGCCGTCGATCAAAATGCCCATCAGGCGGCCTCCCCGCGCGCCAGTGCCGCGGCGTTGCGGATCGCCGCGATATTGGCGCGATACGAAGCGGGCATGCGGTCCTTGAACACGGCGGAGCCGGCG
>JASHPU010000128.1 GCA_030037885.1 Xanthobacteraceae bacterium | reverse complement strand
GTCACCACCATCGGCAAGCAGCTCGGCTACAACGCCGACGACGGATCGTGGTCGGCCTTCCCCGATTTCTACATCAACTTTCCGGGCATGTATCAAAAGAGCCTGTGGGATGAGATTGGGATGAAGCCCGATACGTGGGATAACGTGCGCATTGGCGGCGCCAAGCTGAAAGCGAAGGGCAAACCGGTCGGTATTTCGCTCGGTCACAGCAACGACCCAAGCACGACCTGGCGCGGGCTGCTGTGGAGCTACGGCGGTGCCATTCAAGACGAGGCCGGCAAGAAAGTTGTCCTCAACAGCAAGGAAACGATCGAGGCGACCAAGTTTGTCGCCGCGCTCTACAAGGAGGCGATGACATCGGAAGTGCTGTCTTGGAACGATGCCAGCAACAACCAGTACATCGCCTCCGGCGTCGCTTCCTACATCATCAACCCGATCTCGGCCTACCGGACGATTCAGCAGTCCAATAAGAAGTTGGCCGACGACATCTTCGTCATAGAGCCGCCGAAGGGTCCGGTGAAGCAGATCATGGGCGCCGCATCCGAATTCTACGGCATCTGGAAGTTTGCCAAGAACAGGGAAGCGGCAATCGAATTCCTGAAGTACTATCGCGACAACTGGCCAGAAGCCTTCAAGGCAAGCGAGGGCTACAACAATCCTTGCTTCGCCAATCTTGTGCCCAAGCCCATGCCGATCCTGTCGAACGATCCGACCTCGACGCCGCCCACCAAGCTGGCGATCCTGCAGGACTCCGACAAGTGGTCCGCCATCCCGGGCTATCCCGGGCCGGCCACGCCGGCGACCGACGAAATCTACTATGCCTTCATCCTCAACGATATGATGACGAAGACGGCAACGGGCGCGGCGAGCGCGGAAGATGCGGTCAAGGCGGCGACGCAGCGATGCGAAGCCATCTTCAAGAAGTGGGCCCGCAGGACCTGATATCATGGGCCCGGATCGCGTTTTCGTAGCGCGGTCCGGGCCTGCCTCCGCCTTCCCCTCCCCCGCTTGCGGGGGAGGGAGGGGTGGCGGCGGTCAAAGCGGACTGATGCGATGCGGCCCTGCCGGAAGGGGCCGGCGGGGTCATCACGTTGAATCCGGGAGGCTGAATGGCCGCGGTCGTGACCAGGGACATCGTCAAGACATTCGGCGAGGTCCCCGCCGTGAACGGCATTTCGCTTAACGTGCCGAACGGTGAATTCATGGTTTTGCTCGGGCCGTCGGGCTGCGGCAAGACTACGTTCCTGCGCATCATCTGCGGGCTCGAGCGGCAGACCAGCGGCGACCTTCTGATCGGCGGCGACCTCGTCAACGACATGCCGCCGCGCGCCCGCGGCGTGGCGATGATGTTTCAGAGCTACGGGCTCTATCCGCATTTCACGGTTCGCAACAACATCGCCTTTCCGCTGAAGACGCAAGGCATTCCCGGCGCGGAAATCAGCAAGAAGGTCGAATGGGCCTCGCAGTTGCTCGGCATCGGTCATCTGCTCGACCGCCGGCCGCGTCAACTCTCGGGCGGCGAGCGCCAGCGGGTTGCGCTGGCGCGTGCGCTGGTGCGCCAGCCGACCGCGCTCTTGCTCGACGAGCCGCTGTCGAATCTCGACGCCAAATTGCGCACCTCCGCCCGCCAAGAGATCAAGCAGTTCCAGCAGCGCGTCGGCGTCACCACCATCTACGTGACGCACGATCAGGTCGAAGCCATGGGCATGGGCGACCGCATCGCCGTGATCGACCGCGGCCAGGTGCGCCAGGTGGGCACGCCGTCGGAAATCTACAATGACCCCGCCGATCGCTTCGTCGCCACCTTCGTCGGCGCCCCGCCGATGAATATCGTCGCGCGCAACGGCGGTTATCTCGGATTCCGCCCGGAGAATTTCCTGCCCAAAGACATGGTCAAGGACATGGTCAAGGACGCCGCTTTCACCGAATTCCAGTTCCGCGTCGACCGGTCGGAATATCTCGGCTCCGAGCGGATCGTCTACGGGGTGTTGGAGGGTTTCGACACGAACGAAGTGGTCACGGCGAAACTGCCTCCCGTTCACGTCGCCGAGGCGTGGATCCGGCCCGGCGAATGGCATCCCTTCGCGGTGCGCGATGCCGCGCTGCGCCATTTCGGCAACGACGGCAAGCGGACGAGCCGCCACTAGAAGGCATTTCGCCCATGGTCGCGATCGCCGATTCGGTCCCCAAGCCGGCCGCCCGCTTCCGGTTCATCCTGGAGCGGCGCGGTGTGCTCGGCTCGATCATGGTCGCGCCGGCGGTCCTCTACGTGCTGTTGCTGGTCGGCGTGCCGTTCCTGATGGCGGTGTATTATTCGCTCAGCGCCTACACGATCTACGATCCGTCGTGGAGCTTCGTCGGCCTTGCAAATTTCGAAGACGTCGTCGAAGACCCGGCATTCCGGCAGACGCTCTACAATACTTTTATCTTCACTTTCGGGTCGCAGATCCTCGGCCTCGTCCTCGGCAAGTTCGGCGCGCTGGTGCTGCTGCGGCCGTTTCCGGGCCGCAAGTTCGTTCGTGCGCTGGTCATATTGCCGTGGGCGGTGCCGATCGCGCTCGCCACGGTCGCCTGGCAATGGATGTTCGATTCGCTTTACAGCGTCATCAACTGGACGCTGATCGCGCTTGGCGTCGTCACCCGATCGGACGCGCCAAACTGGCTCGGCACGCCGTATCTGGCGATGCTGTCGGTGATCGTCGTCAATGCCTGGCGTTTCTTTCCGTTCGCGATCGTCATTTTCCTCGCCGGCATCACCGCGGTTCCGCAGGACGTGCTCGACGCGGCGACCGTCGACGGCGCCGGCTTCTGGCGGCGCAACTACCTGATCATCATGCCGATGATCCTGCCGATTGTGGCGGTCGGCCTCGTCTTCGGCATCGTCTTTACCTTCACCGACCTTTCCATCGTGTTTCTGATGACCATGGGCGGCCCGGTGGGCGCGACCTCGGTGCTTGGCTTCGCCGGTTTCCAGACCGGCATCGTTTCCGGCGACGTGTCGCATGGCGCCGCCATCTCGCTGTTCATGCTGCCGGTGCTGCTCATCGTCGTCGTCGCGATGTTGCGCTTCATCAGGCGGCGGGAGATCTGACATGCGGCGCAGCAGTCTCGTCGGCGTCCTGCAGGAGACCTCCTTTTACGGCGCGGTGGCGTTCTTCTTTGTTCTCGCGGCGTTTCCGTTCTATTGGATGCTGATCACCTCGTTCAAGACCAACGCCGACCTTTACAACGTCAACGTCACGCCGTTCTGGTTTCACGATCCGCCGACGCTCGAGCATTTCCGCTATCTGTTCGATAAGACCCTGTTTGCGACCTGGCTGTTGAACTCGCTGATCATCGGCGTCTGCGTCACCGCCATCACGCTGGTCACCGCGCTGCCGGCCGCCTACAGCCTCGCCCGCATGACCGGCCGCAACGGCGAGGCGCTCGGCATCGGCATCTTTCTCACCTACCTGGTGCCGCCGACGCTCCTGTTCCTGCCGCTGTCACGGGTGATCGTCGATCTCGGTCTGCAGAACTCGCTGTGGTCGCTGGTCGTCGTTTATCCGACCTTCACCATTCCGTTCTGCACCTGGCTGTTGATGGGATTCTTCAAGGCGCTGCCGGTCGAGATCGAAGAGGCCGCGATTGTCGACGGCTGCAGCCTGTTCGGCGCCTTCGTCAAGATGGCGATCCCGCTGTCGCTGCCCGGCATCCTGACGGTGGTGATCTTCACCTTCACCCTGACCTTGCAGGAATTCGTCTACGCGCTGACGTTCATATCCGCGGCCGATCAAAAACCGATCACGCTCGGCGTGGCCACCGATCTTGTCCGCGGCGACGTCTTTTTCTGGGGCGAGATCATGGCCGGCGCCTTGATCGCCAGCGTCCCGGTGGCGATCGCGTACAATCTGTTTCTCGATCGGTTCATCGGCGGCATCACCGGGGGCGCCGTCAAGTAACACCGACCGCGATTTTCATTGACTCATATCCGTCGCGCCGAGGCGCGAGCCGACGGGTCCGGCCCGAAATCTCCCTTACGAGACTGCCCAGCCTTGCCGGCAATTGCCCGAATCAACTACAATCTCTACGCGAGTCCGGCCGCGAACCATGCACGCGTTGGAACCGACCGCTGGCCATCGGAGGAAAGGCAATGACTGGTCCACATGAAGGCGGCCCTTCGGGTCTTCTGATGCTCGACAACGCCGGTCCGATCCAGATGGGCTTCTGGGTCCCCAACCGGCTCTGGGCCACCGCCAAGTTCCTCATGCCGCTGCGCGACCATATAGCCGCGAAGAAGGCGGCCGGCACGCTCGGTCCGTTGCAACCGGCGATGCAGGA
>JASHPU010000127.1 GCA_030037885.1 Xanthobacteraceae bacterium | reverse complement strand
CCGCCGCCGGCACTCGTCGACGATGTCAAGCGCACCTCCGGCGTCACCAGCGTGCAGATCACGTTCCACGAAGACCGCGCGCCCGAGCGCCACGCCATGCCACCCGGCGGTTTTCGGCTCGCCATCGTCAACGGCTTCGACCTGCGCGCCGCGCTCGCCGGGCGCGAGCGGCTGAGGCAGCATTTTCTGGGAAGCGGCGGCACACTATAGTCCGGCAATGAGGGGAAAAGGTTTCGGCGCGGGTAGTCGCCTCTTTGCTGCGGCAGCGCTGGCGATCATCGCCGCGGCGCCGGTACGCGCCGCCGAGCCGGTGCGGATCGGCATCGGCTTCGGGCTCGCGTTTTTGCCGACCTACATCTGTGAAGATCAAAAGCTCGTCGAAAAATACGCCAAGGACCTGCATGTCGACCTGAAAGTGTCCTATCAGCGCTTCCTCGGCGCCGGATCGATGCAGGAGGCGCTCGTGGCAGGCACGATCGACATGGCGCCATTCGGCACGGCGCCGCTGCTCGCCGCCTGGCAGAACGGCAAGGGCACGTCGCGGCAAATTCTCGTGGTTTCCGGGTTGACGACGCTGCCGTTGACCTTGGTGAGCAATCGGCCGCAGTTGCGCTCTCTGCTTGATGTGCGCCCCACAGACCGCATCGCGGTGCCGACGCCCACCGCGCCGCAAACTTATTTGCTGCGGATGCAGTCGGAGAAAATTTTTGGCGCGGTTGACCGGCTGCAGAAACAGATCGTAGCGCTGCCGCCGGGTGACGGCATCGCGGCTCTGATCTCAGGCGCAGGCGATATCGCGGCGTATTTCGCCTCACCGCCGTTCACCCAGATTGCGCTCAAAGACCCGAAAATTCACCGTGTGCTCGGCTCAGAGGACGTCATCGGCAGCAAAGCGTCATTCCTCCTCCTGGCGGCGACCAAGGGCTACATCGATGCACACGGCAAGATCATCGAAGCGGTCGGCAAGGCCATGGACGAGGCCGCGCGCCTCATCCGCGACGATCCGAACCGGGCCGCGCGCATTTATTTGGCACATGAGCCGTCGAAGGCGCTGGATGCTCCGGCCGTCGCGGCAGTGCTCAAGGACAATAGCGACGCGTTCGGCAGTGCGGTGCAGGGCATCCAGTTTTTTGCCGACTTCATGGCCCGGCACGACGAATTGAAAATGCCGCCGAAGACCTGGCGGGACGTGGTCGCACCGGCGCTGATCCATTCGCCGAGCAGCTGAGCGCCAAGCGAACGGCTGCGCGCTTGACGGCATAGCGCGCGCCGCGCGAGATTCCGCGGCTGTTGAGAGATGCGCCGCCCGTTCCGGTGGCGGCAGCGCATACGGGAGGACGTCATGGCGAAGGGCCGCAACGGATCGAGCCGCCGCAATTTTCTCAAAAGTGCCGGTTTGGTCGGTGCCGCCGCTGCGACCGCGGTGACGCCGCCGGCCGCCGCCGACGCGGCGCCCGCCGCGTCGCTGGCGAAGAAGGCGCTGCCGCCCGGTCCGCGGCAGATCGCGGCCGAAACCATGCCGCCCGCCAACGATCCGGTGAATCAGAGTTCGAGCGGCGGCGACTTCATGGTCGACGTGCTCAAGACCCTCGACATCGATTACCTCGCCATCAACTGTGCCTCGAGCTACCGCGGGCTGCATGAAGCCGTGGTCAATCACGGCGGCAACACCAAGCCCGAGATCATCACCTGCGTGCACGAAGACATCGCCGTGCACATGGGCCAAGGCTATGCCAAGATCGAAGGCAAGCCGATCGCCATGGCCTGCCACGGCGTGGTCGGCCTGCAGCACGCCACCATGGCGATATACAATGCGTGGTGCGATCGCGTCCCGGTGCTGGTGTTCGGCGGCAACATCATGGAGGCCGACAAGCGCGCGCCGGGCGCCGAATGGCTGCATGCCGGCGTCGACATCGGCCAGATCGTCCGTGAATTTACCAAGTGGGACGATCAGCCGGCCTCGCTGCAGCATTACGCCGAATCGGTGGTGCGCGCCTACAAGATCGCCTGCACGCCGCCGATGGGACCGGTGTTCATCGCGCTCGACGGCGAGCTGCAGGAAAATCCGATCCCCGACCGCAAAGCTCTGCGCATTCCCAAATACGAGCCGGTGATCCCGCCGCAGGGCGATGCCGCAGCGCTCGCCGAAGCCGCCAAGATGCTGGTCAATGCGCAGAACCCGGTCATCCTCTGCGACCGCATGGCGCGCACGCCCGACGGCATGGGCAACCTGGTGGCGCTCGCCGAGGCGCTGCAATGCCCGGTGATCGACAATTACGGCCGCATGAATTTCCCATCGCGCCATCCGCTCAACCAGAGTTTTCGCCGGGCGCTGATCGGCCAGGCCGACGTTATTTTGGCGATCGAGATGAACGATCTGTGGGGGTCGCTGACGCACTTCCACGACCGTATCGTGCGCACATCGAATCCGGCAACGAAGCCGGGCGCGAAGATCATCACGCTCGGCGTACGCGACCTTTACCTGAAATCGAACTATCAGGATTTTGGCCGCTGGCAAGACGTCGATCTCGACATCGCCGGCGACGGCGAGGCGTCGCTGCCGGCGCTCACCGAGGCGGTGCTGCGGGTCACCGATGCCGGCCGTAAGGCGGCGTTCGCCGAACGCGGCAAAAAACTCGCCGCCGCGCACCAGGCGATGGTCGAGCACTCCAAGACCGAGGCGACCATCGGCTGGGACGCGAGTCCGATCACCACTGCGCGCATGTGCGCCGAGGTCTATAACCAGATCAAGGACGAGGACTGGTCGCTGGTCGGTACCGCGATCCGGCTTAGCTGGATGCACCGGTTGTGGGACTTCAAGAAGCCGTATCAGTGGAACGGCGGCTCCGGCGGCGCCGGCGTCGGCTATAACCTGCCGGCGTCGATCGGGGCTGCGCTTGCCAACAAGAAGCATGGCCGCTTCACGCTCGCTTTCGGCGGCGACGGCGACTTCATGTTCAATCCGGGCGCGCTGTGGACCGCGGCGCATCACAACATCCCGATCCTCTACATCGTTCACAACAACCGCGCCTATCACCAGGAATACATGTATCTGACCGCGATGGCGGCGCGGCACGGCCGCGGCGTCGACAGGATGGACATCGGTACCACGCTCAAGGAGCCGAACATCGACTACGCCACCGTGGCGCGCGGCATGGGTGCCCACGGCGAGGGTCCGATCACCGATCCGAAGGACCTTGCGCCGGCGCTCACCCGCGCCATTGCCGCGGTCAAGGCCGGCGGCCCGGCTGTGGTCGACGTCGTCACCGATCCGCGTTGAGGAGGGAAGTGATGAGTGCGTTCAAAGTTGTTGCAGCCGTTGGTTTTTTTGCTGCGGTCCTGCTCGGCACGGCGAGTGCGCAAAGCCAGAACGCGCCGGCGGGCGACGCCGCCCACGGCCGGGTGGTGTTCCTTAAAGAGGCGTGCTTCACCTGCCACGGCCGTGTCGGCGAAGGCGGCGCCTACAATGGCCCAGCGCCCGTGCTCGCCCGGACGGCGCTGCCGTTCGAAGGTTTTCAGGCGCAAATCCGCAACCCGGTCAACGACATGCCGGCCTATTCGGACGCGGTCCTTTCGGACAAGGACATCGCCGACATCTACGCCTTCGTGAAATCGCTGCCGGGCCCGCGCTCCCCTAAGGACTTTCCGATCCTGAATAACTGAGGCTCTTGCAAAGGCTTGCGGATAGCCTCTCTGACGACATATCAACCGCACGCAGGCGCCTTTTCGCGCGCCTGCACCGCCGCTATAGCATGCTGGAGGTGAGGCCTACCGATTGCCCGTGAGGCAGCATTTTGAGAGGACGCCATGGCCGACCGGACCCTTAACGTCACCACCATCTGCGGCAGCCTGCGCAAGGGCTCGTACAATCGCATCGTCATGAACGCCCTGCCGGGCCTGGCACCCGAGGGCATGCAGATCAGGGAAGCGCCGCCATTTTCCGAGTTTCCGCTCTACAACGCCGACATCCAGAACTCGACAGGCTTCCCGGCGGCGGTGCAAACGCTTGCTGAAGCGATCCGCGCCGCCGACGGGGTGATCTTTGTCACCCCGGAATACAATTTCGGCATTCCGGGGCCGCTGAAGAACGCCATCGACTGGGTGTCGCGGCTGCCGAACCAGGCGTTCGCCGGCAAGCCGATTGCCCTGCAATCGGCCTCGCCCGGGCCGGTCGGCGGCGCCCGCGTGCAATACGACATGCGCCGCTCCATGGTGTTTCTCGATGCGCTCACGCTGAACAAGCCGGAAATCTTCGTCGGCAATTGCGCCCAGCGCCTCGACGATAAGACCGGAAAAATTACCGACGAGCAGACCATCGGCTTCATCAGGCAGCAACTCGCCGCCTTCGCCAAGTTCGTCGCCGCCCATGGCGCGAAGAGATAGTTCATTCGTCATTCCGGGGCCGAGCGACCCGCCTTCGCTCGCGCTCCGAGCTACGGCGGGTTATGAGTCCGCCAAAGCGCGGAGCGCGTGGGCGGATGCGAGGAACCCGGAATCCATAACCCCGGCTGTGATTATGGATTCCGGATTCGCCGCTGCGCGGTGCCCGGAATGACGGCAATGCGATAACCTGATCGCCCGCCATCGCGGACGATAAAAGACGAGGGAATGGACGTGTCGGACAATCAGCTCAACGTGCTCGTGGTGTGCGGCAGCCTGCGGCGAAACTCCTACAATGCGGCGCTGGCGCGCACGCTGCCGTCGCTGGCGCCGCCTGGCCTGGCG
>JASHPU010000126.1 GCA_030037885.1 Xanthobacteraceae bacterium | reverse complement strand
CGCATCGTGTTCGACGGCCGCCGCGCCATCGGCGTCGACTATCGCCAAGGCGGAACGATCCGCACCGCTTATGCCTCTGGCGAAGTCATCCTCGCCGGCGGCGCGTTCAACTCGCCGCAGCTTTTACAGCTCTCCGGCGTCGGGCCCGCAAAACTCCTGCGCGAAGTCGGCATCGAGCCACTTGCTGATATGCCGGGCGTTGGCGCCGACCTGCAGGACCATCTGCAGGTCCGCATGCAGTTCCGCTGCAGCGAGCCGATCACCATGAACGACGTGGTCAACAATTGGCGGCAGCGTTGCCACGCCGGTCTGCGCTACATTCTCTCGCGCAAAGGCTTGCTGACGATTGGCGCCGGCTATGCGGGAGCGTTCCTACGCACGCGGCCTGAGCTCGCCTCGCCCGACGTGCAAATCCATTTTCTGATCTTCTCGACCGAGACCGCCGGCGCCAAGCTGCATCCGTTCTCCGGCTTCATGGCCTCGGTGTGCCAGTTACGGCCGGAAAGCCGCGGCTTCGTCCGCATCAAATCATCCGATCCGCTGCTGCCGCCGGCGATCCAGCCGCGCTACCTGTCGAACCGCATCGATTGCGACACCATCGTCGCCGGACTGAACCGGCTGCGCGAGGTCATGAACCAACCGGTGATGCGGCGGCTGATCGCCGAAGAGCGCATGCCGGGAGAAAAATGCGCAAGTGACGCCGACCTGCTGGCCTATGCGCGGGCGAACGGCACCACGGTCTATCACCCGACCTCGACCTGCCGCATGGGCGCCGATCCGGCCGCCGTCGTCGACGAGCGCCTGCGCGTGCGCGGCCTCGACCGCCTGCGCGTGATCGACGCCTCGATCATGCCGACGGTCGTCTCCGGCAACACCAACGCCGCCGCGGTGATGATCGGGGAGAAGGGGGCGGATATGGTGCTGGAAGACGCGCAAGCCGGCGCGGCGATCGCGCTGTCGGCATGAGGTTGATTGCGCCGCGCGTCAGCCGCCGCTGCTGCTCGACTGATCCTTCCTCCACGTCATTTCGTTCCTCAACGTCATTCCGGATGACGCGAAGCGTCAGTCCGGAATCCATAATCACGAGCGGTGAAGGAATTTGCGCTGCCATGCGCGACTTTGCGCGATTGTGACTATGGATTCCGGGCTCCTCGCTTCGCTCGGCCCCGGAATGACGATGTCACGCCGCCAGATTGCCGAACCGGGCGAGATTGGCCTTCTGCCTGTCGTTGCGCGGCGGCAGCTTGAACAGGCGCGCCGCGGTGCCGCCCAAAATGTTGTGCTTGGCTTTCTCCGACAGGAACGGCAGGTCCCAGATCGTCGAGGGCAGGTCGAAATCCCAGTGCGGATAATCGGACGCGTACATCAGCTGCGTCTCCGCATCGATCATGCGGAAGGTGCATTGCAGCGCCTCGAGATCGACCCGCTCCATCGGCTGCGAGGCGTAGTACATGTCGCGCATGTAGTCCGACGGCCGCTTTTTCAGAAGCGGATATTCCGACGTGCGCAGCATGAACTCGTGGTCGAGGCGCTGCATCAAAAACGGCACCCAGGCAAGGCCGCCCTCGATCCAGATCACCGGCAGTTTCGGAAAACGCTCGCCGAGCCCATTGGTGACCCAGTTGGTCATGTGCAAAATGTTGTAGAATGGAAAGCCGAGCGCGTGCACCGAAGCGAAGCGGTTGAGGCCCTTGAACACCGGCTCGCCGATATTGATGGCGGAGTGGAAGGCGAGAGCGAGCCCGCGCTCCTCGATGGCGCGGAACACTTTCATGTTGCTGTTGTGATGGATCGGCAAGGTGCGCGCCGCCGTCACCAGGAAGCCGGTGACGTGCTGGCAAGCGCCGAATTTTTCGACCTAGCGGCGCGCCTCGTCGGCATCGGAGATCGGCAGCGACAGCATGGAATAGAGCCGGCCGCCGGCCGCCGGCAGCACCTGCTCGGTCAGCCAGCGGTTATAGGCAAAGCACAGCTCGATCTCCATCTCGGTCGAGGGATGCAGGCCGACGGACAACAGCAGCGTCGGAAACAGGCACGAATAATCGACGCTCATCGCGTCCATCCAGCGCTGGCCGAGTTCGACGTCGCGCAGTCGGCCGGGTTCGGTCTTTTCCGACGCGCGCAGCGGATAGCGGGTGATGCGGCCGCCCATGTCCTGAAAGCTGACCTGCTGCGGGGTGAGCGCGCCGCGGCCCTTGGTGCGGCCGGCGAGCACGAGCTGGCGCAGCACGTCGTTCTCGATGAACGGCAAAAACTGATCGAAGCATTCGTTCTCGTAATGATGCGAATCGACGTCGGCGATCAGCACGTCGTCGAAGTTGCGCTCCTGCGCCTGTTTGCGGGCGTGCGCGAGCAGCCGGCTGGTATCGAGCTCTTCGACGGAAACGCGGCGGCCGCGGTCGGCAAGGAGGTCCATGACATGACTCCGGGGGGCTCAATACGGAATTCGGATGATTGGTGCTCCTTCCGCTCGTCCCCGCGAAAGCGGGGACCCAGCTCTGGATTCCCGCTTTCGCGGGAATGAGCGGAATTGATCAACCGGACAACGTATAATGAGGCGCCAGTTTGGCGCGTTTTGCCGCAAAAAGCTACCAACCGGCTTAGAGCAAATTCGTTCGGGTTACCGTCGTGGGATCACGCTCTATGCGCGTGTAGTTTCCCGATTGACAGCCGAATCATCCGAGGGATACTGCACCTTTCGCCGCCGTCTCCGAGTGGATGGCTTATTCGCAGCCCCAAAAACATAATCAATGGAGAATGAGGATGACGAACGACGTCGGCAAACTGGTGCCTTTTACCGGATACTACGCGATGACGGCGGCTTCCGGCGTGGCGCCCGGCGCGTTCGTGTCGATTGACACCACCGAGCAACAATCTCCCAACGCCACAAATATCGTCATCAACGTCTCGATGGATGGGAAATCCATCTTTGCCTCCTATCCTTTCGGCCAGGGAGACTCATTTGACGGAAGGACGCTGAATATCCCCACCGGAAAGCTTACTCTTCATTTCACCAGACACTACAAAGACGGCCAGCTGGTGACATTTTCGGGAACGATTGGCGGCGTCAACGTCAGTGGCGGCACTTATTTCAATCCAGTCGCTCTGTCGGCGTTTATCGGTGACTATTTTGATCCGGCAACAGGTAAAAAAGCCCTCTCAATAAAGAGCGATACGGAAATTCTGTTTGATTTTTCCGCACTGTCGAAAAATCCATCCGGACAGCTGAAGGCAGTGATCAGTTATAGTTATGTGCCGGCAATGTTTGTTCTCACCTTTAGCGGCGGGTCGGGCTCGGAGCCTGGCAAGTTTATGTTGATGCTGGGAACAGCGGGTAAATTAGGATTGGCGTGCAGTATCCAAGACGGCGGCAGCCCACCAAAATTTGCGCCAAAAATGGTGTTGTCCATTATTTGATGCATGATACCGCGCTTCGCTGCCCTTGATCTCCGCAAGAGCTCAACCCCTCCTACTGATTTGCACGCCGCCACCCGATCCAGCGGGCTTGGCGCGATATTCACTTCATGGCGATGCACATCAGCCTCAATCCGGAAATGAATTTCGCGCATTTCGGCCGCCTGGAGCTCGGACTCGGCCGCGACGCCACCGTCCCTGGTTCTGAGCGATCAGCGCGGCGCGGCGAAATGGCCGGTGAACGCGCCGGCGGCTCGCGGCGCGCCGCTTCCAGAGCATGGTTTCACGCGACCCGACGATGCAAGTGCGGCCTGCCGTTCAACGCCGTTGCGAAGTGGGCGCCGATCATCCAATATAAATCGGCTCCGCAGCCGATTTCTGCTGTGTCATGTCATGCATCATGCCCCTGAGGTTTCGTCATATCTTTTTGATCACCTATGGGCGGTCCGGCTCGACGCTGCTGAATGGGATTCTCAATTCGATCCCGGGCGTCTGCATGCGCGGGGAGAATTTCGATACCCTGGCGTATCTTGGCCGGGCTGTTGAAGCCGCAACGAAAACGCGGGAAAAAGCTAATGAGGCGGATCCGCCCGTTCCGGATACGCCCGCTCACGCATTTCACGGCTGTACTCTCGTCGATCCAACAGATTTTCGGCGTCAGCTCGTAGCCGCTTTCGTCGATCACGTACTCAGGCCGCCGAGCAACGCCGTAGCAATCGGATTCAAGGAGATTCGCTTCGGCGTCACCCAGATGTCCGAAGCGGAATACAATCGATATATCGAATTCCTGTTCGAGAGTTTCGAGCGCTCATGTATTCTGTTCAACTCGCGCAAATGGACCGATGTCGCGCGAAGCGAATGGTGGCGCAAAGATCCGCTCGCGGTCGAACATATCCGGCAATGCGAGGAGCGGTTTCGGCGCACCATGCAACTGCATCCCGCTTCGACTTTTTGGGTGGAATACGATCGTTACATCCGGGACCCTGACGCACTGCGCGGCCTCTACGCTTTCCTGGGCGCAGAATTCGATCGTGCCGCGATCGAACAGGTGCTTCAAATCCGTCACAGCTACACTACAAGCGACAATCTTTTCAGGCGGGCTCGGGAGTAAGCAACGCCAAAAGTACGATCGGAGGACACGGCTGCAGCGCGGGTCAGAACAAACTCCCCTGCCCGTCGTCGTCGCCGCTCGGACGGCGGCGGCGGCGCCGAAACGGCGGCGCTGGTGCGGGCGTGACGCGCGCGTCGCCGGCGACGGCGCCGACCCGCCCGTCGGCAAACTCGATGTCGAGCCGCATGCCAGTCGCGACCGCGGCCGCGGCCCGCAAGGGCCGGCCATCGCCATCGCGCACCAGCGCAAAGCCGCGTTGGAGCACGCCGCGGTACGAAAAGGCGGCGAGCAACTGGCCGGCGCGCTCGTAGCGCGCGGCGCGGCGGTCGAGAATGACGCCGATGGCGCGCTCGGCGCGCTCGGCGAGGCCGGCGATGCGGTCGCGCTGGCGCGCGTTGCGGGTCCGGTAGGCTTCGACATTGGCGGCGAAGCTGGCACGCAGCCGGCTGGCGAGACCGCCATAGCGTTCGCGGCGGCGCTCGA
>JASHPU010000125.1 GCA_030037885.1 Xanthobacteraceae bacterium | reverse complement strand
CAGGTCGTCGATGGTGGCGATGCGGCGCTTCTCGCCATCGACGAGCCGCTGCTCGTGCAGCTTGATCTTGGTGATGTCGGTGCCGACGGAGACGTAACCGCCGTCCTTGGTGCGCCGCTCGCTGATGTGCATCCAGCGGCCATCGTCGAGTTGCGCTTCGAAGGTGCGCGCGCCGGGCGGCTGGCCGTCGTCGTTGGCGACGGTGGTACGGATGATCGGTTTTTTGCCGGCGGCCACGACATTCTCATAGGGCGTGCCGGCCATCACCGCTTCGTCAGGCAGGTGATGGAGCGCCTGAAAATTCGAATTGCACAGCACCAGCTGGTTGTCGGCGTCCCACAGCACGAAGGCTTCCGGGATGGTTTCGATGGCGTCGCGCAGCCGCAGGTCGGCGGCGACGGTTTTCTCCACCAAGCTCTTTTGCTCGGTGATGTCGACCGCGATGCCGATGAGATGCAGCCCGGCGTTGCCGTCCTGCCGGGTCAATTCGCAGCGCGCGCGCAGCCACAGCCAGCGGCCGTCGGCATGGCGCATGCGAAACGCGTGGTCGAACGACTGCGTCTTGGCGTCGGCGAGCTGCGTCGCCAGATCGTAGAGATTGACATCGTCGGCATGCACCAGCGCATTGACCTCGCCGAACGTCAGCAAATCGTTCTTCGGCATCAGACCGAGAATGTCGAACATGGAATGCGACCAGAACACGCGGCCGCGCGCCAAATCCCAGTCCCACAGTCCGCAGCGGCCGCGGTCGAGCGCAGTGTCGATGCGGCTGCGCACGGTGTCGTGGATGAGGTCGGCCTCGCGCGCGCGCGTCGCCTGCCAATGGAAAGCGAAGCCGAGAATGAGCACGACAAAGCCGGTGGTCGCCGACAACGTCACGGTCAGCGCGGTGGTCGCGCGCCAGTCCGCCAGCGCCTGATCGAGCGGCTGCAGCACCGTGACGGTGCCGATTGGGTCGTCGAGCGCGCGAACCGTCGCCAAAGCCATGTCGCCTTCGGGCAGCATGATTGCCATGGTGTGCGCTTCGGCGCCAAACGTGGTCAGCGGCTGAAACGGGCCGAGCACGTCGAGAATAGACCGGCCGTGCAGGGGCGGATCGTCGGGTATGGCGGCGACGATGCGGCCATCGCTGTCGGCGATCACCGCGCGTCGGCCGGCGCCGGCGGCCCAGTCGGGCAGGGCGCGCGGCAGCGTTGCCACGGTACGCGCCAAGTTCGGCTTGCCGTCGCGGGCCGGCCGGTCGAGCGTTACGGCGAGTTGATCAGCAAGCGCTTCGACCTCGCGCGTTGAGTCGACGACGACCTGACGGCGATGCTCGACCACTTGCACGGCGGCGCCGATGCAGATCGTCAGCATGAACGCGACGATGAGAACCGGCACGGCGCGGCGCAACAGCGGCTCGGCGCTCAACAGCCGCCGGTAGGCCGGATTGGCGATTGATTGTGCCAGCCCTTTGATCGAATCGGAACGTAGAGACGCACTCGCCGTTGCGGCGCGCGCCATCGCCAGCCTCCGTTCGGACGGTCCCCGCTACGTTCGGAAGGATGTGCCGCATCTCCCCCGAATCAGTCTCGATAAGAATCGATGCGTGGCGATTTGTCGAGAGTCCGAGTCAAGGTTTTTTTAACGGATGTCCCGAGCTTTTTTGGCGATCGAGGCTGCCGTCGCGATCGCCGCGGCCGTAACGACCAGCGCGGCTCCGGCTCAGCTCTCCGCCAGCGTCCGGGCGACGATATCGCCGACGTCGCGCGACAGGTTGCTGGCGGCGGCGACGCGACGCAAGGTCGCCTCCGCGCGAGCGCGGCGATTGGTTTCGAGCGCCCGCCATGAACGGAACGCGGCCATCAACCGCGCCGCAACCTGCGGGTTCTTGGCATCGAGCGCGAGCACGATGTCGGCGACGAAATCGTAGCCGGCGCCGTCGATCCTGTTGAACTGTGTTTGGTTGCCCTGCGCGAACGCACCGACCAATGCCCGGATGCGGTTCGGATTGGCCATCGAAAACGCCGGATGCGAGGTCAGCGTGCGCACGCGGTCGAGTGCCGCCGGCTCGGGAATGGCGGCCTGCAGCGCCAGCCATTTGTCGATGATCAGCGGATCGTCGGCATAGCGACGGTAAAAATCCTCGAGCGCCTCCGCGCGCTCCGGCCGGTCGTGCAGCGAGAGCGTGTCGAGCGCCGCCATGCGGTCGGTCATGTTGTCGGCGCTACGGTATTGCGCGAACGCCCGTGCGATGGCGTCGTCGCGCTCGGTCATCGCCAAAAAATCGAGGCACGCATTTTTCAGCGCACGCCGGCCGACGCTTTGCGCATCGGGCCGATATGGGCCGGACGCCGTCATGCGCCCGTAGGTATCGGCGAGCGCCGCACCGTGCCGCTCGCCGATCGCGGCGCGCAAATTGCGCCGCGCCGCAAAGACAGCGTCCGGATCGACGTCGCGGCCGATTTCGCGGGCGATGTCGGCTTCGCTCGGCGGCATCAGCGTGAGCGCGATGAACGCAGGTTCGAGCTTTTGATCGGCCAAGATCGCCCCCAGCGCGTCCATCAAACCTTCGTCTTGCCGCAGCGGCGCGCCGGCGCGGACCGCGGCAACGTTGCCGGTCAGCAGCGCCATCGCCAGGATCTGCACCGCTTGCCAGCGATTGAACGGATCGGAATCGCGCGCCGCAAGAAAACGCAATTCGTCCGCCTCAAGCGGCAGTGATAGTTTAATTGGCGCAGAGAAGCCGCGATTGAGCGATGGAATCGGCCGTTCGGCGACGCCAGTGAACACGAACGATTGGCTCGGCTGCGTCAGTTCGAGCACATTGTGCTCGAGCGGCCGGCGGTCGAGCATGAGCGGCAGATCGGCGCCGTCCTTGCCGACCAGGCCGAGCGCCAGCGGGATCGTCATCGACTCCTTGTGCGGTTGCCCGGGCGTCGGCGGAATTTTCTGCACCAGGTCGAGCCGGTAGATCTTTGCGCGCGCGTCGTAATGCGGCGTGACGTCAACCTCCGGCGTGCCGGCCTGCGAATACCAGCGCATGAGCTGTGCAAAATCGCGGCCACTGACATCGGCGAAGCACTGCACGAACTGTTCGACGGTGGCGGCCTCGCCGTCATGGCGCTCGAAATAAAGGTCCATGCCCTTGCGGAACTGCTCGACGCCGAGCAGCGCCTTGATCATGCGCACCACCTCGGCGCCCTTTTCGTACACCGTCGAGGTGTAGAAGTTGTTGATCTCGTGATAGAGCGTGGGCCGCACCGGATGCGCCAGCGGCCCGGCGTCCTCCACGAACTGGTGCGAGCGCAGCCCGCGCACGTCGCTGATGCGCTCGACCGCGCGCGAGCGCTGGTCGGCGGTGAATTCCTGGTCGCGGAAAACCGTCAAGCCTTCCTTCAGGCAGAGCTGAAACCAGTCGCGGCAGGTGATGCGGTCGCCGGTCCAGTTGTGAAAATATTCGTGCGCGATCACCGCCTCGATGCTGGCGAAATCCGCATCGGTCGCGGTCTCCGGCAAGGCCAGCACGTATTTGTCGTTGAAGATGTTGAGGCCCTTGTTCTCCATGGCGCCCATGTTGAACGCCGAGACCGCGACGATCATGAAAATATCGAGATCGTATTCGCGGCCGAAAGCCTCTTCATCCCAGCGCATGGCGCGCTTGAGGCTGTCCATGGCGTAGGCGCAGCGGTTCTCCTTGCCGGGTTCGACGTAGATGTGCAGCGCCACCTTGCGGCCCGACCGGGTCGTGAAGCTGTCCTCGGTTCGCGCAAGCTTGCCGCCGACCAGCGCGAACAGATAGCTCGGCTTCTTGAACGGGTCGTGCCACACCGCAAAATGCCGCGAGGTGCCGGGCACGTCGCCGTGCGCGACCGGGTTGCCGTTGGCAAGCAGCACCGGCGCCTCGTTTTTGTCTGCTTCGATGCGCGTGGTGTAGACCGCCATCGCGTCGGGCCGGTCGAGGAAATAGGTGATGCGGCGAAAGCCTTCGGGCTCACATTGCGTGCAATAGGTCGCGCCGGCGCGATAAAGCCCCATCAATCGCGTATTGCCGGCGGGATTGATCACGGTCTCGATCTGCAGCTCGAACGGCCGATGCGGCGGCTGCGCGATGGTGAGTCGCTGCGGCGTGACGGCAAAGTCCTCAGCCAGCAGCGGTTTGCCGTCGAGCAGGAGCGAGGCAAGCTTGAGCTCTTCGCCGTCGAGCACGAGCGGCGCCGGCGCACCTGCCGCATTAGGCCGAAGTTTGAGCTTGGCGCGCACGCGCGTGGCATTGGGATCAAGCGAGACATCGAGGTCGACGGCGTCGATCAGCCAATCGGGTGGGCGGTAGTCTTCGAGGCGGACGGGGCGGTGATCTTCGGTGCGCATGGCCGCTTGATGTAGAAGCTTTGGCGGCCAATTGAAAGCGCGGAGCCAGATCCGGCTCGGCTACGTTGGTGTTCCGACATGTCCGTCATGCGCGCAATGGTTCTAGACCGCCCCAAAACTCCGCTGGTCATGCGCGAGCGGCCGGTTCCACGGCCGGGGGCAGGCGAAATCCTGGTGGAGGTCGCCGCCTGCGGTGTCTGTCGCACCGACCTGCACGTGGTTGACGGCGAATTGCCAAATCCGAAGCTGCCCATCGTGCCGGGCCATGAGATCGTCGGCCGCGTCGCCGCAATGGGTTCCGGGGTCACCGGCCTTACGCCGGGCGAACGTGTCGGTGTGCCGTGGCTCGGTGCGACCGACGGCGTGTGCGCGTATTGCCGTTCCGGTCGCGAAAATTTGTGCGATCGGCCGCTGTTCACCGGCTATACGCGGGACGGCGGCTATGCGAGCCACACCATCGCCAATGCGCGCTTTGCGTTTGCGCTCGGCGAAAAGGGCGACGCTGCGGAGGTCGCGCCGTTGCTCTGCGCCGGCCTGATCGGCTGGCGCAGCTACCGCATGGCGGGCGAGGGCGAAGCGCTCGGGCTTTATGGTTTTGGCGCTGCCGCTCACATCCTGGCGCAGGTTGCAGCTTGGCAGGGCCGGCGCGTCCATGCCTTTACGCGGCCGGGCGACACCGCGTCGCAGAA
The DNA here is from genome assembly GCA_030037885.1 of Xanthobacteraceae bacterium. GTDB lineage: Bacteria > Pseudomonadota > Alphaproteobacteria > Rhizobiales > Xanthobacteraceae > BOG-931. Next base: position 6,399 of record JASHPU010000125.1, on the reverse strand, counting down.
TTTCGCCCGCTCGCTCGGTGCGGTCTGGGCCAGCGGCTCCGACGAGCCGCCGCCCGAACCGCTCGACGCTGCGATCATTTTTGCCCCGGTCGGCGCGCTGGTGCCGGTCGCGCTGCGCGCCGTGAAGAAGGGCGGGCGCGTGGTCTGCGGCGGCATTCACATGTCGGACATCCCGAGCTTTCCCTATGCAATATTGTGGGAAGAGCGGCAGCTCGTTTCGGTCGCCAATCTCACCCGCGCCGACGCGCGCGAATTTTTGGCGCTCGCGCCGCAGGCCGGCATCAAGATGCAAGTGACACGCTATCCGCTGGCGCAGGCGAACGCCGCGCTCGACGATTTGCGCGCCGGCCGCTTCGAGGGTGCGGCGGTGCTCATTCCTTAAGCATGGCGCTGCCGCTAACATTGCGACGAGGTTGCCGCAGACCTTCTCGCTGCGGCAGATCCGTCCACCGCGTATTTGTTTGCTCAGAGATTGGCGAGCGGCAGCGCGCCGCTCGCGACTTGCTTGCGCTGACTACCAGTTAGCGCCGCAAACATACCAACCGGGTCCGTTGTAGCCGTCGGGATACCAGCAATACCAGAGGCCGCTCCAGAAGTACCGATGGCCGTGAATCCAACCCGGCCGTCCAGCGAACCAATGGCCGTGATGATGTCCGCCGTGGCCGCCATGACCACCGTGACCGTGACCGTGGCCGTGGCCACCGTGGCCGTGGCCACCGTGGCCGTGGCCACCGTGACCGTGTCCACCATGACCACCATGACCGCCCTTCGCATATGCGGCGGTGCTGCTCATGCCCATCACCAAACCCGACACGCCAAGCGCCACGATACAGCAAGCTCCGAGCATGGCGCCTGCTGTTAGAACCCGCGTCATGTATAGGCGCGGTTTGCTCGGTTCGTTTCCCGTCCTTAGTTCGTTTCCTGTCATTTGCACCCTCTTTGACGCGGTATTAATTTTCAGACATTCAGGTCGGCAATTCTCAAGCATGAGAGCCTACGACCCCTCCAAGCACGAAGCAAGGCGGATTCGCTTCGCCGTTCGCCGTCATGAACCGCAAGCGGCGAATATGAATGGCAGATGAACGAAAGGATTATCAGGTGCGTGATGATGGAGAAGCCGGAATTGGAAATCGCAGAATCTGTATTGCCGGCAATTCCGCGTCCCCGACCTATCGCATCGGCTCGGCGTGGCCGATGACGCGCCGGATGATCGGAAAGCGCCGCCGCAAGCCGCGCTCCACACTGTCGACCAGGTCGTGCACCGCGCGCACCGATAGCGTCGGTTCGACGCGGCAATGAAAATTGACGATCTCGCCCTCGACGGTTTCGCGCACGCGCACGTCGTGGATTTCAGTCAAACCGGCAATGTCCTTGGCGAGCGCGGTGAGCGCTTCGCTCACTTCGGCAACGCGTGCCGCCGCGGCCTCGCGGCCGGCGGTCACGTCGGCGGGCAGCGGTTCGATGTGGGTTTCGACCTCGACCTGCGGGCCCAGCTCGTCGCGCAAAGCCTCTTCAAGCCTGCTCGCGACCTCGTGGGCGGAGTTGAGCGCCATGATGCCTGCCACTTCGAGGTCCATCGACACCGACAGCCGGCCGGCGATCGCCTGCACGGCGACGTGATGAACGGCGAGGCCGCGGTTGCGTGCGATCATCATGACCCGCTCGCGCACGGTTTCATTATCGAGCGCGCGCGGTTCGGTGGTGATCGTTACCTCGGCCTGCGGCATCGCGCTGCGAATGGCACGGCCGAGCCGATCCTTGATCGCGGAGACGCGGTCGAGTGGCAGCGTGCGGCTCACCCCGACGCCGAGATCGACGAACAGCACGGCGCCCGCCGGCCGGGCGCGCACGCGCTCGACGCCGACGACACCCGGCATGCGCCGCGCGATCGCAGCGATATGCTCGCTGACGCCCTGCGGCGCCGTATCGGTCAAAGTCTCGATGGTGCGGCGGCCGAGCCGCCAGCCGGCGATGCAGATGAACACGGCAACGACGAGCGCCGCGGCGGCGTCGGCCCGGGCATAGCCGAGCGCGACACCGCCAAGCCCGACCAGAACCGCGACCGACGACCACATGTCGGAGGAAAAATGCAGGGCGTCGGCGTGCAGCGCCTCGCTCAACGTTTGCTGCGCGACGCGGCGGAGCACGCGGGCGCGGAAAAAATCGATGACGATGGAGCCGGCGATGACGGCGAAAGCCGGTATCGTTGCTTCGACCGGGTGCCGCTGTGCGCCGGTGAGCCGCTGCAGCGCTTCCCAGATCACGACTGCGGTCAGCAGGAACAGCAAGGCGGTTTCGCCGAGCGCGGTGACGCTCTCCACCTTGCCATGGCCGTACTGGTGCTCGGCATCGGCCGGTTTGCCGGAAATGCGCACCGCAAAATAGGTGAGCACGGTCGCGGACAGATCGAGCAGCGAATGGCCGGCTTCCGACAAAATTGCCAGCGATCCCGTCAACAGGCCGACCACCGCCTTGGCGGCGGTCAGCGTCGCCGAAGCGGCGATCGAGCCGAGCGCAACCTTTTCCTTGTCGTTCATGGTGTCGTCAATACGGTTGACTCAGCGATATGCGCGGCCTTTATGCAGCGGATCGGACATCGATGCTGACTTTCAGACCGGCTCGCGTCGCCAAATTGAGCAGCGCGTCGAGCGAAAATTTACTGATTTTGCCATGCAGCAGGTCATTGAGCCGAGGCTGCGTGATGCCAAGTCGTTGCGCCGAGCGCGCCTGCGTCGTGTTCCAGCTGCGCACCCTTTCGCCGATAGCCATCATGACTTCGGATCGGATCGTCATCGCTGCCGCTTCTTCGGGATTTTCCTCCAGGGCGTCCCATACATTCGCGAAACTCTTCGCTTTGCTCATTTCAAGCCTCTTTTGATTTGCTGCAGCCGCGGCTGCCAACTCGATGTCTCGTCGCGCCGTCCTTGGCAATTGCTTCCGGAAGGCGTGGAGGACATGGATCGCGTCCGCCAACGTCGCGATGTAAATCAGTCTGAACGCGCCGCTCGCATCGCGTATTCTGATCTCGCGGACACCGGCACCAATGCTCGACATTGGTTTCCAGTCGCTTGGATTGCGGCCCCGTTGGACTTGATACAACTCGTGTCCACCTTGGCGACGTGCGTCGGGCGGAAACTCACGCAGCCTATCAAGAGAATCGCCATGAAAGGCGACGGGTTTGAGGGATCATCCGCTCCTATATCAATTCGGATATAAAATCGCAAGTCGGCCGGTCGGTCATTCGCGCAAGACAGACAGTGAAGGGATATCGGTGTAGGATTTAGCCTCATCGAAGGAACGCCCGTGGACCTAGCCATCAAGCCGCTGCACCCGCTGTTCGTCGCGTTCGCCACTCAGCCCGCTTTGTTTATGCGCACAAATGGCGGGCCGGCGATCTCGTGATCTGGGACAATCGCTGCACCGCGCCTCGCCGTTCGCCGCAGACGCGCACAAGCGCGAGCTGCACCGCACCACCATCATCGACAGCCGCGGCGATCTGGCGGCCGGTCTGCACTGAGCGGTGCGCGACGCGCTGTTCCAGCCGCCTCAAGTTCGGCGTGAATCGGAAGGCGTGCGGCCGGGCACGTGAATCAGCGCCAGCCGCCGCCGCCGTTCACATAGACCGTGTCGGCCGTCATGAATGGGCAGGCGTCAGAGCACATGAACAGCACCAGTTCGCCGATCTCCTCCGGCTCGCCGAAGCGGCCCATCGGCACGTCGTCGAGAAAGCGCTTGATCAGCTCGGGCGAGGACTGTGCCGCCGCCTGGAACGGCGTCTTGATCGGCCCAGGCGAGATCGACAGCGCGCGGATGCCGGACGTGGCGTATTCGCGCGCCACGCCCATCGTCATCGACACTACGGCACCTTTGGCGGCCGCGTAATGGATGGACGAGCCGGGGCCGCCGCGGCGATGCGCCATGCTCGCCATGTTGACGATGACGCCGTGCTTTTGCGCCAAAAAGTGCGGCAGCACCGCCTGCATGGCGTAGAGCGTGCCGTTGACGTTGAGCGCGAAGGTCTTTTCCAGCAGCGCGTCGTCGATTTCCAGAAACTTGGCACGGCGGATGGCAGCGCCCGCCGAGTTGAACAAAAACTGCACGCTGCCGAACGCGGCGAGCGCGCGCTCGACCATGGCGTTGACCGCCTGGCGCGAGGTGACGTCGACGGCGAGCGCCAGCGCCTGGCTGCCCTTGCCGTTGACGTCGCTCGCGGTCGCCCGCGCGCCGGCTTCGTTGATGTCGGCGCAGACCACGTTGGCGCCTTCGCGGGCGAAAATCAGCGCAGTGGCGCGGCCGATGCCGCTCGCGGCACCGGTAATGATGATGGTCTTGCCGGCAAAATAGTCGGGCGTTTTCGGCATTGCTCCCTCCGCAATTGTTGCGCTGACCATGCCTTATTGTGCCGTCGCGGCGGCAAACTCACAACCGCCCGCCGCGGCAGGTGGCCGGCGCTTAGCCGGTCTGCCTTGCAGGATTTGGGTAGGTCCACGACAAGCAGCGCGATATATGTGACGCACCACATAAAGGGAATCGCCATGAGCGCCGAGGTCTCCATCGCCAGCCCGCCTGCCGCCGCCGATCGAGACGGGGCGCAGCGGCGTCTCGCGATCGGCTTCCTTAATCTCGCGCACGGGCTCGATCATTTCGTCATCCTGATCTACCCGACCGTGGTTATCGAACTGCAGGCAGCCTATGGCCGCTCGTACGCCACGCTGATCGCGCTCTCGACCGCTTCGTTCGTGGCGTTCGGCCTGTTCTCCCTGCCGGCGGGCTGGCTCGGCGACCGCTGGAGCCGGCGCAACATGATGCTCGGTTTTTATTTTGGCTGCGGCGCCTCGCTCGTCGCCGCGGCGTTCGCGCCTTCGCTCGTCGAGCTGACCGTCGCGCTGTTCGCGCTCGGCATCTTTGCCGCGATCTATCATCCGGTTGGCACCGCGATGATCCTCGATGCCGCAACACAGCGCGGCCGCACGCTCGCCTTCAACGGCGTCTGCGGCAATCTCGGCGTGTCGCTCGCCGCCGGCATCACCGCGGCGCTGACAATGGCGTTGTCCTGGCGCGGCGCATTCCTGGTGCCCGGCCTTATCTGTATGGCGGCCGGCGCGGCCTATCTCTGGTTCGTTCCCCGCGAAGGCCGGCGTGCCGAAAAGCGCAGCGCTGTCGCCGACGTCACGCTGTCGGCGCCGGTCGCGGCCACCATTTTCGGCTTGTTCGCGGTCGTCGCGCTCAGCGCCGGCCTCGTGTTCAATACAATTTCGGTGGCGCTGCCGAAGATTGTCGATGAGCGCGTCACCGGCGTCTCGCTGGTCGCGGTCGGCGGCCTGACCACGGCCGTGTTCCTGTGCGGGGCGCTCGCGCAGATCACGGTCGGGCGGCTGGTCGAGCGCTTTCCGCTGCACGTCCTGTTCGCGCTTGCCGCCATCATGCAGTTCTCCGGCGTGGTGTGGGCCTATGCAAGCGGTGTGTCGCTATTGCTCGCGCTCGCCTTCACCATGGCGGCGATCTACGGCCAGATCACGCTGAACGATCTCGTCATCGCCCGTTACACTGCCGACGCCTGGCGCAGCCGGGTCTATGCGGTGCGTTACTTCTTGACCTTCATGGTCTCGGGCGCGGCGGTGTCGATGATCGCTTTCCTCTACGGCCGCGGCGGCTTCGATCTCGTGCTGGGCACGACCGCAGTCATCGCGCTCGGCTTTTTGGTTGCCGTCATCACGATCGCGCTGATCGCCAACAGTGTCGAGAAGGCTCGCACGCTGCAGCCCGCGGAGTAGACTGCCTTATTTGTTGATGCTGGCCTCGAAGGCATCCAGCACCGGTTTCCATTGCGTCTGCTGGCCGTTGACGAAGGCGTTGGTCTCCTGCGGCGACAGCGGATTGACGTAGGCGCCGCGCGCCGCGAGTTGTTTGGCGAGGTCCGGCTCGGCCAGCACCTTGTTGAGGGCGGCATTGAATTTTTCGATGGCCGCCGTCGGCGTGCCGCGCGGCGCGACGATGCCTTGCCAGCCGCCGGCGACGAAGTTCGGCAACGTCTCCGAAACGATCGGCAGATCCGGGAAGTCGGGCAGGCGCTTGCGCGCCGCCACCGCCAGCACGTTGAGCCTGTGCGCCTGGATGGCACCGGCGAGGCCGGAATAGCCCTCGATGATCAGCGGCACGCGGCCGCCCATCACATCGCTCAGGGCGGCGGCCGGGCCCCCCGTGTAAGGCACGACCTGCAATTTGATGCCGGCGCGGCTTTGCAGCAAAAGCCCGGTGAGGTGGGTGATGCGTCCGATGCCGGTTGCCGCAAAGGAAATCTGGCCAGGATTGGCCTTGGCGCGGGCGATGAGATCCGGCAGCGTCTTGAGCCCGGACGCCGGGCTCGCGCAGATGAACATGGGCTGGTCGATCAGCGAG
>JASHPU010000124.1 GCA_030037885.1 Xanthobacteraceae bacterium | reverse complement strand
CGCACGATCGGCGGCATGATGCGCCAATAGAACAGCAGCGACGACAGCACGCTCATCACCAGAATGACCGGCAGCGCCTGGAAGGCCAGGATGAATTCGGCGCGCGGTGCGGTCGCCGCAAACGGCGGATCGCCGCCGCCCACATAGCCGAACACGAACGACGTGCCGGCGCGCGTTGCCGCGGCGATGGCGTCGACCGCGCGGGTGATCAAGGCGAAGCCGATTTCGACCTGCGGCACCTTGAGCATCAACAGCGCCAACGCAAAGGTGACGGCAAGCCCGATCGCGACCGGGCGCCACGGCACGGTGCGGCGGTTCTCGCTGAAGGCCAAAGCGATGGCGAGAATGGCGATGACGCCAAGCGCCGATTGCAGGTGCTGCATGAACGACAAAACCCCAAGTGCCCCGCCGCGTTATAGCCCGATCCACGCGCACATGCGCAACGCGGTGTTGCCCTTGGCTTGTGAACTCGCGGGTCGAAGGCGCGAAGGGTGGTCATTCCGGATCACCGCGCAGCGGCGAGTTCGGAATCCATAACTCCAGTGCTGGGATTATGGATTCCGGGCTTCTCGCGGAGCTTGTCATCGGGCCGCCCACTTCGGGCCAGACCCGTTGGCTCGGCCCCGGAACGACCATTCTGAACAGCCGTTGCCGTAATTGCCAAAATCCGCCGCCGCTTGGCTCTAATTTCGCCGCTCCGCTTGCGTCCAATGCAGGCGTGGGACGCCAACACGGAGCAAGCAAATGCATAGAATAATCAAGCTGTCGCTCGCTGCCGGCGTCAGCCTATTGGCGCTTGGCGGGGCCGGACTGCACAGCGCGAAGGCCGCCGATATCCAGGTGCCGCAGTATCAGGCGCCGCCCGCGGCTTATGCGCCGCCGCCGGTCCAGGAGGGCTATGCCTATCCGCCGCCTCCGCCGGTTGCCTATTATGCCTACGCGCCGCCGCCCTACGTGGCGTGGCCCGGACCGTACTACAGCCCTTATTGGTATCGCGGCCCGCGCTTCGCCTACGGCTACGGCCATTGGGGCTACGGCCGTTGGGGCCACGGCTGGCACCGCTGAAAGCGATCATTCCCCCGCGAAATCGCTTTGCCCTCTCCCCGGGCTTGGGGAGAGGGAGTCCTGCCGCCCAATGAATTGCTATGATCGGCCGGTCTGCAAGCCCTGATGCAGGAGGCCGCCATGCGCATTCGCTTCGACTTCGGCTCGCTCACGCTTGACGCCGAGCTTTTGGACACGCCGACTGCGAAGGCGATCGCAGCCGCGTTGCCGATCAGCGCCTCGGCGTTGACCTGGGGCGACGAAGTCTATTTCGACATTCCGGTGAAAGTGGCGCGCGAAGAGGACGCACGCGCCGTCGTAACGCCGGGCGAGATCGCCTACTGGCCAGACGGCCACGCCATCGCCATCGGTTTCGGCCGCACGCCGATCTCGAAGGGCGACGAAACGCGGCTCGCCAGTCCGTGCAACATCTGGGCCAAGGCGCTCGGCGACGTGAAGACGCTAGCGAAGGTGAGGGCAGGCGCGAAAATCAAGGTTAGTGCCGTTTAGTGACAATTCAGGTGTTTGGCGGCGGCGGTCCCACGCGCCGGGCCAACGACAGCATCAAATCCCACGCATTGCGGATATTGATGACGAGCAGCAGCAGCGCCGCTCCGGCCAATATGTCGAGGCCAATGGAATTTTCCTGGAACACCAGCGCTGCGACCACCAGGCCGGACGCGTAGCAAAGAACCGGGACCGCGCCGTAGCCGATGCGGTCTGCGAAATCGGAGAAGGAACTGCGGTGCACTCTGACCGCGATGATGAGCGAGTAGATGACGTTGCCGATCGAAGCAACCCCGATCACGAGACCGAAGGACTGCCCGGTCTGCGTCGGGATAAGCGCGGTCAAACTGAGGAAGAGGATATTGGCGTAGTGGAAGACCACCGGACTCATGAACGTACGCGTATTGCGCCGACTCTCCTGGTCCGAGGTCAGCACGCTGGTGGCAATGGAAACCGCGACGAACAACAGCGCAACCAGCGCCGCAGCGGCAGTGCCGAGCAGCGCGTAAAACTCATGCCATGGCGCGAGGAAGGACGCTTCGGACAATTCCTTATCCGCGACCGACGAACGGCATCTTGTTGGCCATCACCGTCATGAACAGCACGTTGGTGTCAAGCGGCAGGCTCGCCATGTAGACCACGGCGCGGCCGACGTCCTCGGCGGCCATGCGCGCTTCGATCATCTTGCGGCGGTCGGGCTGTAGCACGCCTTCGCCTTGGACCATGCGTTCGGTCAGCGGCGTCGCCGCATTGCCGATGTCGATCTGGCCGCAGCAGATCTCGTCGTTGCGGCAGTCGAGTGCGGTCTGCTTGGTCAGGCCGCTGACCGCGTGCTTGGTCGCCGTATACGGCGCCGAGCCGGGCCGCGGCGTGTGCGCCGAGATTGAGCCATTATTGATGATGCGGCCGCCGCGCGGATTTTGCGCCTTCATGATCTTGATCGCTTCCTGGGTGCACAGAAACACACCGGTCAGGTTGGTGGCGACCACTGCCTGCCATTTGTCGAGCGGCACCTCATCGATCGGCATTGCCGGCGCGCCGATGCCGGCATTGTTGAACAGGAGATCGAGCCGCCCATAAGTCTCCTTGGTCTTGGCGAACAGCGCCTTGACCGACGCCGGATCGGCGACGTCAGCCGGCACGACGAGGGTGGGGCCGTTGGCTTCGCGCGCCACCTCTTCGAGCTTGTCCTTGCGGCGGCCGGTCAACACCACCGCATAGCCTTCGCGCAGCAAAGCGAGCGAAACGGCCCGCCCGACGCCCGTTCCCGCCCCCGTGACCAACGCGATTTTCTGTGCGGGCATCGGCGCTCTCCCTCAGTCTGTCATTCCGGAAGCCGCCAACGGGTCCGGCCTTCGGCCGGCCCGATGACAAGCTCCGCGGCTGTCCGGAATCCATAATCACGGATTGGCAGGCTGCGGAAGGGCCGTGCCGGACGCTTGATGGCCGGGATTATGGATTGGGGTTCGTGTTTCCGCCTGCGCGCTTCGCGCTTCGGCAGACTCATACCTACCGTGGCTCGCGAAGCGAGCGGTGGCGGGTCGCGCGGCCCGGGTCGACGGCAGGCGCGTCAACTTGCCAGCGCGACTTCCTGGTCGGGGCTACCGACGCGATAATCGTCGGGCGAGGCCAGCCGCGCGCTGATGTCGCTTGCCGGACCGGGCCGGCCGAAGCGGTAGCCCTGCATCGAATGCACGCCGGCAGCGCGCAGGAACAGATGCTGCTCGGGCGTCTCCACGCCTTCGGCCGTCACCTTCATGCCCAGGCCACGGCCGAGGCTGACCACGGCGTGAACGATGGCGGCGGCGTCGGGCGCCTTCTCGATGGCGCGCACGAAGCTCGAGTCGATCTTGAGCTTGTCGAACGGGAAGCGGCGCAAATAGAGCAGGCTCGAATAGCCGGTGCCGAAATCGTCGAGCGCAAAGCGCACGCCGATCGCCTTGAGCCGCAGCATCGAGAGTTCCGCGGTCTCGAGATTGCCGAGCAGCGTACTTTCGGTCAGCTCCAGTTCGAGGCGGCTTGCGTCGAAGTCGGCCTCCTTGAGGATACGTTCGACCAGTTCGACGAAATCGGAGCGGCGGAATTGCAGCGGCGAGACGTTGACGGCGACGGTGACGCCCGGCCAGTTGCGGCCCTCCAGGCAGGCGCGGCGCAGCATCCATTCGCCGAGCGCGATGATCAGGCCGGAATGCTCGGCGATCGGGATGAACTGCGAGGGTGGGATCTCGCCGATCGTCGGATGGGCCCAGCGCGCCAGCGCTTCGACCCCGACGACGGTGTCGCCGCTTGAGTTGACGATCGGCTGATAGACGGCGTTGAGGCCGTCGTTCTGAATGGCGTGCAGCAGATCGCCTTCGAGCAGCTTGCGATTCGAGAGGTCGGCGTCCATCGCCGCGTCATAGATGCAGGCGCGATTGCGGCCTTCGTTCTTGGCGCGGTAGAGCGCCATGTCGGCGTAGCGCAGAATGTCGGCGGCGTCGCCGGCGCGGCGGTCGATCACGGCGATGCCGATCGAGGCGCCGATGATGATGTTATGCCCGCTGATCATGTAGGGCGCGCAGACCGCGGCGATGATGCGGCCGGCGATCGCCTGCAGCGAATAGGAATCCGAGGGGCAGCTGGTGATGATGGCGAATTCGTCGCCGCCGAGCCGCGCCACCAGGTCGTCGCCGCGCAGGATGCGGCTCAGCCGCTGCGTGACGTTGAGAATGAGTTCGTCGCCGGTATGGTGGCCGAGCGTGTCGTTGACGTCCTTGAAATGATCGAGGTCGATATAGAACACCGCGGCCGATGCGCCGCCAGCGCGGACCTCGCCGATCACCCTCTCGAGCCGTTCGCCGAAATAGATGCGGTTGGGCAGGCCGCAGACCGGATCGTGCATGGCCAAATGCCGCAACTGCGACTCGCCGGCGGCGATCGCTTCGGCTGTGCGGCGCATGTAACGCATCACCAAGGCCACCAGAATGGCAAAGCCGGCGAGCGCTATGGCGATGAAGGGCGCAACGCTGGCGACGACCTGATGGCCGGGCGTGGTCGCCTTCCAGGCGAAGCGTGCGATCGCGCTGCCGTTTGCGGCGGTCAGTTCGACGTCGGCATCGCCGTGTGGATCGGCCGTGGCCTCGATCCGACGCAGGTCGGAAATCTGCAAATCGGCGCCGATCTCGCGCAGCATCGCCGCGTCGATGTATTTGATCGAAACGATGATCGGCGCGCCCTGATTGCCGGCGGCGAGATCGGCCTCGGAGCCGACCGCGACGGCGGCGACTATGGCCGGCCGGTCGAGGAAACGCTGCAGCAACGCGATGCGGCGGCCGGGTTGGGTCGGATTTTGCCCGGCAACCACGGCGAGCGCGCGGTCGGGCAGGGCTCGCAGGCGGCCGCGCAGCAGATCGAGGCTCAAGGCGAGGTCACGTCGTATGTCGAACGCCGCGTCGCCGGCGGGCTGACGCAGGCGGACGTATTTGACCCGGTCGCCGCCGTCGAGCACGACCACGATGTCGTGTGCGAAATACGTTTGCAACCAATTGCCGACGTGCCGCTGTACCCAGGAGAGGTCGTAGTCGGTACGAATAGCCGCGGTAGCGTGCGGGGTTTCGGCCACGCTGGCGAGCTGCTGCAAGACCTTTTCGCCGTGCCCGATGATAGCCTCGCGGATCAGGCCCTGCTCGTGCCGGAACGAGACCTCGTCAGCTCGCTGCGCCGAGGTCAGCACCGCGACGATGACGCAAACGATGGCGACCGCGACGATCACGCCGATCGGCACGACGAGGCTGACGCGGGCTTGATCCCACCGCGGCTTTTGGCCTTCCGGGGCGATGCGCTGCTGCGCGGCAGGTGGCACGTTGCCATCCTCTGTTCGGTTCGGCGCGACCATAAAGAGGAAAGATTGCAAATCGCTTGCAAATTTACTGGAGTGAGCCGGGCGTTTGCCGCACCGGAAGCCGGCCGTATGCCTAATTTCCGGTAAACGCCAAGCCGCCACCGGACGGACCGGGCGGACAATGTCGCCCGTTCTCTTGAAAGGCTGTCGCCAATCGGCCGCAGGAGCACCGGAGCTTACCGCGCGAAGAATCTTTTCGCCCGTTCGACGATTGGCCGCGGCGTTGCGTAGATCTCCGACACGAGTTTGTGCACATCCTCGCCGCCGTGATGGCCGGATGCCCCGGTACGTGGCGGCCGAAAAAATGGCGGCCGACCAGCCGCGCGAACAGATCGATGCCGCCGCTCGCCGTGCCGGCGACGTAAATCGTGATCGGCCCGGTGATCGCCCGCGGCGGCCGCGCGCGATGCCTGCAGCCATGCCATGGCCGCGGCGCAAGCGGCGAAAAGTATCGAGAGGACAAAGGGCACGGGGCCTTACATGAGGGCCTTACATGAGAACTTACGTCGTCGCGTTGCCGAACCTACCCGACGCCAGCTTGAGCCGCCATCGTTGCCGCGCTAGAGGAGGCCCTGGCACGGAGACAAAAGCGCATGGCTGGCAGCAGGGCGGAAGACAGGAGCGGCATCGTCACCGCCGCCCTGCTTGTCATCGGCGACGAGATTCTCTCGGGCCGCACCAAAGACAAGAACATCGGCTATATCGCCGAGTATCTTACCGCTATCGGCATCGATCTCAAGGAAGTCCGGGTCGTGCCCGACGAGGAGCCGGAGATCGTCGCGGCGGTGAACGCATTACGCGCGCGCTATACCTATCTCTTCACCACCGGCGGCATCGGTCCGACCCACGACGACATCACCGCCGACAGCGTCGCCAAGGCGTTCGGAGTGCCGATCGGCTTCGATCCGCGCGCAGTCAAGATCATCACCGAGCGGCTGGCGCAGGCCGGCGGAGTGATGAACGAAGCGCGCATGCGCATGACGCGCATTCCCGCTGGCGCCGAGCTCGTGCTCAACAAGATTTCGGCGGCGCCGGGCTTTTGGCTCGGCAATGTCATCGTCATGGCCGGCGTGCCGCATATCATGCAGGCCATGCTCGAATACGTCGCACCGCGGCTGAAGACCGGAGCCCGTATGCTGTCGGAATCGGTGCGCGCCGATTGCCGCGAGGGCGACATCGGTACCGAACTTGGCGCCATCGCCAAGGCGCATCCGGACGTGGTGATCGGTTCCTATCCGTTCATGGACGAAAAAATTGGCGGCAACACCCACGTGGTGGTGCGCTCGCGCGACGCGCAAAAGCTTGCCGCCGCCAAGGCGGCGGTCGAAGCCATGCTCGAACGCGTCAAGGCGGAGCTTGCCGCCGGCAAAGTGTGAACGTGGCGGCGCCGGCCGCGCGTCTTTGGATTTCGTCGCCGTGGCGGAGCCGAACCAGATACCGGAATGGACGGGGGCGCGGCTCCGCAAGCAAGGCCGCCCGGCATTTTTTTCTTTGACCCGCATCGCTGCGGATCGGTTATGATGGAGCAAAGCCGCCGTAGGCATTGCGAACAGGAGGCTGTCCATGGACGCTGTCACGCCCAAAGCCCGCCATGACACGCTCGACACCCACTCGCACGTGGTGCGCCCCGCCCAGATGGAATGGCAAAAGACCCGCTTCCCCGGCCTTGAGGTGAAGGGCCTCTTGTTCGACAAGGCAAGTGGGCTTGTTACCGCGCTGATCCGCTGTGCGCCGGGCGCCGAGTTGCCCGACCACGAGCACGTCAAGATCGAGCAGACCTATGTGCTTGAAGGCAATCTTTGCGACAAGGAAGGCCCCGCGGCCGGACTCTCCGTCAAAGCCGGCGAGTTCGTCTGGCGCGAGGCCGGCAGCCGCCATGTCGCCTGGACGCCCGAGGGCGGGCTGATGCTCGCCATGTTCCAGGTGCCCAACAAATTTTACGAGAAGGACGGCCGCGTCACCGACGTCTCCGGGGCCGATTGGGACACGCTATGGGGTCACGTGTTCAAACAGTGAGCCGGCTTGAAGCGTTCGGAAGCCGGCGCAGCTTTGTGCTCGCGGCGGGAGCCGCGGCGCTCGTGCTGCTACCCGCGAGTGCGATGGCGCAGCTCCTGATGCCGGGCGTCCACCTCGGCGGCGACAAGGAGCCGCCGAGCGCGGATGAACTGGCGCGGCGCCGCGCGCTCGATAAAGCCTACAAGTCGGCGACAGAAAAAATTCCGGAGAAGAAGCCGGTCGCCGACCCTTGGGGCAACGTCCGCTCCGCCCCAGGCGGCAGCGCGAGCGGAACGGCGGAGGGCAAGCAGTAGCTGGCTGGCGGCTGCCCAATAGGCCGCCGCGGCCCGCCGGCTTCGGCGGACGCGTTGTGCATGCTAAAAGCAGAGCCGCGCGGGTTGCTCTCGACGAAAAAATCCGCTCCGCGGACGTGGCGAAATGGTAGACGCAAGGGACTTAAAATCCCTTGGCCGAAAGGCTGTGAGGGTTCGAGTCCCTCCGTCCGCACCAGCAACCGCTAACCCCCTGGGAAATGTGCTATTTACGAGACGGCGGGCCGCCGTTCCTGTCCCGAAATGGAACACGCGGCCGCGCCGTGGTGGCGCTTTTCCTCGCCTGCCTTTGAACCTTCGGCCCGCCCCGGGCGACCAACGGATGAGCCGATAGCCTCTGCCGATGCAAACGACTTCGGACGACGTTCTGATCGGGCGGATTGCAGGCGGCGACCGGCTCGCCATGCAGGTGCTGTTCGCGCGGCACCATGTCCGGGTCTACCGCTTCGTGTTGCGCCTGGTGCGTAACGAGGCCGCTGCGGAGGACCTGATCAGCGAGGTCTTCCTCGACGTTTGGCGGCAGGCCGCCAAGTTCGAGGGCCGCTCGGCGGTGTCGACCTGGATTCTGAGCATGGCGCGGTTCAAGGCGTTGTCGACGCTGCGGCGGCGCACCGAGGAGGAACTGGACGACGAGACCGCCGGCACCATCGAGGATACCCAGGACGATCCGGAGACGGTGCTGGTAAAGAAGGACAAGGGTGCGGCGTTACGACAATGCCTGGAGAAACTGTCGGCCGAGCATCGCGAGATCGTCGATCTCGTGTACTACCACGAGAAATCGGTGGCCGAAGTCTCAAGCATCGTCGGCATCCCGGAGGCGACCGTAAAGACGCGTATGTTCTATGCGCGCAAGAGACTATCTGAGCTCCTTAAGGAGCAGGGAATCGATCGAGGCTGGCCATGAGTGCGGCAGACAAAAACGAAGCGAGCGAGATCGAGCTTTTGCTGCCCTGGCACGCCGCGGGCACCCTCAGTCCGCGCGATGCGCAGCGCGTCGAGGCGGCGCTGGCCGATGATCCGCAACTGGCGCGCCGCTACGAGCTGGTGCGCGAGGAACTCGGCCAAACCATCGAGCTCAACGAGACCCTGGGCGCGCCGTCGGCGCGGGTCATGGCGGACCTGTTTGCCAAGATCGACGCCGAGCCGGCGCGCCGGCCGGCGCTGTCGGTAACGCTCGCGGCGCGGCTGCGCGAATTCTTTGCCAGCCGCTCGCCGCGCACGCTGGCCTGGTCGGCCAGCGCCGCGGCGCTCGCCATCGTGCTGCAGGCCGGCGTGATTGCCGGCGTCCTCATCAAGGAGCACGGCGGCAACCGCGCCGAAACGTTCGAGACCGCGTCCGCGCTGATGAGCGCGCCCGGCGACGGTTCCTACGCGATGATCCGCTTTCAGCCGCAGGCCCGCATGGGCGACATCACGCAGTTTTTGGAAGCCAACAAGCTGAGCATCATCGGCGGCCCGGCGGCAGGCGGACTATATCGAATCATGGTGGCGACCACCAAGCTGCAACGCGACGCGCTGGTCGATCGCATCAAGAAGCTGCAGCAGGACAAAGTCGTCGGCTTCATCGCCGCGCAGACTGAATAACCGCCCGAGTCTGACCTGATCTGGTTGTGGGACTTGTCTCGCCGCCGGTGCGCGGCGGGCATCGGAGCGTTGTGATGCGAAACGGCCGCACGAAGGGACGTTCCCTCATGTTGCCGATGGTCGCAGCAACTCGTCCCTAGCCTGCCTTATTTGCCAGGCAAGGTGTGCGTACTTTGTTTGGGGTGCGGGAATTGGCGGGCTGCGGCATCTCGATGAACTGTCCGGCAACGGCGAGCGGGCGCAAGGCGCTCGCGCGGGGCGGTGTGGTACGCCCGATGCTGCTCCTCGCCGCGGCGGCGCTATCGGGCTGCGGGCTGAGCGACGGCGTCAGCGGGCTTTTGGTCGATCCAGCGCGCTACTCGGCCTACCACTGCAAGGAATTGATCGCGGAATCGCAGAACTTGGCGACCCGTGAAAAGAAGTTGCGCAATCTCATGGATAAGGCGAGCGAGGGCGGCGGCGGCACGGTCATCGGAACGATCGCCTATCGCGGCGATTACGAGACCGTTCTGGAACAGCAGAAACTGCTCAAGCGCGCTGCTGCCGAGCAGAAATGCGAACTGGTGCCGACCTACAGCAGCGACCGCACCATTCGCTAGGCCGGCGCCGCTAAATGGCGACGCGGCGCAACCGCAGGGCATTGAGCACGACGCTGACCGACGACAGCGCCATGGCGGCGGCGCCCATGGCGGGCGTGAGCAGAAGTCCGAACAGTGGATAGAGCACGCCGGCGGCGATCGGCACGCCGGCGGCGTTATAGAAAAAAGCGAAAAACAGGTTCTGGCGGATGTTGCGCATGGTCGCGGCGGATAGTTTCCGCGCGCGCACGAGTCCGGCGAGATCGCCTTTGACGAGCGTCATGCCGGCGCTGGCGATCGCGGCGTCAGTGCCGTTGCCCATGGCGATGCCGACATCGGCCGTGGCAAGAGCGGGCGCATCGTTGACGCCGTCGCCCGCCATGGCGACCACGCGGCCTTGCCGGCGCAGGGCCTCGACGGCGGCGCTTTTGTGCTCCGGCGGCACTTCGGCTTCCACATCCGCAAGGCCAAGCTTTTCCGCCACTGCGCGCGCGGTGGCGCGGCTGTCTCCGGTCAGAATGATAATGGCGATGTCGTGCGCGCGCAGTTCGACAAGTGCAGCCGGCGTGCTCGACCTGATCGGGTCGGCGATGCTGATCAGGCCGGCGAGCCGATCATCGATCGCAACAAACACCGCCGTGGCCCCGTCGCCGCGCAGACGCGCGGCCGCTTCGTCGAGCGGGTCGGTGGCAATGCCGAAGCCCGTGATGAACTTGTCGCTGCCGACGGCCACGCGCCGACCCTCGACGCGGCCGCATACACCTTTGCCGGCCGCGGCCTCAAATTCGGTGACTGGAAGCATCGCGACGCCGCGTTCAGCGGTGGCCGCAATAATCGCCGCAGCGAGCGGATGCTCGCTGGCGCGCTCGAGACTGGCGGCAAAGCCGAGCAACGCCGCCTCGCCAAAACCGCCGGCGGGCTTGACCGCGACGACCTTCGGTTTGCCTTCGGTGAGGGTGCCGGTCTTGTCGACGACCAGCGTGTCGACCTGCTCCATGCGCTGCAAAACTTCGGCGTTCTTGATCAAAATGCCGAGCGAAGCGGCGCGGCCGACACCGACCATGATCGACATCGGCGTCGCCAGGCCGAGGGCGCACGGGCAGGCGACGATCAGCACGGTGACGGCGGCGACAAGCCCATGAGCGAAGCGCGGCTGCGGTCCCCACATCGCCCAGGCGGCGAATGCCACGAGGGCAACCGCGATCACCGCCGGCACGAAGGCGGCGGCGACGCGGTCGGCGAGCCGCGCGATCGGCGCGCGTGAGCGCTGTGCCGCAGCGACCATCTCGACGATGCGGGCCAACAGCGTGTCGCGGCCGACCTTTTCCGCGCGCATGACGAAGCTGCCGCTGCCGTTGAGCGTTCCGGCAATCGCCTTGGCGCCGGGCGCTTTGGCGACCGGCATGGACTCGCCCGTCACCATCGACTCATCGACCGGGGAACGGCCTTCGATCAGCACGCCGTCCACTGGGACCTTTTCGCCTGGCCGCACGCGCAGCCGGTCGCCGATCACCACCGCATCGAGCGGCACATCCTCGTCGCTGCCGTCGTCGCGCACGCGCCGTGCGGTGCTCGGCTGCAGTCTGATGAGCGCACGGATGGCGCTCATGGTCGAGGCGCGGGCGGATAGCTCCAACACCTGACCGAGCAGCACCAGGACGGTAATGACGGCGGCTGCCTCAAAATACAGCGCAATGTCGCCATGACTATCGCGGAACTCCGCCGGAAACAATCCGGGCGCGAGCACCGCGACGACGCTGTAGAGATAAGCGACGCCGGTGCCCATCGCGATCAGCGTGAACATGTTGAGATGGCGCGTGGCCAGCGATTGGGCACCACGCACGAAGAACGGCCAGCCGCCCCACAGCACGACCGGCGTTGTCAGCGCGAGTTGGACGAGCTCCGTGAGCCGGCCCGATGCGTGCCGAAGACCGAAATGGCCAGCCATGTCGAGCGCGATTACGGGTGCGGCGAGCAATGCCGACATCCACAGTCGCCGCAGCATGGCGCCGCGCTCGCCGTCGTCGGCCGCGGTGGCGCCGCCGGTTTCAGGCTCCAGCGCCATGCCGCAGATCGGGCAATGGCCCGGCCCGACTTGCCGGACTTCCGGATGCATCGGGCAGGTGTAGATCGCGCCTTCAGGCGCAGCGCTTGCCGGTCGCCGCGCCGCGGCGCCGGCGACATATCTTCCCGGATCGGCGGCAAACTTGTCGCGGCAACCGGCGCCGCAGAAGAAAAAATCCCGCTCGGCGAATGCGTGGCGATGCAGCGTCAGCGCCGGATCGACGCGCATGCCGCAAACCGGATCGCGCACGGCAGCTTCGCCGCCGCTCGCCGCATGCATACGGTGCGCATGATCCATGGCGGAAAAACATCCTTGAAACGGGTACCCGGTAGGGGTATATAGCGAGCATGCGGAGCATTGCCAAGACATCGGTGCTCAAGCGCCTGAAACGGATCGAAGGCCAGGTGCGCGGCCTCGCGCGCATGGTCGAGGACGACCGTTATTGTATCGACATCGTGACCCAGCTGTCGGCGGTGCGCGCCGCCTTGCGCCGCGCCGAGGAGGAGATCCTGGCCGACCACGTCGCCCATTGCGTCGAGCACGCCATCGCCTCAGGCACCAAGTCCGAGCAGCGGCGCAAGGTGGGCGAATTGATCGACGTGCTGTCGCGTAGCGACCGCTAAGGCAAACGGGGCAGGTGCACCACCCGCAACAGGCCGGCGGCGCTGGACAGGCTATGCACCGACCAGCGTCCTGCCTCGAGCAGTAATCTGCGGAATACGAGCCGCTCGGCGCTGCCGGACGGCTCCTCGACGAACGACAGCCGGTGCAGCGCATAAAGGCCGAGCACGCAAGTGATGGCAAAGTAGAAGGTCCAGGATTGAAAATTGAGCACTTGCATCCTGACGTCCTTCGCACCGCCGGCCCAATGCAACGACAGCGTCAGCTGATGCGAGGCGAAAAAATCGGCGAATACGCCGCCGAGCACCGGCGCCGCCGCGGCAAAGCCTGCCGAGATGACGCTGTTGGCGGCGAGATAGGCGGTGGCTTGGCCGGCCGGCGACAGCTTCATGGCGATGTTGCCGGTGGCCAGTCCAACCCCGGCGGTTGCGATGCCCATGAAAATATGAATGGCGATGAGCAGATAGAGCACCATCGGCTGCAGCCACGGCAGTCCCGTCAAGGTCCAGGCGAAGGTGCAGATCAGAAACAGCGGCGCCACGATCTCCAGCACGGCCTTGTTGCTGAAGCGGTCGCTCAGCGTGCCCCATAGACCGAGCCCGGCGAGATTGGCGAGCTGGCTGCCGATGGTCAGCGCCAGCACGGTGGTCAGCGGATAGCCGAGCGATTTGAGCATGTAGACGGTGAAGAACGGCGCCGCCAGATTGGCGGCGAAATTCCACGACGCCAGAAAAATGATGAGGCGGCGGAAATTCGCCTCGCGCAGCGGCGCGAGCAGGAGCGCGAACGGATTGTCGAATTTTTCCGCCGGCGGCATCGGCGAATCCGGGGTGATGTGTAACAGATAGACGCCGACGAAGCCGATCACGGCGCTGACCGCGAACAGCATCGAGTAGCCGAACACCGCCTGGTTTGGCGCGAATCGTTTCCAGGAATCAATCAGGAAGCCGGCGAACAAGGCGAGCGAGATCGACAGCGCCGTCGTCGCCATGGTGCGCCGCCCGAAGAAGCGCCCGTATTGCGATGGCGGCACCAGATCGCGCATCCACGAATTCCAGGCGCAGCCGGCGATCGCCGCCATGGCTTGATAGACCGCGAGCGATACGATCAGCGCCACGATGGCGTAGCCGGGGCCGAGCAGCGGGGCGACCGCCGCGCCAAACAGAAAGGCTCGCCCGAACGCGGTGCTCCAGACGCTGATGTCGCGGCGCGAGCGCAGCCGCTCGACCAGAAGCACTGCCGGAATTTGTAGGAGCTGCACGCTGAACGGCACCGCCGCGAGCACGCCGATGGCAAGATTGCTGGCGCCGAGCGCCAGCGCAAACCCGACCAAGAACACGCCGGTGGTGAGCGTGCCCATCGCCTCGCTGGCAAGCGCATCGTAGAGGATGAGGCGCAGCAGGCGGTGCTGGTCCGGGTCGGCCGAATTCGTCGCGACCGCGATCGGGTTCGCTGCATCCATGGGGCTGCTCAGCGCTCGGCGACGTTGCGCACCGCCGCCCACGGCGATTGTGGGGTATCGTTGACCGTACGCCTGCCCAAAAAACGCCTGCGCACACGGCAGGTTCCCGCATCGGGTCGCGCTGGCCGAAGCACATCGGCGAGCTTATTCTATATCGCGGATCACGACCAACAAGCAGGTTAAGATCAGGTGGCGAAAGTTCGTGCTCGAAGTCGGCCGGCGGCGTCGCATCGGATCGCCATCAAGCGTGCCTACGAGGCGCCCGCCGCGGCCGACAGCCCACGCATCCTGATCGACCGGCTCTGGCCGCGCGGCATCGCCAAAGCTGCGCTCAAGCTCGATGCCTGGCCGCGCGCACTCGCGCCATCGACCGCTCTGCGCAAATGGTACGGCCATGATCCGCAGCGCTTTGCCGAATTCCGCCGCCGCTACCACGAGGAATTGGTTCCGCATCGCGACGAGCTGGCGGCTTTGCGCGCCATGATCAAAGGCCGCAACGCGACGCTGCTCACGGCCACGCGTGAACTCGATCTGAGCCACGCGCAGGTGCTGCGCGAGATTTTGGAAAAGGCGTAGCCCCGGTCACTTGCCGAATTTATCGCGCGCCAGCGCCGCGCCTTTGGCGAGCGCCTGCAGCTTTTGTTCCGCCACGTCACGGCGCATCGGCGCCATGCCGCAATTGGTGCAGGGGATCAATTTTTCTTTCGCGACGTGTTGCGTCGCCTGGCCGATCACGGCGGCGATTTCCTCGGGCGTCTCGATCGCGTCGGTGGCAACGTCAATGACGCCGAGCAGCACGTCCTTGCCGTCGAGCAGTTTGAGCACGCTCATCGGCACGTGCGAATGGATGCATTCGAGGGAAACTTGGTCGATGCGGCTTTGCGCCAGTGCCGGAAAAAATTGCTCGTATTGCCGCCATTCGGCGCCGAGCCCGCCCTTCCACGCGATATTGGCGGCAATGCCGTAGCCGTAGCAGATGTGCACCGCGGTTTTGCAGGACAGGCCGGCGACGGCGCGATGCAGCGCCTCGATGCCCCAAGTGGCGGCTTCTTTCATGTAGACGTTGAAGGCCGGCTCGTCGAACTGGATGACGTCGACGCCGTCGGCGGCGAGGCCGCGCGCCTCCTCGTTGAGCAAGCCCGCAAACGCCATCGCCATCTTCACCCGGTCGCCGTAATGAGCATCGGCGATGGTATCGACGATGGTCATCGGTCCTGGCAGCGTGAATTTCAGCGCCTTTGCAGTGTGTGCGCGCGCCAGCCGCGCTTCGCGTGCGTGCACGCGGCCGCGCAGCTTCAGTTCGGCGGCCACCGTCGGACAGAACGCTTTGTAGCGGTCGGCGCGGATTCCCATCTCGACTTTTCTGTCGAAGTCGATGCCGTCGACGGCTTCGAGAAAGCCGTGCACGAAGTGCTGGCGTGTCTGCTCGCCGTCGCAAACGATGTCGATGCCGGCGTCCTCCTGCAGCTTGATGGCGAGCAAGGTGGCATCGTCTTTGGCCGCAGCCAGTTCATCGCCGGTAAGCCGCCACGGCGGCCATAGCCGGTTCGGCTCGGCGAGCCAGGCCGGTTTCGGCAAGCTGCCGGCGGTCGTGGTGGGAAACGGCGAAGGTGTGGCGGCTCTGTTCGGCATGGCGTGGTATGGCGGTGCCGGCAATCAAGACGACGAATAGGCGTGCGGCGGGCGCCAATCGTACAGCCAGTCATAATGACGCAGCAGCCAGGCGCCGCCAAGCGTGCGCATGAGAGCGTTGCGGGCCACGGCGCGCAGCCCGGTCAGGTGGTAGCGGGCGCCGTTGCGCGCGGCGAGCCGCTGCACTCTCCAGGCGCGCGCGCGGCGCTCCGCCGAGTAGGCGCGCAATGCCGCCGTCGGGTCGTCCGGCATGCGCGCCAAATGGTGCGCCACCACGGCCGCATCCTCGATCGCCATCGCTGCGCCTTGCGCCAGATAGGGCAGCATCGGATGGGCGGCGTCGCCAACGAGCGCCACCGGCCCTTGCGACCAGGACAATAGCGGCCTGCGGTCGTAAAGCGCCCATTTCAGCCAAGCCTCCGGCGCGCTGACCAGGGAAAGCGCCTGCGGCGCCCAATGGCGCGGCGAGAAGCGCGGCAGCAGATCGGCCCGCGCGGCGGGCTCGCTCCAGCCCGGCGCGTTCCAGCTATCCTCCATGATGGCGACGATATTGATCAGATTGCCGCCCTTGACTGGATAATGCACGAGATGGGCGTCGCGGCCGAGCCATAGCTGGATCAGCGGATCGCGGCATTGCGGCGCCACGTCTTTCGCCGGCACCAGCGCGCGCCAAGCGGTGCGCCCGGCAAAGCGCGGTACTCCGCCATAGCCGATCTGCGCCCGCATTGCCGACCACAACCCGTCGGCCGCGATCAACGCGGTGCCGCGTTCGTCGACCACGCCGGCGCGGCCGTGAGCCGAGACGGTAACGCCGTTGGCATGGGCGACGAAATCGTCGACATGCAAGCCAAGCTTAAGTGTGATGTGGAGATTCCTTGCCACGGCGGCCGCGAGCGCCGCCTGCAGGTCGCCGCGGTGAACGAGCCAATAGGGCGCGCCATAACGCTTTGCGGCCGGTTCGCCCAACGGCATGCGCAAGATTTCGCGGCCGCTTGCCGCGGCCATCACGCGCAACGCCGCCGGCGCGACGCCGCGCTGGCCGAGTTCGTCGCGAAGTCCAAGCGCGCCGAGGACGCGCGTGGCATTGGGCGAAAGCTGAATTCCGGCGCCGGTCTCCTCGAGCCGCTCAGCCTGTTCCAGTACCACCACGCGAAAGCCGCTGCGCGCCAGCGCCAACGCCGTCGTCAACCCGCCGATTCCGGCGCCTGCGATGATGACGCTGCGCGACGACGTCAGGACGTTGGCTCCGTCAGGACATTGGCACCGCAGGGCGGCTCATGCCGCGACGTCATGCAAGGCACATTCCGCCGGCCGCGCGCCATCGGAAGGCAGCATCGGATCGTAGCGGTAAAGCGTCGAGCAATACGGGCAGACGTACGCGGCATCGTCGCCCATGTCGCAGAACACGTGAGGGTGGTCGTTGGGCGGCGTGGCGCCAGTGCACATGAATTTCTTGGCGCCGATCTCGATCATCGGTACGCCCGGATCGTTATGAAAATGCGGAACGATGTCGTGGTTCATGGACGTTCTGCCGTGTTCGAAGCGCTTCGGGCGTGCCTTGCTTTTCCGCACCATAGCGGCCCGGCGAGCCGATTCATAGCGAGCCATTGTTATCGCCGCCGCCGCAATGATCTAATCTGGCCGTACCATGCCGAGTTTCAGCCACGATGGCGTTGAAATTGCGTTCCTCGACGAGGGCGAGGGCGAGCCGATGCTGCTCGTGCACGGCTTCGCCTCCAACAAGGAGGTCAACTGGGTCGCTCCGGGCTGGATGGCGACGCTGACCGGCGTCGGACGCCGCGCCATCGCGCTCGACAACCGCGGTCATGGCGCCTCGGCAAAGCTTTATGACCCGGCAGCTTATCATTCGGCCCTCATGGCGGAGGACGTGCGGGCGTTGCTCGATCACCTTGGCCTGCCGCGCGCCGACGTCATGGGCTATTCGATGGGCGCGCGGATCACCGCCTATCTGGCGCTGGCGCACCCCGAACGGGTGCGCTCGGCCGTACTCGGCGGCCTAGGCATTCAATTGATCGATGGCGGGGGCCTGCCGGAAGAGTTGGCGCAGGGCCTGGAAGCGCCGAGCCTCGCCGCCGTCACCGATCCGACGGCGCGCACCTTCCGCAGTTTCGCCGAGCAGACCAAATCGGATTTGCGGGCGCTGGCCGCCTGTCTGCGCGGCTCGCGCCAGACCCTGAGCCGTTCGGCGGTCGAGCGCATCGCCGTGCCGCTTTTGGTCGCGGTGGGGTCGAAGGACGCCGTTGCCGGCTCGCCGCAGCAGCTTGCGGCTCTCATCCCCGGGGCGAGAGCGCTGACAATTCCCAACCGCGACCATATGCTCGCCGTCGGCGACAAAGCCTTCAAGGCCGGCGTGCTCGACTTTCTGGCACAGCGGCCTTGATCGGCCCATGGCCGAAAGCGCCACCCAACCCGGTCCCGTGCGGGCGCGGGGCTTGGTTTCGCCTCGCCGCGTGCCAATGTATGCTAAGGGGCCAAGATGGCCGCCAGGGTTCGGGGAGGATCAGTCAAATGGCGCAGTATCAGGCGAAGCCGGCGCTCGACACTGTCGATCCGGTGTGGGCGCGGATCCGGCACGAGGCCGAAGAAGTGGTACGCCGCGAGCCGGAACTGGCGAGTTTCATCTACTCGACCGTCCTGCATCATGACACCCTTGAGGCAGCGGTGGTGTACCGGCTGGCCGAGCGACTCAACCATGCGGCTCTCTCAAGCGGGCTGATCCGGCAGGCTTACATGGATGCGTTGCGGGACGAGCCGTCGATCGGCGAGATTTTCCGTGCCGACATCATGGCGACCTGCGACCGCGACCCGGCGACGCGGCGGCTGATCGAGCCGGTGCTTTACTATAAAGGCTTTCACGCCATCGAAACGCACCGGCTGGCGCATTGGCTGTGGAACAAGGGCCGTCGCGATTTCGCGCTCTACCTGCAGAGCCGCTCGTCGGCGGCGTTCCAGGCCGACATTCATCCAGCGGCCATGATTGGACGCGGCATTTTTCTCGATCATGCCGGCGGGCTGGTGGTCGGCGAGACTGCCGTGATCGAGGATGACGTTTCGCTCCTGCACGACGTGACGTTGGGCGGCACCGGCAAGGAGGCGGGCGATCGCCATCCGAAAATCCGCTACGGCGTCATGATCGGCGCCGGCGCCAAAATTCTCGGCAACATCGAGGTCGGCCATTGCGCCCGCATCGCCGCCGGCTCGGTGGTGATCCGGCCGGTGCCAAACAATGTCACCGTGGCGGGGGTGCCCGCCAAGGTCATCGGCGTGGCCGGCTGTCCGGAGCCGGCGCGCACCATGGATCAGATGTTTCACGACAACCAGTGATATAAGCAGGCTTTGGCCGGCCGCGTCCGCGGACGGTTTCTTTTCATGCTGCCGGGGGAATCGCGCGGTGGATGTTCAGGAAGTCAGAAAGCTCGACGCCTATCTAAAGAAGCTGTTCGGCAACGCGCGCATCCGCGTGGTGCCGCGCCCGCGCAAGGACGATTCCGCCGAGGTCTATATCGGCGAAGAGTTCGTCGGCGTGCTGTTCGTCGATGACGAGGACGACGAGCGCTCATACAATTTCCAGATGGCGATTCTGGGCAGTGATCTGTAATAGCATGAATCAGTAGTCAGTTATCAGTAATCAAAAAGCTCGGAAGCGGTCGTGCTTTTCTGATGCCCCCGAGCGTCCTCTCTTCTGATTACTGAGTTCTGATTACTGATTCCTATTCCGTAGCTGCGCCAACAGCCGGTCGAAACCGGTGGCAAGCTTGCGCCAATCCTTGAGCCAGTCCCTCGCGAAGCGCAGCGTGACCACGACGCGACCGACCTCGCGGTCGGCAAGGCAGTTGCCGGGAACGATTCCGACCTGCCGTGTGCAGCGCGCGAAAAAGCGATCG
>JASHPU010000123.1 GCA_030037885.1 Xanthobacteraceae bacterium | reverse complement strand
GGCCGGCTCGGCGCCGGCGAGCCGACCGTCGGCCGCATCGGCGCGTCGCGCGGCGACACCGTGCATTTCGACATTATCGATCAGGCCGGCAACATGGTGTCGGCGACGCCGTCGGGCGGTTGGCTGCATTCGTCACCGGTCATCCCTGAGCTCGGTTTCCCGCTCGGCACCCGCGCGCAAATGTTCTGGCTCGAGGAAGGCCATCCGGCGGCGCTCGGCCCGGGGCGGCGCCCGCGCACCACGCTGACGCCGTCAATGGCGCTGCGTGACGGCGAGCCGTACCTCGCCTGGGGCTCGCCGGGCGGCGACGGCCAGGATCAGTGGATCACGCAATTTTTCATGCGCCACGTCCATTGCCGCATGAACCTGCAGGAAGCGATCGACGCGCCGGCCTGGCACAGCGAGCATTTTCCGAGCTCGTTCTGGCCGCGCACCGCGCGCCCCGGCGTGCTGGTGCTGGAAAGCCGTTTGCCGAAGCAGACAATCGACGAGCTCAAGCGCCGCGGCCACGTCGTCGAAGTCGGGCCGGGCTGGTCGGAAGGCCGGCTCACCGCCGCTTCGCGTGTCGGCCGCCGCCGCCGCGCCGCCGCCAATCCGCGCGGCATGCAAGGCTACGCGGCGGGACGGTGATTTTTTCATCCTTCCCCGCGGAGCGGGGAAGGGGGACCGCGCTGCGCAGCAGCGCGGTGGAAGGGGCGCCAGCCTCGACGAATACTCTTTCAGTCAAGGCGAGGCGTCGAATCCGGCGCCCCCCCTCCACCGCGCTTCGCGCGGTCCCCTCCCCCGCTTCGCGGGCGAGGAAAGAGGCTAGGCCGCCACCGTACCCAAAAAATCTTCGACTTCGCTGCGCAGCTTTGCGGTCGCTTGTTCAACCTGTTCGGAGGCTTGCAGCACGGTCTGCGCCGAGCTGCGCGTCTTGGTGACGCCGCCCGCCACCTCGTCGAGCGTGGCGACGATCGCCTTGGCGCCGGAGGCGGCGCTGGCGACGTTGTGCGAGATTTCGCCGGTGGCGGCTTCCTGCTGCTCGACCGAGCCGGCGACTTCGGTCGTGTAGTAATTGATGTCCTGCATGCGCTGAGTGATGGCGCGGATCGCGCTCACCGCGTTGGTGGTGCAACTCTGCACCGAGAGAATTTCGCGGGTGATCTCTTCGGTCGCCTTGGCGGTCTGCACCGCGAGCGATTTCACCTCGGAGGCGACCACGGCAAAGCCGCGGCCGGCCTCGCCGGCGCGCGCCGCCTCGATGGTGGCGTTGAGCGCCAACAGGTTGGTCTGGCCGGCGATGTCCTGAATGAGCTTGACCACGTCACCGATCTTCTGCGCCACTTGCGCCAGCGCCGCGATGTCGTCGTTGGTGGCGTTGGCATCGGCAGCGGCGCTGCGCACCACCTCGTTGGTCTGGGTCAACTGCCGGCTGATCTCGCGGATCGAGCTCGACAGTTCGGCGGCGGCCGAGGCGGCGGTCTCGACGTTGGCCGAGGCCTCGTTGGAGCCGTGCACCGCGCCTTCGGTACGCTGCAGCGTATGATCGGAGGTCGACAACAACGTGCGCGCCGCCGCCTTCATCGCGGTTGCGCTTTGCCCCACGCTCCGTAGCACGCTCTCGACGCGCTCGCGGAACGACGAGATCGCTGCGTCGATGACGCGGCGCCGGTCTTCGCGTTGGCGCAGCGCGTCACGCTCCTTCTCGGCGAGCAGTTGGTCGGTGACGTCGGTGTGGGTGGCGAGCCAGCCGCCGCCGGCCATGGGCCGGCTGACCAGCGCGACGACGCGGCCGTCCTTGATCTCGATGGTTTTGGTCTCGGTGCGGCCCTCGGCGACCTGCCGCAGGCACGCGGCAATGTAGCTGTCCACGTCGCCCGCGAAGGTGCCGGCGGCGGCGCGATGCACCAGGAGATCGCGCAGCGGCGTGCCGCGCTCGGCGTCGCCGCGCGGCAGATGGTACATCTCGATGTAGGTTTCGTTGCACAGGATGAGCCGCCCGGCCTGATCGAACATGCACAGGCCCTGCGTCATGTTGTTGAGCGCCGAGCGCAGCAGCCGGTATTGCGCGCGCACGCGCAGGATCACGACGATCGCCGCCGGGCCCATGGCGCACATGGCGCAGACCAGGCCGACCATCAAAGCCGCGGCCGCGGGCGAGGCTTGCGCCAGCGCCTGCACCACCTGATCGCGGCCGAACGCCAGCACAGCGCCGGCGCCGAGCACCAGCCCAGCCGCCGCGGCCGCCAGCACCAGGCCCCAGTGGCGGCTCAATTTCGAACGTTTGCCGACAACGGCCATCGCGCGCGCACCGAATTGAGGCGGGGCAAGATTAGCCGCCAAGCGGTTGTTTTGTCGTTAATGAACGGTGAGCGATTGCTTAACAAAAGCTGAGCGCACGCCGCGCGTTGACCGGCGGGCAATTTCCATGCTTCTGACACTTTTGCTGGGGCAAGTCGCGCGGCGACGGGGGAAATATCGATGGTCCGCTTATCGGCCGCGGCGTTTGGCTGCGGTCTGCTCATGGCCGCGGCGGCGCTTTCCGGCTGCGCCAGGGATAATAATCCGCCGGCCGGATTGCCGAGCTTCTATCAGAGCCTGGCGAGCGCCGACGCCAAGCTCGACGCCAACGCGGCGGCCGCCATGATCTCCGGCTACCGCGCCGATAACGGCCTCGGCCCGGTGGCCCTCGATCCCGAACTGATGCGACTCGCCGGCGAGCAGGCGCGCGCCATGGCGGCGCGCGACAAGCTCGACCACGACGCCTGGCGTCCGTTCCAGGAGCGCATCCGGCAATCGCAGTTCGACGCCAGCGTCGCGGTCGAGAACGTCGGCGCCGGCTATCACACGCTCGCAGAAGCGTTCTCCGGCTGGCGCGATTCGCCGCCGCACCGCGCCAACATGCTCAACCGCGCCGTCACCAAAATGGGCATCGCCGCCGCTTATGCGCCGCAGTCCAAATACAAGGTATTCTGGTCGCTGATTCTCGCCCGTCCCGACGAGCAGCACGAGAGCGAGATGCGCCCTCACCCATCAAATTCATAAGCCGCATCGCTTCGCGCCGTCGATCGCAACGGCTTTGGCCTACGCGGCAGCCGCGGTCGGCACGGCGGCAGTCTGGCAGCGCATGCGGGAGCAGAGCGGCTGATACTTCCGTCCAACTAACCGGAGACCAGGTCGAACATTTTGCTGCCATAGGTGCCGCGCGCGTCATCGCGCAGCGGCGCGACGGCGGCACGGAATGCGGCGTGCTCGCCCGCAGACAGTTCGATGATGTCGCAGCCTTGGCTCAGGATCGCAGCGCGGGCCGCGCGATCTTCCTCGATGGCAAGCTCGCGCTGGAAAGCGACGGCGCGTGCGACCGCTTCACGCATGGCGCGCTGCAGATCGGCCGGCCAGGCCTCGAAGCTCGGGCGGTGCAGGAAAATCGGCCGCGAAACGTAGAAATGATTGGTGACGGTGTGGAAGCGGTGAAATTTGTGCACCCCATAGGTCACGGTGTTGGCGAACGGGTTTTCCTGCGCGTCGAGCGTGCCGGCCTTGATGCCGGCAATCGCCTCGGTGAGATCCATGCGCAGCGGGATGCAGCCAAGCAGCGCGAAGGTCTCGGCCTGCACGTCGCTCGGCAGCACGCGGATGCGCATGCCCTCGAGGTCGGCCGGCGCGCGCACCGGCCGCAGCCGGTTCGAAACCTGGCGGAAGCCGTTCTCGAACCAGCCGAGAATGCGGTAGTTGACCCGCCGCTCGATGGCCTCGGCCAGGAAGCGGCCGAGCGCGCCGTCGATCGCCGCGCGCGCCGCGTCGCGCTCGGCGAACAGAAACGGCAGATCGACGAAGCCGAGTTCGCCCACGCGGTCGGTCAGATAGCTCGACGACTGATAGCCGAGAGTGAGCACGCCGTGCTCGACCAGCCAGAGGATTTCCTCGGCGCGATAGCCGAAATCCATGATGTTCCAGACGTACTTGACGCTGACGCGGTCGCCGAATTGCCGCTCCAGCGCGTCGCCGATCAGCTTGAGCGCGCGGGAAAACGATGTCGTGGGCGGGCCATAGCCGCCCATGCGGATCGAGATCGGATCGGTCATGCAGACCCCGCCGGATGTTTAGTCCAGCGGCGGAACTTATCGCGGAATCGCCGCGCCGCCGCAATCGCGGCGCCGCGCCAGCCTTCCAGCCGCCGTGCGAGGCAGAACGGCGCCTGCGGGCGCAGCGCGATCAACAGATCGCACAGCGGCAGGCGCTCGCGCCAGATGTGATCGATCATCGGATGGTCGGCGCCGGCGCAGGAATCGGCGCAAGCCAGCGCCGTATCGTCGAGCAGGTTTTCGGTGAGCACGACGGTGAGCAGAACGCCCGGCGAATAACGGGCGAAGCGTTCGTCATAGGCAATCTTCCAGAACCAGGCATAATCGGCGCTGCGCAGCGTGATGGCGGCGGCAATGGCGCAGCCGTCCAGCAGGATGCGATCGATGACGACCTTGCCCTCGCGAGCCAAGCCCTGCAGCGTCGCGCACACGAAATCACAGACCGCGCCGTGGGCAAGCGCGGCGGTGCCGGCCGTGCCCTTCCAGCCGCTCGCTTCGAGCGTAAGAAAATCTTCCAGGGCGGCGTCGAGCGCGGGCGCCTCCGCGGTCGCGGCAAACAACAGCGCGCCGCGTTCGTCAAGCCGCCGGCCGATGCGGCGCAGCTCCTTGAGCCGGCGCGAGCTGATCGCGCGCTCGAGATAATGGGCCCGCTCGGCTTGCCGCGGCGCCAAGAGCGCGCGGCGGTGCCGGTTGAAATCGGCGGCCGGCATGTGGGCACGGCGCAGGATGGCGGCGAGCGCCGCGCCGAACCGCCCGTCATCCGGCACAAACGGCAGCAGCAGCAGACGAGGCAAAGCGGCATTGCCGGCAAGATGCGCGAGCCAGGCAGCGATGACCGGCTCGGCGGCGTCGCGCTCGACAAGCGGGGTGCCGAGCGGCGCGAACGGATGGGTCCAGCCGACCAGGACCGGCAGCTTGATGCCGTAGCGGCGGGTCTCGATCCGCGCCGGGAAAAAGCCAAGCAGCCGGCGCGGGCTCGTGCCGGACCACACCAGCACCGCGCCGACATCGCGGCCGAACAGCGGCGCGGCGGCGAGCGCGAAAGCGGGCTCGTAGAACACGTTGGGCGACAGCGCGCGCGCCGCAAGCGCGCGCCAGTCGTCGGCGATGGCGTCGAGCTGCGACAGCTCGCACCATTCCACCGCAAAGCAATCGAGCGCGTAGCGGTCGGCGATCGCGGCGCGCCGCGCGCTGGCGATCGCCGCCGCGGTGCCGGCAAACGGCGGCGCGTGGTCGGTCGGCGCACTGTCGACGCTCATGGCCGCCGTCAGGGAAGACGCGGCGGGCCGAACACGAAGCAGTGCAGCCCGAGCCGGATCTTGGCAATGACGAACAGGCTCACCGATTCGCAGACGAGCGCAATCGCGACGGCTACAGCGGTGCCGGCGATGCCCATGCGCGGGATCAGCACGAAGCAAAGCACGAGATTGAGAGCGAAGGCGCCGGCATAGATCAGCGCGCAGGCACTCCGCTCGCCGAGCATGTTAAGAAGCCGCTCGGCCGGCCCGACCGACGCCCGCGCCAGCAATCCGATTGCCATGATGAACATCAGATAATAGCCGGAGACGAAGTCGTGGCCGAACATCCCCAGGAGCGGCTTGCCGAACGCAAGCAAGAGCAAGATCGAGCCGAGCGACGGCCAGAACGTCATGCGCACCGCCACGGCGAGGAAATCGGCGAGGCGGCGGCGGTCGCCGGCGACGTGATATTCGGCGAACTTGTGGGCGAGCGTCTGCGCCACCGAGAAATAGATGAAAGCGACCAGCGCCATGGTCTTGGCCGCGGCGTAGTAGATGCCGACCTCGTCGGGCGGACGGAACTGCTGCAGCACGATCACGTCCGCATAGGTGAGCAACAGATAGAACGCCTCGACGACGAAGATCGGCGCCGCAGTTGCGAGCCACGTGCGAACCGCGTAGGCGCGCGGGCCAGGTTCGACCTTGGTGGCCAGCCGCCGATCAAGGACGACGAGCTGACCGAACGTCACCGCCCACGACGCGGCGGCCGCGGTCAGCGTCGCGATCACCGCATTCATCGCAAGCCCGACGCCAAGCGCAAAAGCGAGCAGCGCCAACAACAGCACCTGACGGAGCACATAGGCGGGGCTCAGCGCGAGATTGACCCAGCCATAGGAGCGGGCGATGCCGCTTTGCACCTGAAGGAGGCCGCAGACCGGCAGCGCCGCGCAGGCGATGAAAAGCGGCACGCGATCGGCTGCTGCAATGTGCGGCGACAGCACGGCGACGAAGCCGGCGGCCGCCGCGGCAATTGCGCTGGCGATCAGGCAGGCGAGCCAGCGGCTGCCGCGCAACAGGCCGCGTAACAGCGCAAACTGTTTGCGCTCGGTGTATTCCGGAATGAAGCGCTGTGCCGCCGAGCCGAGGCCGAGATCGACCATGCCGCCGAGCAGCATCACCCAGGTCCAGGCATAGACGTAGATGCCGAAGTGAAAGCCGCCGAGCCAGCGCGCCAAGACAATCTGCGAGGCAAAAGCCACCAGCGCGCTGACGACGCGGATCAGGAAGGCGGCGCCGGCCAGCCGCCGCGCCAGCGACGAATCGCTGCCGCCGCCAAACAGTTCGTGCAGCGGCGCCGCGACGCGGCCCCACCGCCAGGATAAACGCGAACGCGATGCGTGCTCGGTACTGATCGATGCCACAACGACCTCTGCACCGCCGGCGGCCCCGGCGGCGGAACATCGGGCCGCATCGTTAGCAAGGAAGCGTTAAGAATAGGTTGGACAAAATTAACAATTGCTTGGGGATTTTCCGGGGGCGCACTCATGAGCGCCAAGGCACAGCCGTATCGATGCGACGTTTGCCGATGCCAAGACCGCTCGCGCATGCTGCCATCGCCAGCCTGCCTTGAGCACGCTTTTGCGGCGAAGCGGATAATGAACTCAAAAATTCTCTACTTCTTATCCGGCGCAAACAAGGTCGGAGTCTGAGCTACAATCGAGCACGTCTAATACCAACGGCCTTTGACGATGATTCATGCCATTACCCTCATCCTGAGGTGCGAGCGAAGCGAGCCTCGAAGGATGAGGCCGCGGCGCAGAGGCCTGCATCCTTCGAGGCTCGGCGCTGACGCGCCGAGCACCTCAGGATGAGGGGCACCTATTAAGTGCCGTTGGTATAAAACCACACGACCACTGGCGCGACCGCCCCGCTGTGCTGTTTTAGGTCGCTGATCCAGGGCACAGTTTGCTGCGCTGCACTTGGTTCGGTCGTGGCACTTCGCGTCACCACAGCAAATCCGGCGGCCGATGCGGGGGGCGCAAAATGCACCGGCAGTTCAGTTCGGCTTGTAGCGGGCCATCGCGTCGCTCCAGACCTTGGTGCGGTCGTCGTCGAAGACCAGCGCCGGATCCTCGGGCAACAAACGCCAGACGCCTTGGCGCAGCTCGTCGTCGAGCTGCGCGGGCGCCCAGCCGGCATAACCGAAAGCCACCAGGCTTTGCCGTGGGCCCTTGCCCAGCCCGATGTCGCGCAGAATCTGCGAACCGCTGGACAGCGCTACGCGGCCGTCGATGTCGATGGTGTTGTCGCCGTGATAGTCGGCGCTGTGCAGCACGAAACCGATTTGCGGATCGACCGGGCCGCCGAGAAAAAGCCGCACGTTGCCGCTGACTCCGGTCGCGTCGGCGCCGAACGCCTGCAGGACGCTCGCGATCGGCCGCTCGCCGAGCGTGTGGTTGATGACGATGCCGAGCGCGCCGGCCTTGTTGTGCTGCGCCACCAGGATCACCGCGTGCTCGAACGGCGGCCCGCTCAATGCCGCGGTGGCGATCAACAGCTGACCCGCGACCGAGGTGGCGCCGGACACGTCCGGCGTCGTCGCCGACGGCAGCGCCGCATGCAGCACGCCCGCCGACAACAGCACGGCCGCAGCCGGCGGTCCGAAATGGACGAGCGACGACAGACGACGGAGGGTGGATGAAATTCCATGCACGGCGCACTCCTCGGCCACGCCCGACGGGTCCATCAGATATACGAAATCCGACTGATTGGTTCATCCGCTCGTCCCCGCGAAAGCGGGGACCCAGCGTTTAATATCGTCGGCGGTGCGCTCCAGCTGGATTCCCGCTTGCGCGGGAATGAGCGGAATTCATCGACTGGATATCGTACTATATTACGCCATCCGTCGTCCGTCCTCTATCGTCCGTCCTCTGTCGTCCGTCCTCTGTCGTCCGTCCTCTGTCGTCCGTCCTCTGTCGTCCGTCCTCTGTCGTCCGTCCTCTGTCGTCCGTCCTCTGTCGTCCGGCGTCAAACAAATTGCACGGCGAGGCCGCCGAGCGAACCGAAATCGGCATGCAGCGTGTCGCCCTTGCGCGCGTACACGACGCGGGTGAACGAGCCGGCGAGCACCAGATGGCCGGCATTGAGCGTGACGCCGTGCTGGCCGAGCTTGTTGGCGAGCCAGGCGACGCCGAGCGCCGGATGGCCGAGCACGCCGGCGGCGACGCCGGTCTCCTCGATCTCGGCATTGCGGTACATGATGCCGCCGACCCAGCGCAGGTCGACATCGCGCGGTCGGACCGGGCGGCCGCCGACGACAATGCCAGAGGCGGCGCCGTTGTCGGCCACGGTGTCAAAAATCTTGCGCGGGTCCTGCAGCCGCGCGTCGACGATCTCGATCGCCGGGACGACGTATTCGGTGGCGCTCAGCACGTCGGTCAGCCCGATGCCAGGCCCGCGCAGCGGCTTTTCCAGCACGAAGGCAAGCTCGACCTCGACTCGCGGCAGGCAGAACTTTTCGTGCGGCACCCGCGCGCCGTCGGCGATCAGCATGGTGTCGAGCAGATGGCCGTAATCCGGCTCGTCGATCTGCGACGAGCGCTGCATCGCCTTCGAAGTGAGGCCGACCTTAAAGCCGATCAGCTTGGCGCCGGCTGCAATCTTGCGGTCGGCCACCTCGGTGGAGATCGCGTAGGCATCCTCCATGCTGATGCCGGGCCAGGTTTTCGACAGCTGGACCGCCTGCCTGTGCTCTTTTTCGGCCGCGATCAGGATATCGGCGGCCTTGCTGCGATCGGCGTCGGACATCATGGCGGCGAGCTCTTTCGATCAATGACAGGCGGCGGCCAGGACGACGGTTTCGGTCGGACATTCGCCGGGCGCCGGCTCCCGGCCGGACAGCGCGACCGAAGCCGGACAATTCTCCGACGACCGCACATCGATCGGGTCGCCGGAGCTAAAACCTTTGCGGCGACAGGCATTCGTGGCCGCCTGCCGGCAGTCCGGCGCGCCATTCGGTGCCAATTCGCAGCGGGCGCGCAATTCAAGCAAGCGGGTGGCGGGAAGCCGGACGATCGCGGTCATCGCGTCCTTGGTGGCTTCGGCGGCGTTGCGCATGGCGTCCTGCGTCGCGTTCGCCGCGTCCTTGGGGTTGTCGAGCTTGCCGCGCGTCTGGTCCCACCAATGGCCAAACTCGGCGATGAAGCCGGGCCGGTACGCGGGCGGCGGCTGCGCCGGGAATTCCCTAGCCGCGCCTTGCGCTTGCGGCGCGGGCGCTGCCGCCGGGGGCGGCGCGCCCGGCGCCGCT
>JASHPU010000122.1 GCA_030037885.1 Xanthobacteraceae bacterium | reverse complement strand
CCGCACTCGCCGCGCAGGCGCTGCGCGCCGCGGTCGAACGCGGCGCGCCGTATCAGGCCGAACTGGCCGCGGTGAAATCGCTCGGCGTGGCCCAGGCCGACGTTGCGCAGCTCGAACCGTTCGCGGCGAGCGGCGTTCCGAGCGCCGCCGATCTTGGGCGCGAACTGGCGCAACTGACACCGTCGCTGCAGCACGTGACCGGTGCGCCGCCCGGCAATGCCTCGCTCCTGGCGCGTCTTGAGGACAACGCCAAAAATCTGGTGCACGTGACGCCGGTCAGCGCGCCGCCGGGCGACGATCCCGCCTCGGTCATTGCGCGTCTTGATATCGACGCTGTGCATGCCGATATCGCCGCCGCACGCGCTGACATCGGCCGGCTGCCGCAGCCGTTGCAAAAGCTGGCCGCGCCGTGGGTGCAAAAAGCCAATGCGCGCAGCGCCGCCGTCGCGGCAGCAAACCGCATCGCCGCCGGCACGTTCGCCGCTCTCGGCAAATCCGACAGCCAATGATCCGCATCGTCTTTTTCCTCATCATCGTCGGCCTCATCTCCATCGGCGTGGCGTGGCTCGCCGACCGGCCCGGCGACGTCGTCATCACCTGGCAGGGCCTGCGCATCGAGACTTCGCTCATGGTTTTGGGCGCGGCGATCCTGGTCCTGATGGCGCTGCTCGGCATTATCTGGAGCATCATCCGCGCCATCGTGCGATCGCCGACCGTGCTCGCCACGCTGTTGCGCCACCGCCGCGGCGAACGCGCCTATGAGGCGATCTCCAACGGCCTGATCGCGATCGGCGCCGGCGACGTCGCGGCCGCGCATAAACACGCAGGCGACGTCAACCGCATCGCGCCCGGCGAGCCGCTGGCGCTTTTGCTCACCGCGCAGACGGCGCAGCTTGCCGGCGACCGCGATGCTGCCGACCGCGCCTTTCGCGCCATGGCGAGCCGCACCGACACCAAGGCGCTCGGCCTGCATGGTCTGTTCGTCGAGGCGCACCGCCGCAACGACCCGGTCAGCGCCCGCGCCTATGCCGAAGAGGCGGCGCGCACGGCGCCGACGCTCGGCTGGGCCGCGCGCGCCGTGCTGGAATTCCGCAGCGCCGCCGGCGATTGGGCCGGTGCGCTGGCGCTGCTCGAGCGCGGCAAGCGCGCGCTCGAAAAGGCCGTTTATCGCCGCCATCGCGCCGTCCTGCTCACCGCGCAGGCCATGGCCGGCCAGGATACCGACCGCGACAATGCCAAGCAGGCGGTGCTCGAAGCCGTCAAACTCGAGCCGGCGCTGGTGCCGGCCGCCTCGCTCGCCGGCCGCATGCTCGCCGAAGCCGGCGAATTGCGCAAAGCCTCGCGCATTGTCGCCAAAGCCTGGCGCGCCAATCCGCATCCCGACCTGGCGCAAACCTATTCCGAGCTGCGCTTCGGCGACGCCGCGCGCGACCGTCTGGCGCGGGTCGAAGCGCTGATCAAAAAAACGCCGGGCCATATCGAAAGCGCGCTCGCGCTGGCGCGCGCCGCGCTCGACGCCCGCGAATTCGGCAAGGCGCGCGCCGCGCTGGCGCCGTATCTGTCGGCGCTGAGCCGACGCGCGGCGCTGTTGATGGCGGAACTGGAACGGGTCGAGCGCAACGACGAGGGCCGCGCCCGCGAATGGATGGCACGCGCGTTGCACGCCGCGCCCGATCCGCAATGGACCGCGGACGGCCACGTCTCCGACCGCTGGCACCCGGTCTCTCCCGTCACCGGCCGGCTCGACGCCTTCGAATGGCGCGTGCCGCTGACCGGCATGGTCACCGCCCCGGTCATCGAGCCGGAAGCGCCCGGCATCGCGGCGGTCGAAGCGCCGCCGAGAGGGGCTACGCCCGCGCCAGCCCAGATCAACGAAGCTCCGCCGCCCGCAGCAGCGCCTGCTCCGGGCCCGAACCGCCGCCCCGACAGCCGCACGCAACCGAAAGCGGAGCCCGTGATCCCGCTGGTTCATGCCCCCGACGATCCGGGGCCGGAATCGGCCGAGGAAGGCTGAGGCGCTTTGACGCCAGCCCTGCCCTGGCGGCAACTGCAACTGGTCCGATCACTGATTCGGAGCTAAAAGGCCGCCGGCTACAAAAAGGGGCCGCGCTGATATGCCGGAGCTAATTAACGTCTATTGCGACGAATCTTGCCACTTGGCGAATGATGGCCAGGGCGCAATGGTTTTGGGTGCAGTTTGGTGCCCCGAAGAGAAGAAGAAGGAGATAGCGCGGCGTATAAAGGAAATTCGACATAGGCATCGCATGGACCCTGGCTTTGAATTTAAGTGGACGAAGATAAGTCCATCGAAGGCACAGATGTACATGGACCTCGTGGACTATTTTTTTGATGATGATGATATCCACTTTCGCTGTTTGGTAGTGCCAGACAAGACGAAGATTGACCATGAAACGAGAAATCAAACGCATGATGAATGGTATTACAAAATGTACTTCACTATGTTGAAAGTACTTTTAAAGCCGGGAGACACATATCGAATTTACCTCGACATAAAGGATACTCGCAGCAACGAAAAGGTGCAAAAACTACACGAAATCTTGTGCAACAATGCTTTCGATTTCTCGCGCAACATGATTCAGAAAGTGCAGCAAATCAGATCTCATGAGGTTGTTACTTCGCAGATCGCAGACATTTTAATCGGTGCCATGTCCTACAAATCGCGAGGAAAAGCTACTAATTCTGCAAAGGCGGCGATTGTAGATCGAATCGCACATCGAAGCGGGTATAGCCTGCAGAGGACTACTTTGTACAAGGAAGACAAGTTCAACATCTTGGTGTGGCAAGCAGAGGATTGATGCCGCTTTGGCTACCAGAACTCACACTATTGGAAAGCTTTGCAGGTAACTGGGATGGTTATCTGGAGGCCGTCTATAAGATATTTAAGGGAGGTTTTGTTGGAGCTAATCTGACTTTCGATGGTAAGCGGATTGGATTGAAGCGGCACCCCGTCGAGAAAGGCAAAGAGGCAACGTTTTGGCATCTAATATCCGAAGGCAAAACAGAGGCCGACCGCGTGCCGGACATGCGCCGGTGCGAACGAATCGGTTGGCCACGCGCGATCCTTGATAACCGTGAGGACGACTGCCTCAGAATTTGGTCTGAGGTAGTGAAGGGAGACAACCGTATTCATATATTCTGCGAAGAGGTAGAATACCTCTTCGTGTTAGCCGATCGCGGGACATACGTTTTACCTTGGACGGCCTATCCCGTTCCCCAGCCGCATCGCCAGCGAAAACTAATCGCCCGGTGGGAGGCCGCAATGGGTCTGTAAATAATGGCTAGCCCCGCCTCCTTGCGGCGACGGGGCTGTAACTCCTTCCACACTTACGCCTGTAAGGCTGGTGGATGAGCTAGCGTGAATCTAACTAGTTAACTTCCTATTGACAAGTACAGCTCTTGACAAATCGAAAATTCGTGATTCGTGTTGTAAACGGGTCGCTATAATATCCGGTAAATTTCTACTAAACAATTGATTTACCTTGCGTTTATTCAACTCGGGCTCGCTGTGAATTGACCTATCTAGTCCGCTATTGCGGCCTCATTTCGACCCCGGCCAGTAGACAGAATATCCCAATCTGCATTATAATTCCAGTTTAGGCGTCAAATTCGCACTATAGTGCATGAATGCGAAAATGGGCCGTGACTGAGCCGGTTGCCGAAAAACTAACGAGGGAATCCGCCGTTAGCGCTCCCAGCGCGCGCGAAACCGCGGCGTTTTTGGCTGCGATCGGCGCCGAGGTGCGGCGGCATCGCGCCAAGCGCGGCATGACGCGGCGGCAATTGGCGGAGGCCTCGGCTACCTCGGAGCGCTATCTGGCGCAGATCGAGAGCGGCGCCGGCAATCCGTCGGCCGGCGTGTTGCGCGCCATCGCCCAGGCGCTCGGGCTGCCGGCTGCGGCGCTATTGCCGGAAGCCGGGGCGCGGCCGGCCGCGCTGGCGGCGATCGTCGATCTGTTGCACCAGGTTCCGGAGGCCGAGCTGCCGGCGCTCGCCAAGGACATCGAAGCGCGCGTCGCCGGCGCCGCAACCGCCGACCGCGCCCGGCGCATCGCGCTCATCGGCCTGCGCGGCGCCGGCAAGTCCACCTTGGGCCGGCTGTTGGCGAAAGAGCTCGGCTGGCCGTTCATCGAATTGGACCGCCTGATCGAGGAGGATTACGGCGCCAGCATTCCCGACCTGATCGAGATGGCGGGCGCCGCCACGTTCCGCCGCCACGAGCGCAGCGCGCTCGAACGGGTCGTCGCCGCGCATGAGGCCGCAATCATCACCACCGCCGGCGGCATCGTCGCCGACGCCGAAACGTTTGCGCTGCTGCTGCGCCGCACCCACACGGTCTGGATCAAGGCGCGGCCGGACGATCACATGAGCCGCGTCATGGCGCAGGGCGATTTTCGCCCGATGGCGCAAAACCGCGAGGCCATGGCGGATCTGGTGGCGATCCTCGAAGCGCGCCGCGCCGATTACGCGCGCGCCGAGGCCGAGGTCGATACGTCGGGCGATGCGGTCGAGCAAAGCTTTGCCAAGCTCGTTGCGGCGGCGACGAATTTGCTCGGCTCAGACGTGCGGCAGCAACCGCGGCGGCCATGACTCTCGCCACCCTCGCCGATTCCGGCTTTCTCGATCTTGCGCCACTGCGGCTCGAGTACCGCATGATCGGGCCGCGGCCGGACGCGGCGCCGACTATCGTTATGCTGCATGAGGGCCTCGGCTCGGCGGCGCTGTGGGGCGCGTTCCCGGAAAAACTCGCGGCCGCGACCGGCGCCGGCGTGTTCGTCTACTCGCGCGCCGGCTACGGCAAATCGTCGCCCGGCAAGCTGCCGCGCTCGGTTTCCTTCATGCACGAGGAGGCCGTCGACGTGCTGCCGCGCGTGCTCGACGCGATCGGCATTCGCCGCGGCATTCTGCTCGGCCACAGCGACGGCGCCTCGATCGTTGCGATCTATGCCGGCAGCGTGCAAGATCACCGCGTCCGCGGCCTGGTGCTGATCGCGCCGCATTTCTTCACCGAGGAGATCGGGCTTGCCGAAATCCGCCGCGCCCGCGACGCCTTCGCCGCCGGACCCTTGCGCGAAAAACTCAAACGCTGGCATGCCGAGGTCGATTGCGCCTTCCGCTCCTGGAGCGAGCCCTGGCTCGATCCGCAATTTGCCAAGTGGGACATCACCGAGGCGCTCGGCTACATCCGCGTGCCGATCCTGATCGTGCAGGGCGAGCACGACCAATATGGCACGCTCCGCCAGCTCGAAGTCGCCGAGCGCGAATGTTTCTGCCCGGTCGAAACCGCGCTGCTGCCCGGCATCCGCCACGACCCGCCGCGCGAGGCGCCCGACCAGACGCTTGCGGCCGTTGCCGGCTTCATCGACCGGCTGCTGCGCGAGCACGGCGAGGCCGACCCGCATCCGCATTCGGGGGTTGCGGCCTCATGAGATATAATGCATATTAACGTCGAGAGTGGCGGATAGCTGCACTATAATGCACTGCACCGCGTCGCAGGAAGCGGCTGAGGCAGCAAAGCATGTCAGAGACCGCACATAACGCCGAGCGTCCGCTGGCGAACGGCCAAAGGCGCATCGATTTTCAGACCGAGCCGGCGCGCTATCGGCATTGGAAGCTCGCCGTCGACGGCGCGGTCGCCACCTTGATTATGGACGTCGACGAGAAGGGCGCGCTGTTCGACGGCTACGAGCTCAAGCTCAATTCCTACGATCTCGGCGTCGACATCGAGCTGGCCGATGCCATCGAGCGGCTGCGCTTCGAATACCCGCAGGTGCGTGCGCTGGTGCTGCGCTCGGCCAAGCCGCGGGTGTTCTCCGCCGGCGCCAATATCCGCATGCTGGCCGGCGCCACTCATGCGCACAAGGTCAACTTCTGCAAGTTCACCAACGAGACGCGCAACGGCATCGAGGATCTGTCGCAGAATTCCGGCGTGGCGACGCTGTGCGCCATCAACGGCACCGCGGCGGGCGGCGGTTACGAACTCGCGCTCGCCGCCGACCACATCATCCTGATCGACGACGGCGCAGCGTCAGTGGCGTTGCCGGAGCTGCCGCTGCTTGCGGTTTTGCCCGGCACCGGCGGGCTCACCCGCGTCGCCGACAAGCGCAAGGTGCGCCGCGACCTCGCCGACGTGTTCTGCACCACCGAGGAAGGCGTCAAAGGCGTGCGCGCGCGCGACTGGCGCCTGGTCGACGAGACCGTGCCGGGATCGAAGTTCGACGACGCGGTTGCGGCGCGCGCCAAGGAGTTCGCCGCAAAATCGCGGCGCGACGGCGCGGCGTCGGGCATCAAGCTGACGCCGCTGACGCGGCGCTTCGAAACCGACAGCATCGCATACGCAACGCTGACGGTCGAATTCCAGCGCGCCGAGCGCCTCGCCACCATCACGCTGCGCGGCCCGACCGCGCCGCCGCCCGGCTCGACCGACGCCATGGTGCAAGAAGGCGCGGAATTTTGGCTGCTGAAACTCGCGCG
The DNA here is from genome assembly GCA_030037885.1 of Xanthobacteraceae bacterium. Lineage (GTDB taxonomy): Bacteria > Pseudomonadota > Alphaproteobacteria > Rhizobiales > Xanthobacteraceae > BOG-931. The sequence continues at coordinate 36,089 of JASHPU010000122.1, read as the reverse complement.
CGAGCTCGACGACGCGATCTTGCACATCCGGCTCAACGAGCTGGAAATCGCCGCGGCGGTGTTCAAATCCTCAGGCGATCCCGAGCAGGTGCTGGCCTACGATCGCTTCCTCGAAACCAACAAGGCGCATTGGCTCGCCCGCGAAATCAGATTGCTGTGGAAGCGCGTGCTCAAACGCGTCGATCTCACCTCGCGCTCGCTGGTGACCTTGATCGAGCCCGGCTCGTGCTTTGCCGGCACGCTCGCTGAATTGGCTTTCGCTAGCGACCGCTCGTACATGCTTGCCCCCACCCTTCCCTCCCCCGCAAGCGGGGGAGGGTCAGGGAGGGGGGCGGGCGACAACAAGCACCCTGCAGCCATCGCGCTCAGCGCAGCAAACTTCGGCGATTATCCGATGGCGAACGGAATTACGCGCCTCGCCTGCCGCTTTCTCGCCGACCCTTCGTCGCTCGAAACGACCAAAGCCGAACGCGAAAAACTGCTCGATGCCGAGCGCGCGCAAAAACTCGGCCTCGTCACCTTCGCGCTCGACGACATCGACTGGGACGACGAGGTGCGGGTGTTTCTCGAAGAGCGCGCCAGCTTTTCGCCCGACAGTCTCACCGGCATGGAAGCGAACCTGCGCTTCGCCGGACCGGAGACCATGGAATCGAAAATCTTCGCCCGCCTCACCGCCTGGCAGAACTGGATCTTCCAGCGCCCCAACGCCATCGGCGACGAGGGCGCGCTCAAACGCTACGGCACCGGCCAGAAGCCGGCATTCGATATGAAACGGGTGTGAAATTCACCTCTCCCCGCCGCGCGGGGAGAGGTCGCCGCGCGGAGCGCGGCGGGTGAGGGGGCGCCGCAGCGAGTCTGAGCGAGACAACTCATTCTCAGGCGAGCGGCGAGGCCCCCTCACCCCACCCTCTCCCCGCAAGCGGGGAGAGGGAGACGCGCGGCGGAGCAATTGAGACGGAGCCAGCCATGACCATCCAGACCGTCGACTACACCACCAAGATCCCCAACAACGTCAATCTCACCGAGGATCGCCAGGTGCTGCGCGCGCTCGAAAGCTGGCATCCCGGCTACATCGACTGGTGGCTGGACATGGGGCCGGAAGGTTTTCAGGACGCGCTCGTTTATCTGCGCACCGCGGTGTCGGTCGATCCGAAGGGCTGGGCCAAATTCGACTACGTGAAAATGCCGAACTACCGCTGGGGCATCCTGCTCGCGCCCAAGGACGAGGGCCGCACCGTCCCGTTCGGCCGCCATTACGGCGAGCCGGCCTGGCAGGAAGTGCCCGGCGAATACCGCGCCATGCTGCGCCGCCTCGTCGTCATCCAGGGCGACACCGAGCCGGCCTCGGTCGAGCAGCAGCGCCATCTCGGCAAGACCGCGCCGTCGCTCTACGACCTGCGCAACGTGTTTCAGGTCAACGTCGAGGAGGGCCGCCATCTCTGGGCGATGGTCTATCTCCTACAGAAATATTTCGGCCGCGACGGCCGCGAGGAAGCCGCGGCGCTGTTGCAGCGCCGCTCCGGCGACGCCGACAAGCCGCGCATGCTCGGCGCCTTCAACGAAGCGACGCCGGACTGGCTGTCGTTCCACATGTTCACCTTCTTCACCGATCGCGACGGCAAGATGCAGCTGGAGAGTTTGGCGCAGTCCGGCTTCGATCCGCTGTCGCGCACCTGCCGCTTCATGCTGACCGAAGAGGCGCACCACATGTTCGTCGGCGAGACCGGCGTCGGCCGCACCATCCAGCGCACCTGCGAGGCGATGAAGGAAGCCGGCATCGAAGACCCGGGCGAGATCGACAAGATACGCGCGCTCGGCGTCATCGACCTGCCGACCATGCAGAAAAAGCTCAACCTGCACTATTCGCTCTCGCTTGACCTGTTCGGCTCCGAGGTGTCGACCAACGCGGCGAACACCTTCACGGCCGGGCTCAAGGGCCGCTTCCAGGAAACCAAGATCCAGGACGACCACCGGCTGGAGAGCGCCACCTATCCGGTGCTCAAGCTCGTCGACGGCGAGATCAAGCGCGTCGACGAGCCGGCGCTGACCGCGATCAACATGCGGCTGCGCGACGACTACACCGCCGATTGCCAGCGCGGGCTGGACCGCTGGAACAAGATCATCGACAAGATCGGCGTGCCGTTCAAATTCACGCTCCCCCATGTCGGCTTCCACCGCCAGATCGGCGAGTTCAAGGACGTCCACGCGACGCCCGACGGCACGCTGGTCGACGACGCCACGTGGGCGCGCGACAAGGCGAATTGGCTGCCGTCGAGCGCCGACGGCGAGTTCATCGCGAGCCTGATGAAGCCGGTCACCGAGCCCGGCCAATTCGCCGGCTGGATCGCGCCGCCCCGCGTCGGCATCGACAACAAGCCCGGCGACTTCGAATACGTGAAGATCGCGGCGTAACCGTCATTCCGGGGCCGGCCGAAGGCCGGAGCCCGGAATCCATAACCACCGTAATGGCGGCTCTCGCTCCGAGCATTGTCGTCGACGATCGTGATTATGGATTCCGGGCTCGCGCTTCGCGCGCCCCGGAATGACGACCTACAACCCGCTCGGCTCCGCCAGCGGGCCTTCACGTAAACGCGCGAGATCGAAGCGGTCGATTTCGCGGAGTAATTCCACGAACGCGCGCGCGCCGTGCTCCAGCGCCGCTTCGCCCTTCACGGCGCTCGCGGCCGTGGCGTCGCCGACGGCGCCGCTTTCGTGCAAGTCCTGCGTCATCCAGGCGAAGCCGGCGGGGCGATAGGCGCCGAGCCATTTGAACTCGCGCGCCATCGCCACCGAGGCGGGCGTCGCGTTCGCGGCCTTGGCGGTGCGCACCATTGCGGGCTGCGCCGCGAGCATCAGCGATGTCTCGATGTCGCCGCCGTGGATGCCGTGCTTTTTCTCCTCGGCGGAAAACGTGCCGTCCGGATAGCCGAAGCGATGCCAGCCGACGGTGACCGCCAGCATGCCGAGCCGCGCGCGCAGATCGCGCGCCACCGATTCCATCGCCGCGACATTGCCGCCGTGGCTGGTGACGAGCACGAGCTTGCGCACGCCGGCCCGCGCCAAACTTTCGCCGAGCTCGGTCCAGGCCGCGATCGCGGTCGCGGTCGAGAGCGTCAGCGTGCCCGGATAGGACAGATGCTCGGCGGAGACGCCGATGCGCTGCACCGGCAAGAACGTCGCCGGCAGATCGTCCGGCAGCAATGTCTGCACGCGCGCGAGATAAGCTTCGGCGATGTAGGTATCGACACCGAGCGGCAGGTGCGGACCGTGCTGCTCCACCGCGGCCAGCGGCAGCACGGCGATCCAGCGCGCCGTCGCGGCGCCGGCCCCGGCAATATCCTGCCAGGTCATCTCCATCCAGTTGCGCTTGGGCAGATTCATTGCGGCCTTTGGTCCAGGCGGGCGGCGGGCTTTTTGCGCCGCCATGCTCTATTGTCGGCCGGCCGATGAAAAGGGACAAACCATGGGCTTGGCAAGCTTTTTGGGACGAACGGCGTTAACGGGGTTTTGGACCGCTGCAGGCGCAGGCCTGAGCGCGGTCGCCATCCTCTTCGTCCCCGCCGCCGCGCAGGCGCTCGACAAGGTCGCCTTCGGCACCAACTGGGTGCCCGAGCCCGAGCACGGCGGCTTCTACCAGGCGCTGGCCGATGGCACCTACCGCAAATACGGCCTCGACGTCACCATCGTGCCGGGCGGGCCGAACGTCAACAACCGCATCCTGCTGCCGGTCGGCAAGATCGACTTTTTCCTCTCCGCCAACACGCTGCAGGGCTTCGACGCCGTGGCACATAACGTGCCGACCGTCGAGGTCGCCGCTTTGTTTCAGAAAGACCCGCAGGTCCTGATCGCGCATCCGGGCGTGCAGAAATTCACCGACTTGAAGAACTTGACGCTGTTCATCTCCAAGGAAGGCATGGCGACTTATTACCAATGGCTCAAAGCCGATTACGGCTTTACGGACTCGCAGGTCAAACCCTACACGTTCAATCCGCAGCCGTTCCTGGCCGATCCCAAGAGCGCCATGCAGGGCTACGTCACCTCGGAGCCGTTCGCGATCGAGAAGGTCGCGCATTTCAAGCCGAAAGTTTTTCTGCTCGCCGATCAGGGCTTTTCCGCCTATTCGACGCACATCGAGACGCGGCGCGACCTGGTCGACAAGAAACCCGACCTGGTGCAGCGCTTCGTCGATGCCTCGATCATCGGCTGGTACAATTACATCTATCACGACAACAGCGCCGCCAACGCGCTGATCAAAAAACAGAACCCGGAAATGACCGACGACCTGTTGGCCTATTCGGTCGCCGCCATGAAGCAATACGGCATCGTCGATTCCGGCGACGCCGCCACGCTCGGCGTCGGCGCCATGACGGATGCGCGCATCAAGCACTTTTTCGAAGAAATGGTGCGCGCCGGCGTCGCCAAAGCCGATCTCGATTACCGCAAGGCTTACACGCTGCGCTTCGTCGACAAGAAGGTCGGGCTGGATTTACGGCCGCGGTAGCAAGTGACGCTGCCTAAAGCATCAGCAAAATCTCAGCGTCCTTACTGTTAACCTCATCCTGAGGTGGCCGCGAAGCGGCCCTCGAAGGATGCAGGCCGAGGCGCCCGGGCCTGCACCCTTCGCGGCTCGGCGCGGAGCTTGTCATCGGGCCGGCCGAAGGCCGGACCCGTTGGCGCCGAGCACCTCAGGGTGAGGACCAAAATCAAATCCCGGCGAACCAGTTTTCGCCCTGCTTGCTCCAGAATGTCGGTCGGAACGTGTTGGTGACCTCGATCGTCCTGATCCATTTCGCGTTCTTGTAGCCGAGCTTGACCGCGGTGCGCAGCCGCAGCGGAAAGCCGAACGGATCGGTAATAGGCGCGCCCGCGTATTTGGTCGCTAGAATGCTCTGCGGATGCAGCGCCGACGCCATGTCGATGCTCTCGGTGAAATTGTCGTTGCAGACGAAATAGACGTATTTCGCCGTCAAATCGGCGCCGATGTGCGTGAGAAACGCCCGCAGGTTCGGGCCGGACCATTGCCCGATGTAATCCCAGCCCTCGACGCAGATGTGGCGGATGATCAATTCCTGCTCCGGCAACTGATAAATCTGCTGCAACGTCCAGGGCCGCTTGTCCTTGATCAGGCCGGTCAATTGCAGTTTCCAGGCGGCGCCGTCGACCGGCTTGACGTCCTGGATGTCGTAATAGGCGTTGAACCGCGGCGGCTTGACCACCTGCGCGGGGCTGAAGGTCGGCGCCAGGTGCGTGGAGCGGAACAGCGCCGCCTGCGCGCCGTCGTTCCACGCCGACACCGCGCGCAACGCGCTCTGCACGGCAGGCTCCTCGCTGACATCGCAGCCGGTCAAGAGCGCCAGCGCGCCGAGCGACAGCGTGCCGCGCAGCACGCGGCGGCGATCGATCGCTTCGATGCGTTTCCGGTTTTGCTTCAGCACGCTTTGATCGACCGGCTTTTTCGGCCGCAACAGCGGCGGCGTGCGTGGGCGAATGGACATCGGATCACCGCCTCATTGGCTTGAATCGGACGGGCTTGAATCGGGCGTGGGCGCTGCGGGTCGGGTCGGCTCGGCGACAGGCGTCGGCGCGGCGACGCGTGCGGGCTCGGCAACCAACGCCGGCCCGCCATTCACGTTTGGTCCGCCGGTGATCATGGCGACAAAACTTTGCGGCACCACCAATGCCAGCGTGACATGGACCACGATGAAGGCCACGATCGCCGACATGCACAGGAAATGAATGAGCCGGATGATCTGGAAGCCGCCGAACAGCGAAGCGAGCTCGGAGAACTGCACCGGCTTCCACAGGCACAGGCCGGTGATGACGATGAGAATGCCGACCAGGATGACGCCGAGATAGAGAATTTTCTGCACGGCGTTGTAGACGGCGAGATCCTCATGGGTCAGGCGAAAGCGTAGCGCGTCGCCGACGGTGGCGAAGATCTCGCGCAGGCGGATCGGAAACAGTTTTCGCCGGAACCGCCCGGTGGCGATGCCGTAACCGAGATAGGCGATGCCGTTGAGCACGAAAATCCACATGCCGAAGAAGTGCCATTGCAGGCCGTACTGCGCCCATTTGCCGATCACCAGGACATCGGGGAATTGCAGCCAGCCGAACAGGACGTCATCGTTATAGATTCGCCAGCCGCTGCCGATCATGATGACGATGGCGGCGGCGTTGATCCAATGCATGATGCGCAGCGGCAGCGGATGCAGGCGCGCCGGTCCCCACGCGCGCTTGAGCGCGATCTCAGGCTTAAGTGATTTGACGGCAGGCGCTGACATCACCACACTTCCGCAATTGTTGGAGCGGCGGACCAGCAAGGAGTGGCGCAAATGCCGGACGCGAACCTGTTCCCCGATGCGCCTGCACCGTAGGGGGACGACGATTCGGGCGCAAGCACCGTCGCTTCACAATATCGCGCAGCGTTGTTGATATCGCGCAGCGTTGTTGATGGCAGCAATCGCCAAATGAGACGAAGAATGAGAAAGAGACTGACGGCCCGTGGCGTTTTGTCTGGCTTGGCGCTTGCCGGCATCCTGGTCTCGGCAAAGCCGGCCATGGTTCGCGCACAAGCCATGATTCCGCCGACCGGCATGATGGACGCGCAGCATCCGATGCCGATGAACGAGCGCTATCTCAAACGCTTTCCGCAGCCGGTTCGCGTCGGCCATCTGATCGGCCTGCCCGTGCTCGACGAACAGGCAAACACGCTCGGCACCGTGCGGCAGGTGGTGCGCACGGCACGGGGACAGATAGAACTGATCATCTCGTACAGCCGGTGGTGGGGCTGGTTCGGGCGCCCGGTCGCGGTGCGGCTCGAAGTGGTCGGCATCGAAGGCCGCCACCTCGTCTCGCTCGACATGGACCCCGACGCATACGCCGCGGCGCCGACCTGGCACGACCCATCCGCCACCGCGCTCCCGGCCGACACGACCATCCGCGTGGCGCTGGCGCGCAATTGATACGGAATTGGCCTGGATCCACATTCCGCTCATTCCCGCGCAAGCGGGAATCCAGGAGCCGGCAAACGGCTGGGTCCCCGCTTTCGCGTCGCTTTCGCGGGAACGAGCGGGAGAAAAGACCCTCGATCACGAAGCTGTGATAAGAATAACTTTTCAGCGCCTGCCGACTTGAAGGAATTGAACCGAAATTGATTAGCGGTTTGCGAGAACGTTTGCGAAGCAAGCGTCGGTAAATCGGTCAGTGCGTTGTAGCCGGATCGCATCGGTTCGGTGGGGGGCATCGCATGAACGCAAGTGAAGCAGGCGGCGAAGCGCATTCCGGTGTCGCGGCATCGGACCACGCTCATCGGAAAGTCGGCGCGGCGGCGCGTTGCGGCATCGCCGTGATGGCGAAAGCGTCGGCGCCGGGCCGCGCCAAGACGCGCCTCGTGCCGCCGCTCGATTACGACGACGCCGCCGCGCTCAACACCGCGTTCCTGCACGACGTCTTCGACAACATTCTGCTGGCGGCGAGCCGCGCCGCGCCCGACGCGACCATCGCCGCCTATGCGGCTTACGGCCCGCCCGGCTCGGATGATTTTTTTCGCAGCCGCTTTCCGGGCGTCGATCTCATTGAAGCATGGTTTTCCGATTTCGGCGCCTGTCTGTTGCACGCGATCGAAGCGATGTTCGCGCGCGGGCATAAAGCCGCCGTGGTGCTCAACGCCGACAGCCCGACCTTGCCGACGGCGTTGCTCAACGAGACCGCAGCGGCGCTGGCGCGGCCCGGCGACCGCGCCGTGCTCGGTCCTTCGAGCGACGGCGGCTATTATCTGCTCGGCCTGAAAACCGCGCATCGCCGCCTGTTCGAGGACATTGCGTGGAGCACCGAACGGGTCGCCGAACAGACCCGCGAACGGGCGCGCGAAATCGGGCTTGATCTCGATATCTTGCCCGGATGGTACGACGTCGACGACGCCGCCAGCCTGCGGCGGCTGCATGCGGAGATTTTCGATGGCGGCGCGGCGATCGCGCGCGACGGCGCAGTCCCGACGCCGCAGCGGGCGCGGCACACCGCGGCGTTGCTGAGCGAATTATGGCCTGACGGCGTGTTCGGCCGCCGTGCCGAGCCGCGTCGACCGATTGCCGGCGCGCACGCGCGGCCCGCGCCGAGCGGCGCGACGATCTGAGGAGCCGCGGCCATGGACGCCACCGCACCCCATCCGGCGATCAATCCGCAGCGCTATTTCGAAAGCGTCGAGACCGCGAGCGAACAGCCGGAGCAGGTGCCGGTCTGCCTTTATCTGGAGACCACCAACCGCTGCAATCTGTTGTGTACCACGTGCCCGCGCACCTATGAGGAGCTCGAGCCGCCCGCCGACATGAGCTGGGCGCTGTTCACCTCGATCGTCGATCAGCTCCCGCATCTGGCGCGCGCCGTGCTGCACGGCGTCGGCGAGCCGATGCTGGTGAAGAATCTGCCGCGCATGGTGCGTTATCTGAAAGACCGCGGCAGCTACGTGCTGTTCAACACCAACGGCACCGTGCTCAACGAGCGCAACGGCCGGGCGCTGATCGCCGCCGGGCTCGACGAGCTGCGCGTGTCGTTCGACGCCGCCAACGCCGAATCCTACAAGGCCGTTCGCGGCAAGAATTTCTTCAACCGCATTTTGAAGAACGTGCGCGCGTTCCGCGAGTTGCAGCAGCGCGAGGGTCACGACAAGCCGCGTGTATCCGCCTGGCTCACCGGCTTGCGCCAAACCGTCGAGGAGCTGCCGGATTTCGTGCGGCTCGCCGCCGCGACCGGCATCAAAGAAGTGCACCTGCAGCGGCTGGTGTTCTTCACCGATAACGCCATCGGCCTCGCCCGGCCGGACCAGGCGCTGTACGAGCGGCTTTCCGCCGAGGAAGCCACGCATATCGACCGCGCCACCGCGCTCGCCAAATCGCTCGGCATCGTGTTCTCCGCCTCGGGCGGCGCGTCGGAGCCGGGACTAAGCCTCAAGCGCCAAGACAAGCATCAGGCCAACGGCTCGCCGTGGTCGCTGTGCCGGCGGCCGTGGACCGTGATGTATTTCACCGCCAACGGCCGCGCGCTGCCGTGCTGCATCGCGCCGTTTTCGCAGCGCGGCTACGAAAACTACACGCTCGGCGACGCCACCCAGCAGACCTTGCGCGAGATCTGGACCGGTCCGGCGTACCAAAATTTCCGCCGCGCGCTGAAATCCGACCAGCCATCCGCCGCGTGCGCGAGCTGCGGCTTGCGGTGGAGTCTGTGATTCGTCATTGCGAGCGAAGCGGAGTAATCCAGAGCGGCGTGCCAGCTTCTGGATTGCTTCGTCGCTTCGCTCCTCGCAATGACGGAGCGGGAGACTAGCCACGCCCGTCACCGTCATCATTCCCACCTTCAACGAAGCCGAAGCGATCGGCGCCGTCGTCGCCGAACTGCCGCGCGCATTGGTCGATCGCGTGATCGTGGTCGATGGCGGCAGCCGTGACGGCACGCAGGCGCGCGCCGAAAAGGCCGGCGCCGCGGTGCTTGACGTCGGCCGCGGCTATGGGCGCGCGTGTTTGGCCGGCGCGCAGGCGGCGCAGGCCGAGGACATCCTCGTGTTCATGGACGGCGACGGCGCCGACGATCCGGCCGCCATCGCCGCCATGGTCGATGCCATCCGCTCCGGCGCGCACGATTTCGTCATCGCCTCGCGGGCGCGCGGCAAGCGCGAGCCCGGCAGCATGGCGGCGCATCAGCTCATCGCCGGCCGGATCGCCGGCCTCCTCACAAAACTCCTTTATGGCGTGCGTTACACCGACATGTGCGCGTTCCGCGCCATCCGCCGCGCCACCTTGCTTGCGCTCGGCATGCGCGAATTGAGCTACGGCTGGAATCTGGAAATGCAGATGCGCGCCGCGCGCGCCGGCCTGCGCATCCTCGAACTGCCGGTGGATTACCGTAGGCGCCTCGGCGGCAAGTCCAAGGTCGCCGGCTCGCTGCGCGGCTCGCTCAAGGCCGGCTTTCGCATCATGGCGACGTTGGTCCGCGTCGCCTTTGAGCCGGCGGGCGCGCGCAAAACGTGACACGGCAGCTCCCCTTCCCTCCCCGCCGCAATTCAGTACAGTGCCGCCCGCAGCGCAGCCGCAGAGGATCACGATGAAGGAAGAAGTCGTCAGCTTTGCATCGGCGGGCCTGCGCCTGCACGGCGTGGTGAGCGTGCCGGACGGCTTGCGCGCCGGCGAGCGGCGCGCCGCGTTTTTGGTGCTGCACGGTTTCGGCTCCAACAGCGACAGCCCGACCTGCATCGCGCCCGCCAGGGTGCTCAACGACTTCGGCTACGTCACCTTGCGGTTCGACATGCGCGGCTGCGGCAAGAGCCAAGGCGAATTCGGCCGCGTCATCTGCCTCGAACAGGTCGAGGACACCGGCAACGCGCTCGAATTTCTGTCGCAGCATCGCAACGTCGATCCCGGCCGTATCGCCGTGATCGGATCGAGCTTTGGCGGCGCGGTCGGCGTCTATGCGGGCGGCACCAATCCGCGCATCGCTGCGGTGGTGTCGAACGGCGGCTGGGGTCACGGCGAGCGCAAATTCCGCGGCCAGCACCGGACGCCGGAGGCCTGGGAAAAATTCACCACAATGCTCGAAGCCGGCCGCGCGCAGCGCGCCCGCACCGGCCAATCCTTGATGGTGCCGCGCTACGAGATCGTGCCGATCCCCGATCACGTGCGGGCGAATTTGGAGCGCCAGGGCGTCGGCATGCTGGCGCCCAATTCGGTGGAAATGTTTCCGGCCGAGACGGCGCAGAGCATGTTCGATTTCCGCGCCGAGGAGGTGGTCGGCGCCATCGCGCCGCGGCCGCTGCTGCTCATCCACGCCGCAAAAGATTCGGTGACGCCGACCGAGCAATCGGTCGAAATGTTCAAGCGCGCCGGCCAGCCCACCGAGCTGCATCTGTTCGCCGGGCTCGATCATTTCCTGTTCGCGGAAAAATCGACCCGCGTCTGGGCCATGCTGCGGCAATGGCTCGACACGTATTTCCCGGCGACGAAATGATACAACCCGCTCGTCCCCGCGAAAGCGGGGGACCCGGAACTGGATTCCCGCTGTCGCGGGAATGAGCGGAATTTTGCAGGTCATTTTTTGATAGAACCGCTGTTTCGGAGTAGCAATTGAGCGAAACCATCATCGTCCCCCACGAAGACCTGCGCCGCTTCATCCGCGACGTGCTGGCCGCGCGGGGCGCGCGCGAACACGACGCCGGCGCGGTCGCCGACGGTCTGGTCTGGGCCAACCTGCGCGGCGTCGACGGCCATGGCGTGTCGCGGCTGCCGAATTACCTGAACATCCTCAAGCGCGGCGAGATCGACTTGAAGGCACAGCCGAAACTGACGCACGACCGCCCGGCAAGCTTCGTGCTCGACAGCTTCTTCGGCTTCGGCCCGGTCGCCTGCATGGCGGCCGCTTCGCTCGCGGTCGAGCGCGCCAAAACCATCGGCGTCTGCTTCGGCCTCGTGCGCGAGACCACCCACACCGGCGCCATCGGCCGCTACGCGCAATGGATCGCGCAGCAGAATTGTGCCGCGCTGGTGCTCGGCGCCGGCCCGGCGCTGATGGCCTATCACGGCGCGCGCGTGCGCAGCATGGCGACGAGCCCGATCGCGATCGCGGTGCCGACCGGCGGCGGCGGCGTGCGGCTCCTCGACATGGCGACCAGCACCATCTCCAACGGCAAAATCCTGCAGGCCAAGCAGACCGGCACGAAACTGCCGGAACACACCGTGCTCACCGCCGGCGGCGAGCCGACCACCGATCCAAACAAGGCCGAGATCCTGTTACCGCTCGGCGGCCCGAAAGGCTCGGGCCTCGGTTTCATGTTCGAAATGCTGACCAGCATTTTGGCCGCCGCCCCGATCCAGTCCCGCGCCATCGGCCCCGAACAACGCAAGCGCCACGTCGCCAATCTCGCCATGCTGGCGATCGACATCGCAAGCTTCCGCCCGCTCGCCGATTTCGCAACCGATGCCGCCGCGCTCGGCGCCATCGTCAAAGCGCTGCCGCGCCAATCGGGCTTCGACGAGATCACGCTCCCCGGCGAGCGCTCCAACCGCACCGAAGTTTTGCGCAAAAAGTCCGGCATCCCGATCCCCGCGAAGCTGTGGGGCGAGCTGGAACGCATCGCGCAGGCGAACAGCGTGACAATGCCGGCCGCGCTGTAGGGCGGGCTGAGAAACCCATCTTGCGGCCTCGACATCCGATGATGGGTTTCGCTGCGCTCAACCCATCCTACCTGCTTGCGCCAAGCTTGATCGAGCCGAAGCCGGCCCTACCGCCCGGTCTTAAAACTTCGGCGTGACGCGATCAAAAACGCGCGGCGTCTTTTGTCCGTGCCGTGCCGCAAACCTCGGATGCAAAAAACCGCATCGCGAGAACGGAGAAGCTTTGCCCTGTTCACCTTATCCTGAGGTGCGAGCGAAGCGAGCCTCGAAGGATGTAGGCCGAGGCGCCCGAAATCGGGTTTACCCGATTTCGGTATGTTTAGTGTCCAAATCGGCTAAAGCCGATTTGGATGCCTGCATCCTTCGAGGCTCGGCGTGGAGCTTGTCATCGGGCCGCGCTTTGCGCGGACCCGTTGGCGCGAGCACCTCAGGATGAGGAAATGAGGCGAACGCACGCGGGCGGAGGGAGGCGCGAGCGGGCGCGCCGTTTCAAAACGTGTCGCGTTCTTGTTCGCGCGGCTTGCCCATCAGCACCGGCTGGAACAAAGCGGCGGCGCACATGGTGGTGAGCAGCGAAATGGCAAGGAGCTTGCCCATGCTCGAAGTGCCCGGATGACTGGAGAACCACAGGCTGCCGAACGCGGTCGCGGTGGTGAGCGCGCTGTAGAACACCGCGCGGGTGAGCACCGACTGCAACAAATTGGTCTGCCCCTCGCGCCACGCCATGATGTAATAGATCTTGAAGGCGACGCCGACGCCGAGCAAGAGCGGCAGCGCGATGATGTTGGCGAAGTTGAGCGGCAGGCCGACGATCACGCAGATTTCCAGCGTGACGACGCCGGCGAGCAGGAGCGGCACCAGAGTCAACAGCACGTCGCCGATCCGGCCGAGCGTGAACCACAGCAGAATTGCGATCGCAAGGAGCGCGTAGCCGCCGGCTTCGAGGAAGGCGACGATCACGGTGTGGCGCGCCTCGAGAATCGAGATCGGGCCTTCGGCAGCCTCCGGCGCGACGGCGCGCACGGCGTCGGCGAAGCGCTGCAGCACGGCATTGTCGCTGGCGTCGCCCTTGGGCGCAACCTCGATGCGGGCGCGGCCGTCCGGCGTGACCCATTGGTCGGCGATTTCGGCCGGCACATTGGCGCGGGTGACTTGCTGCGCCTTGAGCAAATCGCGCAACTCGCCGAGCGCGGTGCGCAGCGGCGCGACGAACGCGGCGGTGGCGCGCTGGCGCGCCGCTTCGTCGCCCTTGGCGAGCGCGGTCATGGCGGCAGCGAGCCGGTGCGCCGCAGCGGCGCCGCGGCCGGTAGCCTTGCCGGCGACCGTGTTGATGGCCGAGACGGTGGAATTGAGCATGGCGACGTTCTGCGCGTCGCTCGGCGACGGCGCAGGACTCTCCGGATTGAGCGCGGGATCGAGCGTCTTCGCCGCGTCGGCGATCAGCGTCAGCTTGTCCTCTTGCTGGTCCGGGATCAGGTTCGACAGCGTCGTGGCGCGCGCAACCTCGGGCAACGCCCGCAATTTTGCGGCGACCTGATCGGCGGCGGCGAGCGAGGGCTCCAGCACCTGAATGTCGTTGGAGCCGGAATTGGGATTGCGCGCCAGATCCAGATAGGTGGCGACCGACTCCACTTTCGGGCTGCGCAGGTTGATCGGATTGAAGTCGAAGCGCAGCCAATGCAAGAGCGGCAGCCCGGCGGCGACGAGGAGGCCGGTGGCGATCAGGATCGCCATCCGGTTGCGCTCGAGAAAGCGGTCGACCGGCGCCAGCGCCGCATAACCGAGCGGCGCCGGCTCGCGCGGCGGGTCGAGCCGGCTGAGCAGCGCCGGCAACAGCGTGACGCTGGTGGCGAACGCGATCAGCATGCCGAGGCCCGCGATCAGGCCGAGCTCGGAGACGCCCTTGTAGACGGTGGGCAGGAACGACAGGAAGCCCGCCGCGGTCGCCAGCGCCGCGAGCGTCAACGGCGCGCCGGCGCGCCGGGCGGCGTGAAGGAGCGCGGTGTGCAGGTCGTCGACCTCATGGCGCTCGGCGCGATAGCGCACGCTGAACTGGATGCCGAAATCGACGCCGAGCCCGACGAACAGCACGGCGAAATACACCGATATCAGATTGAGCGTGCCGACCAGCAGCAATCCGACCGCGGCGGTGATGGCGAGCCCGACCGCGAGGTTGACGAACACGGCGAAGATGATGCGCCACCAGCGCAGCGCCATCCACAGGATGAACAGCACCACCACGATGGTCACCGTGGCATTGAGCGCCGCATTCTCCTTGATGGTGGCGAATTCCTCGTCCTCCATCGGCACCGAGCCGGTCAGGCGGACCCGCGCGTGGTATTTGCCGGCGAGATCGAGCTCCTTGGCGGCCTCGCGTACCGCATTCGTCGCTTTCAGCCCCGGCTCCAGCGCCGAATAATCAAGCACGGCGCGGATATCGATGAAGCGCAACAGCTCGCTCGGCTTCGACGCATGGCCCTGGACGAGATCGAGCCAGGAGAAACTCGCCGGCTGGCCGGCATTGACCTTCTCGATGGTGTCGGCGGCCTCGTTCATCGGCGCGTTCAGCGCGTCGAGGGTGATGCGGCCGCCTTGCACGCCCAACAGCGCGAATTGAAATCCCTGCAGCACGCCGCGCAGGCTCGAATCGCCGGCCAGCACCTGAATGAGACGCGTGCCCTGCGTCATCTCGCCCATCTGCTGCTTGAGCGCCGCGGTGTCGAGGAACAGGAGGCCGTTGCGGGCGAAATAGGCGCCGCCCGGCGGCATCGGCGTCACCGCCTGGAACATGTCGTTGCGCTGCTTCAAGCGCGCCACCAGCGCATTGCTCGCCGCGGTGACCAGTTCCGGCGTCGGCGCATCGATGACGGCGACGATCATCTGGAAATGCGGAAACGCCTTTTCGAGCGCGGCCTCGTTGATGCGCCACGGCAGGTTGCCGGAAATCAGCTGGTTCATATTGGTCGTCATCTTGAAATGCGTGGCCGCATACCAGGACGACGCCAGCGCCAGCACGAGTGCGGCGGCAATGACCGGCCAGGCATGGCGCCAGCAGAACGCAATCGCCCGGACAACAAAGGCAGTGGTGGTCTTCATCAGGCTCGCAAATGGTCCGTGGGCAGGAGGTCCGGGAAAACGTGCGGGCGGCCGGGCCGGGGTTTGAGGCGTCAAGAGAAAGGCGAAATGGAGGCGCGTGCCGTCCGCTGCATGCTTCGCCGCTTGGGCGGGCCCGCCGAAATGCCCGCTTGCGGCGGCTCTGCATAGCGCGTTGCGGTCACGATTTCGAAGCTGGAAATATTCCTATGCGAATTAGGCCTATTCCTATGCGAATTAAGCCTAATGGGCGGCCGCAGGCAGCCGGCGCGGCGATTCGGGCCGATTTTGGCGCTAATTCCTGGATTCGCCGGATCGAACGCCCTCAATCGGGAATTTACCCCTGCCGGCGAAACCCCAGGACCATTCACGGGCTTGATTGTCACAGCGCCATGGCCGAACTAATTGGGGTATGGCAACGTCAAAGCGGTCGTCGGACCCGAGCTCAGGGTAAGCGGCCTGGAGGTTTATTGCCGATGAAAGTGATTCTGGCCCAGCCTCGCGGTTTCTGCGCCGGCGTGGTGCGCGCCATCGAGATCGTCGAGCGGGCGCTGCAGAAATACGGCCCGCCGGTCTACGTGCGCCACGAGATCGTGCACAACAAGCACGTGGTCGAGAGTCTCAAGGCCAAGGGCGCGCGCTTCGTCGAGGATCTTTCCGAGGTGCCGCCGAACGCCGTCACCATCTTCAGCGCTCATGGCGTGGCCAAGAGCGTCGAGGAGGCGGCAGCGGCGCGCCAGCTTCCCGTGCTCAACGCCACCTGCCCGCTGGTCACCAAGGTGCATAATCAGGGCAAGCGCTATGTCGGCCAGGGCCGCCGGCTGATCCTGATCGGTCATGCCGGCCATCCCGAGGTCGAAGGCACGATGGGCCAGATCGCCGAGCCGGTGACGCTGGTGCAGACCGAGCACGACGTCGACACGCTCGACATCGCTTCCGACACGCCGGTCGCCTACGTCACCCAGACCACGCTGTCGGTCGACGACACCCGCGGCATCATCGCCGCGCTGCATCGCCGCTTCACCGACATCGTCGGACCGGAGACCCGCGACATCTGCTACGCGACGCAGAACCGGCAGACCGCGGTGCGCGAACTCGCCAAGCTGGTCGACGTTATCCTGGTGGTGGGCGCCAAGAACAGCTCGAACTCGAACCGGCTACGCGAGATCGGCGAGGAAGACGGCACGCCGGCCTATCTGATCGCCGACGGCAGCGAGGTCGAGCCGGCTTGGTTCGGCAATGCCGATACCGTCGGCATCACCGCCGGCGCCTCGGCGCCCGAAGTCCTGGTGGAGGACGTCATCAATGCGTTGCGCCGCCTCGGCCCGGTCGAAGTGAGCGAACTCACCGGGCGCCAGGAGACGATCGAATTCCGTTTGCCGCCTGAATTGGCCGATGGGGTCGCGGCCAGCCGCGAGCGCGTCCAGGCTCAGGTCTGAATTGATGATGTTAGCTCGGAGTACTCGATCGTCATTGCGAGCGAAGCGAAGCAATCCCCCCATTAAGTGAAACAACAAAAAGGATAGGTCGTGCCAGTATCTCTACGACAGAAAGTAATGGTCGGCGCCTACGTGCTGCGGCAGCGTCTGAAAGGCCGCAAGCGCTATCCGCTCGTGCTCATGCTGGAGCCGCTGTTCCGCTGCAACCTGGCCTGCTTCGGCTGCGGCAAGATCGATTATCCGGACGCCATTCTCAACAAGCGGCTGTCGGTTGCCGAATGCCTCGATGCGGTCGACGAGTGCGGCGCGCCGATGGTGGCGATTCCCGGCGGCGAGCCGCTGATCCACCGGGAGATCGGCGAGATCGTCAAGGGCATCGTCAAGCGCAAGAAATTCGTCTCGCTGTGCACCAACGCGCTCCTGCTCGAGAAAAAGCTGCACCTGTTCGAACCGTCGCCGTATCTGTTCTTCTCGGTGCATCTCGACGGTCTGAAACATCATCACGACAAGTCGGTGTGCATGGAAGGCGGCTTCGAGAAAGCGGTGTCCGCGATCAGAGCCGCGCAGGCCAAGGGTTTTGCCGTCAACGTCAATTGCACGATCTTCGACGGCCATCCGGCCGAGGACATCGCCGCGTTCCTCGATCTCGCCAGCGAGCTCGGCGTCGGCGTGTCGATCTCGCCCGGCTACGCCTACGAGCGGGCGCCCGACCAGGAGCACTTTCTCAACCGCCGCAAGACCAAGGAGCTGTTCCGCAAGGTCTTTGCGCTCGGCAACGACAAGACTGGCAAGGGCAAGACGGGTAAGGGTAAGACTGGTAAGGGTAAGACCTGGAATCTGACGCATTCCGGCATGTTCCTCGACTTCCTCGCCGGCAATCAGGAATTTCATTGCACGCCGTGGGGCATGCCGACGCGCAACATTTTCGGCTGGCAGAAGCCGTGTTATCTGCTCGGCGAAGGCTACGCCAAGACGTTTACCGAGCTGATGGACACCACCGATTGGGATTCCTACGGCACCGGCCGCTATGAAAAGTGCGCCAACTGCATGGCGCATTGCGGCTACGAGGCGACCGCCGCCGAAGCGATGATGCGGCACCCGCTGCAGGCGGCGATGATTGCCTGGCGCGGCGTCAAGACCGAAGGCCCGATGGCGCCGGAGATCGACATGTCGCAGCAGCGCCCGGCGCAATACGTGTTCGACGGCCAGGTGCAGCAGCGGCTGTCCGAAATCCGCGCCAACGAAGCGCGCGAGAAAGCCGCCAAGAAGGCGGCGCAGACCTCGGCCAGCGCCGCGTAGCTTTTTACTTGTAGGGTGGGTTAGCCGCGAAGCGGCGTAACCCACCAAACATAGTTTGTAGTTTGTAGGGTGGGCGGAGCGCAGCGAAGCCCACGCGTCCTACGAAGCCGATGTGCCGCGTGGGCACGGCGCTTCGCGCCTTTGTCCACCCTACGAGCTCCGGCCGTGAGCAAAAGGCCCCAGCTTTTGCCGGGGCCTTGCCAAAGGAGGAACGCCGATCGCCGCGGATCAGTATCGCGTCGCGATCGGTCCGCCCCAGTCGAAGCGGTAGTCCAACCTGGCGCGCACGATGTCCGACATGTCGTGGAAGGTCGCGCTCGAGGCGTTGAAAGTTTCGCCGTTGATCGTGATCGAAGGGCTCGGCGTGCTGAGCGTGTCTCTGCCAAGATCGACGTGCAGATATTCGACCCCAATGGACCAATGGTCGTTGAAAGCCCACTCCGCGCCGACGCCGGCAGCCCATCCGGCGCTGGTCGTGTCGTCGCTGACGGTCAGAGTGGCAACGCCGACCTCATTCTCGATCAACGAATGCTGCACGTTGCCGTAGGCCAGACCGCCTGTTCCGTAGAGCAGAAAGTGATCGAACGCGACGCCGAGCCGTCCACGAACGGTGCCGAGCCAATTCTGTGTGTCTTGCAAGCCCAGGACCGATGGTGAAGCGGCGACGCAACCGGTTGGCGAGAGCACGGGACAGCTGAAGCTGCTCGTGCCATTGCGGCCATCGAAATCCGCCTCAACGCCCAGCACGATATTGTTGAATTGTTGATTGTATCCGATCTGGACGCCGCCGATGATGCTGTCGGGATGAGCCGTATTGCTGACGCCGAGACCAAGGGGGACCCCCGCGGTAGGCGGAATGAGGAAGTCTTCCGGGACGTCCCCCCACGAGCCGCCTACGTTGCCCCCGATGTACCATCCGGTCCAGCTGAACGGCGGCGGCACCGGAGCCGGCGGTGCCTTGAGCGGCATGTCCGCAGCCATGGCGGGTCCAGCGATCAGCGCGCCCACGGCGACGAGGCCGAGCAGTGATTTCTTCATGTCGTCCCCCTATTGAGCAGTCCAAATCTGGTCCGATCTTACCCCATGTCTGCCAGGGCGGGTGTGACCCTATAGCCACGGTGCGCAAAATTCGCATTTTTTGAAAGCAGCCTCACGCGCAGCACGAATCTTGGCCACCTACAACGACCAAAAGCCCCGGCTTTTTGCCGGGCCTTCGCAGCAGGAACGCCGATCGTCGCGGATCAGTACCGCGTCGCGATCGGAGCCGGCGTCCAGTTGAACTTGTAGCTCAGGCGGCCGACCACCTGATCGATGGTCAACCGGCTCGTATCGGTAACGAGGAATGGCGTACCGCCATTGCTGACCGCCGCAGTGAAGTCCGAATAGGCGAGATCGAAGTGGTCGTATTCGATACCGGCGACGAAATTATTCCAGAGCTGGTAATCAAGCCCGACGCCGACGGTCCAGCCGCTGTTGCTTTGCGAGTTAGACGCCGTGAACGGTGTATTCGGCGCGAGCGCCACGGGCGCATTGACCATCCAGTTTGTATTGGCGCCAGCCCAACCGCCCTTCACATAGAGGAGCGCCTGATTGAAGGCATACCCGACCTGGCCGGTCGCGGTGTACAGCGAGTTGACTTTGAACTGCTCGGTCTCGGTCGGGAAGAACGCGGCTGTCGCAGTGCTGACGGTATCACTCAGGCTGGCCCAAGCCGCCGTGCCTTCGACGCCGATCACGATGTTGTTGCTGAACTGATAACGGGCCCCGATCTGGCCGCCTAATATCCCGCCGTCCGGGTGATGGGTGACGCCGACGCACGGCGGACATCCGGTGGTGGAGTTATCCAGCCAGTTCTCATTGCCCCAGCCGCCACCGCCCTCGATACCGATGTAAAACCCGGTCCACGAAGCCACCACCGGCGGCGGCGCAAACGGCGCCTTCAGTGGCAGAGCCATGTCGGCGGCCATGGCGGGAGTGGCGATCAGCGCGCCGATGGCGACAAGGCCGAGTATTGATTTCTTCATTGGCGTCCCCCTTTTGGGCACATCCCAAATCTGACTCGATTTTACCCGCCCGCTGCCCGGAAGGCTGTCACCTTTAGACCACAGTGCGTGAGATTCACTGTGTTTCGCAAACGACTCTGCGCGTTTTCAGCAGACGTCGGAGTTCCATCGCGTTAAGGTGGCGGGCCGCGCGCTACATCCCCCACTTGGTCCTGTGATCCCGCGACCCCTGCACATTGCGATAGCGGGCCAGCGCCCAGAGCGGGAAAAACTTCGCATAGCCGTGGTAGCGCAGGTAGAACACGCGCGGGAACCCGGTCGCGGTGTAGCGCGGTTCCTGCCAGAAGCCGTCAAGTCCCTGCTTTTCAAGCAGATAGCCGATGCCGCGAATGAGCGCCGCATTGTCGACCTCGCCGCCGGCCAACAGGCCGAGCACCGCCCAGGCGGTTTGTGACGCGGTCGACGGCGCCCGCTCATAGCCGCGATAATCGAGCTTGTAGCTGGTGCCGTCCTCGCCCCAGCCGCCGTCGGCGTTCTGGATGGCTTCCAGCCATTTGACGGCTCTGCGGATTTCCGGCGTTGCGGGATCGATGCCGGCGACGTTGAGCGCGCTTAAGACCGACCACGTGCCGTAGATGTAATTCATGCCCCAACGGCCGTACCAACTGCCGTCCGCAAGCTGGGTGCGTCGCAGGTAAGCGACGGCGCGGGCAACGGCTGATTCGTCCCCCCCCGCTTCGCGGGCGAGCATTTTTTGCTCAAGCTGCACCAGCATCGACAGGCAGCGCGCGGTCACGTCGTCGGTCGGCGGATCGAGCAACGCGCCATGGTCGGCGAACGGTATGTTGTTCAGATAATAATATTCGTTGTCGGCATCGAACGCGCCCCAGCCGCCGTTGCGGCTCTGCATGCCGATGATCCATTCGGTGGCGCGCGCCAAGCTGTCGGCGTAATCCTGGCGGCCGGCGACTTTCTGGTAGCGGTCCATCGCCATGGCGACGACCGCAGTATCGTCGACGTCCGGATAATGCGGGTTGGCGTACTGAAAGGCCCAGCCGCCCGGCCGCAGCGCGGGACGCCGCGCGATCCAGTCGCCGCGCACGTCGAGCACCTGCTGCGGCACCAGCCAGTCGAGCCCCTTGCGCGCTTGCGCGGTGGCGCGCTCGCCGCCGACATCGAGCAGCGTGTGGCAGACGAGGCCGGTGTCCCAGATCGGTGACACGCACGGCTGGCAATAGGCCTCGTCGCCGTGCACGACGAGCAGCTTCTCGACCGCGCGGCGCGCGATCGCGCGGCGCGGATCGTTGTCGCCGATGCCGAGCGCGTCGAACATCATCACGCTGTTGGCCATGGCGGGGAAAATCGCGCCGAGCCCGTCCTCGCCGTTGAGGCGCTCGGTCACCCAGGCGACGGCGCGATCGATGGCACGGCGGCGCGCCCGCCTGGGAAACAACGGCGCGGCGGCGCGCAGCAGGTTGTCGACGATGCGGAAGAACCAGAACCACGACGCTTTCTGCTGCGGCGCGCGCGGCGCCGGTCCGAGCGTCGCCGGCGGCGCGACGAACAGCTCGTCGATGCGCACGGCCTTGGCGTTACGGGCGACCGGCTTCGTCGCCATCAGCACCAACAGCGGCACGATGACGGTGCGGCTCCAATACGAAATCTTGTCGAGATGGAACGGAAACCATTTCGGCAACAGCATGATCTCGACCGGCATCACCGGCACCGCGCGCCACGGAATGAAGCCGAACAGCGCCAGCATGATGCGGGTAAACACGTTGGCCCGTTCGGCGCCGCCGCGGTCGCGCAACGCCTCGCGGGCGCGGCGCATGTGCGGGGCGTCGACGGCATCGCCGATCATCTTCAGCGCGAAATACGCCTTGACGGTCGCGCTGGCGTCGAGATCGCCGTCGGCAAACAGCGGCCAGCCGCCATGGGCGCCCTGAATGCGGCGCAGGTAAACGGCGATCTTGGCCTCGAGCGCCGCGTCGACCGGCTCGCCGAGATAATGCCGCAGCAGCACGTATTCGGCCGGAATCGTGGCGTCGGCCTCCAACTCGAACAGCCAGTGGCCGTCCTGGTGCTGGCGCGCCAACAGCGCGCTCGTCGCGCGATCGATGGCGCGATCGAGCTGTCGGTCGCTCGACTGCACGGTATGCAAGTCGGTTGATTGCACGTCGTTCATGACTGGCCCGCTGTCTGGCGCGCGATGAGAGCCGCGGCGCGATTGCCGGAGCGAATCGCGCTTTCGATCGTTGCCGGCAGGCCGGTGTCGGTCCAATCGCCGGCGAGCGCAAAATTATACCATCGTGTTGCGGCGGCTGGCCGCTTGGCATCCTGCGCCGGCGTCGCCGCAAAGGTGGCGCGCCGCTCGCGCACGATCTGCCACGGCGGCAGCGTGCTGGGCAGCCCGATCACGGCGGCGACCTCATTCCAGATGGTCTTGGCCAAAATATCGCGCGGTGTGTCGAGATAACGGTCGCCGGCGCTGATCGTGATCGATATGCGGCCCGGAAAGGCAAAAATCCACTGCACCACGCCGTTGAGCACGCCGAGGATCGGCGGCTGCGCGGCCGGCGCGTCGATGGCGAAATGCGCGTTGACGATGGCGCGAAACTCGGTCGGCACGGACAGGCCCTCCACCAGCGCGGCCGCCGCATAGGGCGGCACCGCAAGGATAACGCCATCGGCGGCGCCGAGTGCGACCGTTGCGCTGCCGAAATCGAGCGCCTCGACGCGCTCCGAGCCGAAGCGCAGCGCACGCAGTTGATGCTCCAGATGTATCGCCGCACCGCGGCTCTCAAGGGCGGCGAACGCCGGCTCGATCATCGTTGAACCAAGGCCGTCACGCGCGATCAGCGGCCGGCAGGCGCGGCCGCCGGCACCAAGCGTTTCGCGGATCACCGCGCTCGCCAGCCGCGCTGATCCATGCGGCGGGTCGATGTTGAGCGCGGCCAGGAGCAGCGGCTCGACCAGCCGGCGGTACAGCGTTCCATCGCAGGCGATGACCTCGCCGACGCTCTTTCCCGAATGCGGCCGCAGCAACGGCGCGAGCGCGAGGTAATCCAAAGCGCGCGTGCCCGGTACGCGCTTGCCGCGGTCGAAAATCCACAACGGCAGACGGCCGTCGTTGAAGCGCAAGGTCCAACGCCGGCGGCTCGCCAGATCCACGAACGCGAATTCCGCGCGCGGCGGTCCGATCAAACGCCGTTCGGCGCCGATGCTGCGCAGATAGGCGAGGGCCGCGTGATTGCCGGACAGCAAGAGATGATTGCCGTTATCGATAATCATGCCGAGCGCGGCGTCGCGATACGAGCGGCAGCGGCCGCCGGCGAACGCGGTCGCCTCGTGCACGATGACGCGCGCGCCGCGCGCCGACAATGCGAGCGCGGCGGAAAGGCCGGCGAGCCCGGCGCCGATAATGTGAATTGTGCGAGTCATACCGAAAGCCGCATCACATCAGATTGCGCAGCACGATCAACAAAAGCCGCACGCGCGGCAAATGCACCGCCTTACGCGGCGGTGCAAAGCCGCGGGCGACCAGGCGGTCGAGGATGAGGCCGTAGGCCTCGGCCATGATGCGCGGCGCCCGCACGACGCGGCGCGGCGCCTGCGCCATGATCGTCTGCGCTTCGGCAAAATGGTGCCGCGCCAGCTCGACCAGCGCACCGCAGGCCTCGCCGAGCATCGGATTGGCCAATACGGTCTGCGGATCGGTGCTGATGATGCCGGCATCGCGCAGCGCGTCGCGGGGCAGATAAAGCCGGCCCAAAGCCGCGTCCTCGTCGAGATCGCGCAAAATGTTGGTAAGCTGCAGGGCGCGGCCGAGCTGATCGGCGAGCGCCAGGCCGGCGCCGCGTTCCATGCCGAACACGCGCACCGAAAGCCGGCCGACCGCGCAGGCGACGCGGTCGCAATAAAGCTCGAGCGTGGCGCGGTCGGGCGCGCGGATGTCGGCCACCACGTCCATTGCCATGCCGTCGATCACGGCGAGAAAATCGGCGCGCTGCAGGTCGAACGTTTGCACCGCCTGCGCCAAGCCGCGAAGCTGCGGCGGCGGCGCGCCGGCATAGAGCGCGTCGATATCGGTGCGCCAGCGCTGCAACTCCCCGCGGCGCGCCTCGCGCGGGCCGGGATCGTCGGCGATGTCGTCCACGGCGCGGCAGAACGCGTAGATTTCGAACATCGCCTCGCGCTGCGGGCGCGGCAGAATGCGCATGCCGCCGTAAAACGAGCTGCCGGCGGCGCGCGTGGCCGCTTGCGTTGGCTCTTCTTTCACCTACGCACCTCGCGGCTTATGCGCTGCCGCCGAAAAGCGCCGGGCGAAACGCCGCGATGCTCCGCCGAGCGCACCGACGAGGCTGAGGCCGGCAACAGCGGGCAACGGCAGGTGCACCCGCTCGCTGAGCGGATCGCGCCGCATCAACAGCGCGGTCAGACGGTGCGCCAAGGTGTTGATGACCGAGACTTCGAGGCCGAGCCGACGATCCTCGATCAGCAGAGAAAAAACGTCGCTTTCGCCGAGCAGCCGCTCGGTGCGCTCGGCGAGGCGATGCAGACAGCTCAGCAAGGACGCCGACGCGCGCTCTCCGCCCAGCGCCGCCACCGCAGCGCCCGCGGCGGCGAGCGCGTCCAGCGGTACGTAAACGCGATCGAGGTTCAAATAATCCTCTCTGCAGTCCTGCAGATGATTGATGATCTGCAAGGCGGCGCACAGCGCGTCATTGGCCGGCCAGGTGTCGCGGCTCTCGCCGTGCACGTCGAGCACGAAGCGGCCGACCGGCATGGCCGAGAGCGAGCAATAGCCGATCAGATCGTCCCAGTCGCGATAGCGCAGCTTGGTCACGTCGAGCTTGAAGGCGGCAAGGAGATCCTGGGCGTGCTTGGGCGACAGCTTGCGTTCGGCAAGCTCTCCGCGCAGCCGCACGGCCACTGTATCCGTGTCGTTCTGCCCGGTAAGGCCGGCGTCGAGCCGATCAAGCAGCGCGAGTTTCCGATCCGGCGGCAGCGCGGCGTGATCGGCAATGTCGTCGGCGGTGCGCACGAAATTGTAGAACGAAAGAATGATGCCGCGATGGCGCGGATGAATGAGCCAGGAGGCGACCGGGAAATTTTCGTCCCGATGTCCCTTGCCCGAGCGCCATGCAGCGGCGCCGTTGTGGCGCGCGTCATTCATCGCAATTCCGAAACATTGGCCTGGGCGCGGCCTTTCCACATGCCGCCGCGCCCGCGCGCATGCTGATAGGCGGAATCAAGCGTAAAGGCCATATAGATCGCCGCGATCGCCGGCAGCAGCAGGCCCCAAAACGCCGACAAACCGTAGAGCCGCAGCGTCGGGCGGAACGCGAGCGCCATCAACAGCCAGACGAACAGGCCGAGGAACTGCGGGACGCCATCGGCGAAGACTGCCAACGCGACCGGCGCCAGATAGACCAGAGCGAGGCCCAAGATGGTCCCGGCAAGGAGCAGCGGCGAATAGCCGAGCTGGGCGTAGGCGGTGCGCGACACCATGCGGCGAATGTCGGCGAGTTTCGCATAGGCGCGGATGCTGTGCACGCGCTCGGTCAGGCCGATCCAGATCGAGCCGCGCGCTTTGAGCAATTTGGCCAGCGCACAATCGTCGATCAGCGCGCCGCGGATCGCCGCGAGCCCACCGGCCTGATGCAGCACGTCGCGCCGCACCAGCATGCAGCCGCCGGCCGCAGCCGCGCTGCGGCGGCGCGGATCGTTGGCCCAGGCGAACGGATAGAGCATCTGGAAAAAGAAGATGAAGGCGGGGACGAGGAGCCGCTCGGCAAAGCTCTTGCAGCGCAATTTCACCATCAGCGAGGTGAGGACGAAATCGTTCGCCAGCGCCCGCGCCACGAGTTGCGGCAACGCCTCGGCGCCATAAACAATATCCGCGTCGGTGAACAGCAAATAGGCCGGCGGGTTCGGCAAGTCTTCGATCGACAAGTCTTCGATCGACAAGTCTTCGATCGACAGGTCCTTGATCGACAAGTCCTTGATCGACAAGTCTTCGACGAGCGCCACGCCCTGCTGCTGCGCCCACAATTTGCCGGTCCAGCCCGCGGGCAGCGGCCGGCCCGTCACCACCTTGAGCCGATCGGCCCGGCCAAGGCTTGCCGCCGCATCCCGCGCTGCCTGCGCGGTGCCGTCGCGGCTCTGATCGTCGACCACGATGACGTTGAACGCGCCCGCATAGGGTTGGCGCAGCAACGACGCGACGGTTTCGCCGATGCAGGCCGCCTCGTCGCGGGCCGGAATGATGGCGGCGATCGCCGGCCAGGCGCCGTTCCAGGACAAAATCTCGCCCGGCGCTGACCGATCGTCGCGCTCGGCGGCAAGCCAAAAGCCGCCGCGCGCCGCGATAAGATACAGCCAAATCGCAAGCACCATTGACGCTGCGAGGTCGTTGACCACAGATAGCTCTCGTAATGGCTCATGTCGGGCCGCAGGCCCCGCGCGGGTCGGCGCCGGGGCGCCGTGCGGCGCAACCGTTATCCCGTAAATGTAGGATCGAGAACAGCACCCCACAGGGAGGCCGGACCGCTGGGCAGCACCCGATGAACGGCAAAAATGCCAAAAAAGACAACAGGCAAGACAATCAGCAAGATGACCGGTTCCTTGCCCGCCTCGACGCCGTGGCGACGGACACCGAGGCGCTGCTCGAGCGGCTGCTGGCGGCAAAGCCCGAGCCCGGCGAACTGTCCCGTCCGGACCGGCTGCTCGAGGCCATGCGCTACGCTAGTCTGGGTGGCGGCAAGCGTTTTCGGCCATTCCTGGTGGTCGAAAGCGCCGCGCTCTTCAAGGTGCCGCGGCAGCGCGCCCTGATGGCAGGCGCCGCGCTGGAATGCGTACACTGCTACTCGCTGGCGCACGACGATCTGCCGGCCATGGACAATGACGCGTTGCGCCGCGGCCGGCCCACCACGCACAAGACATTCGACGAGGCGACCGCGATTCTTGCCGGCGATGGCTTGCTCACCTTCGCGTTCGACATTTTGTCGCGCAAACAGACCCATCCGGATGCGGCCGTGCGGGCCGAACTGGTCGGTGCGCTGGCGCGCGCCGCCGGCATCGGCGGCATGGCCGGCGGCCAGATGCTCGACCTCGCCGCCGAGGGCCGGTTCTCCGGCGGCGGTCCGCTGCGCCTCGGTGAAAACGAGGTGCGGATGCTGCAGGCGATGAAGACCGGCGCGCTGTTACGCTTTGCCTGTCAGGCCGGCGGCATTCTGGCCGTAGCGGCGAAGCGGGAGCGCACCGCGCTGGACCGCTACGGCGCGGCGGTCGGCCAGGCGTTCCAGATCGCCGACGATCTGCTCGATCTTGAAGGCGATCCGGCACTGGTCGGCAAATCCACCGGCAAAGACGCGGACGCCGGCAAAGCCACCATGGTGAGCGCGCTCGGCGTCGCCGCAGCAAAGGCGCGGCTGCGCCAACTCGTCAGTGAGGCCGAGAAGGCCTTGGCGCCGTTCGGGGCCGCTTCCGGCATCTTGATCGAAGGCGCGCGATTCGTCGCCGAGCGGCACGCCTGAACGCCGGCGCCTGGCGCGACGCCGAGATGTGCACAAGACCCAGCTTCCCGATGGATGACGAATAATGTCATTGTGTGTCCAAGCATCAGCGTGTTTCCAAGCATCAGCGTTCATCGGCGCGCCGGAATGGGCGGCGATGCCGACTGGTTCGCGATTGAAGTTGGCGCGCCGCGCGCTTATTTGCCGGCCGTCGCCCCGCCGCAGCGCCCCCGCCACCAGGAACGAAACCGGGCCAAACCCTCCGGTGCTTTCGGGACACTCAGCCTCATGAGCATGGACGCGGATCGAAGTGTGCGGGTCGCCGGCGCCGCTTTGGCGGCGTTTATCGTCGCGCTCGCCTTGCTGCCTGCGAGCATCCGCCCGCTCGCGCCAGCACATGCGCAGGACGGTCGCCGCGTCGCCGCCCCGCATCCGCGTGCAAATGTTCGCGCGCGCCCGGGCAAAGGGCCGAACTCCGCCCCGGCCGTAGCCGTGCAACCGAAGTCGCTGCCCCGGACGCCGTTCACCGCCGCGGATGACGCTGTTGCAACGATCCCCGGCATGCCGGACGCGCGGTTCTGGGCCGACTCGACGGCAGATTTCGAAAAAGCGCTGCCGACCAAGCCCGGGCCTTGGCTCGCTCTCTCCAGCGGCGGCGAGGACGGCGCTTTCGGCGCCGGTTTACTTGCCGGGCTGAGCGCGTCCGGCAAGCGGCCGGATTTTTCCGTCGTCACCGGGGTGAGCACGGGCGCACTGTTGGCACCGTTTGCGTTTGCCGGTCCGAAATACGACGAGGCGATGCGGCAGGCCTATACCACGATGACCTCGGCCGACATTTTCGAAGTCGGCGGCACGCCGGAGAGCTTCGTCGACACCTGGCCGCTGAAAGACCTCATCGCCAAGAAATTTACTCCGGACATGCTCGCCGACATCGCCGCCGAATACCGTCGCGGCCGTCGCCTGTTCATTATCACCACCAATCTCGATGCCGAACGCTCGGTGGTCTGGAATATGGGTGCGATTGCCGCGCACGGCGGCGACCAGGCGCTCGCCCTGTTTCGCACCGTGCTGCTCGCCTCCGGCAGCATACCGGGCGCGTTCCCGCCGGTGCTGATCGACGTCGAGGGCAACGGCAGGCGTTTCGCCGAAATGCACGTCGATGGCGGCGCCGGCGGCCAGTTTTTTGTCGCGCCGGCCCAGCTGATGGCGGCGACCGCCGACTACCGCCTGCCGGCGAGCGCGCTTTACGTCGT
Source organism: Xanthobacteraceae bacterium (assembly GCA_030037885.1). Taxonomy (GTDB): domain Bacteria; phylum Pseudomonadota; class Alphaproteobacteria; order Rhizobiales; family Xanthobacteraceae; genus BOG-931. The sequence goes on along the minus strand of JASHPU010000122.1, from coordinate 7,330 downwards.
GGTCGATAGCGGGCTGCAACCGGATTTTCAGGTCGTGGAACGCACCACCGAGTCGATCCTCGCTCAAACCGTCGGCATGGCGGTCAAGGTCGACACCCGTTTGATGCTCGACCGCGCCTATCTGCTCGCCAAGCGCAGCGGCGTCCCATTCAACGTCGCCAGCATACCGGCGAACTTTTCCGCACCCAGCCGCGGCGCGTTCGACCCGGACTATATGCGCGCGTTGTTTCAGGCCGGCTACGATCAGGGCAAAGGCTCGACGCCGTTCGGCGGCGCGCCGCCGCCTTATCCGGTGCCGCCGGCGCAAGGCTCGCCGCCATCACCGCATCCCGAGAAAACCGGAGCAAATCGATGAAAGGAATTTTCAGCGCGAGTCTCGCCGCCGCGCTGGCGGCTTTTATTGCCGCGACGGCGATCATGCCCTCGGATGCAGCGGCCGCGCGGCGAGCGCCGCTTACCAGCGCTTATGACGGGCTGTGGAGCGTGTCGATCGTCACGGTCTACGGCGATTGCGATCGCGGCTATCGCTATCCGCTGCGCATCGTCGGCGGTCACGTCGGCAAGGCCAGCGATGATTCGTCCTACGCCGTCGCCGGCGCAGTGGGTCGCGGCGGTGCGATCGGCGTCACGGTGTCGGGCGGCGGTCAGACTGCAACCGGCACCGGCCGGTTGTGGCGCAACCAGGGTCGCGGCATCTGGCACACCTCGGACCAGCGCTGCTCCGGCCGCTGGACCGCCGAACGGCGCGGCTGAACCCGCACGTCGAGCGCAACCGCGCCGCCGAAATCAGGCGGCGCTCTCGGACGGCGTTTTCTTCGCCCAGTAATCCGGCTGCGCTTTGCTCACCTTTAGCCGCTCTTCATCCTCATAGCCGGGCGCCATCGACGCGGCGGTGCCGGCCAGCACCTGGTGATGCTCGATGTTGAGGAGCCGCAGCCAGCTCTGCTGGCCGAGCGTGAGCCCGATCATGCAGCCGAGCTCGACCAGCTCCGGTTCGCTGAAATGCCGGTGCATCCGCTCCCAGAACGCATCGTCGGTATTGAGATGCCAGACGATGGCTTCGGCGTAAGCGAGCGCCGTCTTCTGCCGTTCATCGTAGCTGGTCGATTTCTCGAAGTTGAGCAGATCGAGGACCTGGTCCTCGATCAGCGCGCCGCTCGTCGTCGCCTTCACCGAGCGCTGGTTGCCGCAATATTCGCAAGCCACCGAGCGCGACACATAGAGCCGGCACAATTCCTTGATGGCGTGATCGAGGATGCCGTTACGGTAAATGTTGTGCCAGGAATCGGCGAAGAACCAGAAGCAGGCCGGCACATGGGCGCGGATCGCCGAGCTCTCCGGCCGCGGTGTGCCTTCGCGCCGGCAGCGTTCCATCTCGGCGCGCATGCGGGCGTCCATGTTGTCGAGCGGGACGTAGCTGATCCTCTGCTTGGCCATGGGCATTGCTTTCCTGGACGTGACGCCACGGTGCGCGCCGCAACCGTTATTCTCGACATTGAGCCGGGTGAGCGGCCTCCGCAACGGGTCAATACGCCATTTTTGCGGTCGCGTAAGCGGCCTTCCGCTGCGGCCCCTTTAGGCGCAGCCCGCCAGCCGCCAGTCAGCCATAAACCATTGTGGCGGACGCCCCAACAATTCCTCACAATCCGACATAAAGCGTCATGCTGCCGCCGCGGCCGCACAGTGTGATCGGGCCCGCTTGCGGGGAAGTTCAGGGTGCGAGGATGCGCGGCCGGCTGTTTGCCGTCGTTGTTCCGATTCTGCTATGCGGGTTTTGGGCCGTGGCCGCGTGCGGCGCCGCGCGCGCGGCCGGCGTTGCCGATGCCATCGAGGTGAACGGCAACCACCACGTCGCCGCCGCGACCATCCGTTCCTATTTTCATCCGGCCGCCGACGGCCGGTTCGACGGCGCGGCGCTCGATGCAGCGCTCAAGGCGCTTTATGAGACCGGCCTGTTCTCCGATGTGAAGATCAGCCACGACGGCGGCCGCGTCCTGGTCAAGGTTGCGGAGAATCCGCTCATTCGCAAGGTCGCCGTCGAAGGCAACAAGAAGGTCAAGGACGCCGACCTGACGAAAGCCCTGCAATCGAAGCCCGGCGGGCCGCTGTCGCGCTTTATCGTGCAGGGCGACGTGCAGCGGCTCGACGAACTCTATCGGCAGCACGGCTATTTCCAGGCCCGCATCGAGCCGCAGATGATCGACGCCAAGAACGGCCGCGACGATCTCGTCTTCCAGATCAAGGAAGGCGACAAGCTCGCGGTGCGCAAGATCCTGTTCACCGGCAACAACGCCTTCCCCGCCTACAAGCTCACCGGCCAGATCAAGACCGGCAAGACCAACTTCCTGAGCTTTCTGCTCGACAACGACATCTACGACGCCGACAAGATCGAAAACGACTGCGACCTCATTCGCAGCTTCTATCGCGCTCATGGCTATGCCGACGCGCGGGTGCGCTCGGCGGCAAGCTACGAGCCGAGCGTGCAAGGCGTCGTGCTCAGCTTCGTCATCGACGAGGGCTCGTTCTACCGCTTCGGCAAGGTCGATCTGCAATCGCATATGAAGGCCGTCGATGCGGCGGCATTCCGCTCGTATGTGCTGACCAAGGCCGGCGCTGCATTCGATGCCGATGCCATCAACAAGTCGGTCGATGCGTTGACCATGGCGCTCGCCGGAAGCGGCGAGCCGTTCGCCAGCGTCGCAGCGCGCGTCGATCGCGAGCCGCCGCGCAGCGGCGCCGGAGCGGCCGGGATTGTCGATCTCGTCTACACCATCGACGAAGGCAACCGCGTCTATGTCGAGCGCATCGACATTCACGGCAACACCAAGACCCACGACGACGTGATCCGGCGCCAACTCGATTTCGGCGAGGGCGATGCCTACAACCGCGCGCTGGTCGACCGCGCCGAGCGGCGGCTCAAGGCGCTCGGCTATTTCAAATCGGTGGAGATCGCGCCCGGGCCGGGCTCGGCGCCCGACCGCATCGTCCTCGACATCGACGTGGTCGAGCAGGACACCGGCAATTTCTCCATCTCCGGCGGCTATTCGACGGTCACCGGCGCAATGGCGAGCGTCAGCGTCAGCGATACCAACTTGTTCGGCGCCGGCTATGTCGGCAAGGTAGCGGTGACCTACGGCCAATATGTGCGCAGCTTCGATATTGCGCTCAGCGACCCTTACTTCCTCGACCAGCGGCTCTCCGCCGGCGTAGAATTGTTCGGCAACCAGACCTTCGCCAACGTCAACCAGTCCTTTGACAGCACCACATACGGCGGCAGATTGTCGTTCGGCACGCCGTTGACCGATCAGCTCGGCGTCACCTATACGTATTCGCTCTACAATCAGTCGGTGTCGCTCGATCCGGTCGACGGCATCTCGTCGCTGCCGATCCAGCAGGCCGCCGCCGAGGGACCGATCTGGGTCTCGTCGATCGGCGTCGGCATGACCTATTCGACGCTCGACAACCCCAAAAACCCGACCAACGGCTTGCGCGTGCAGACCAATAACGAAATCGCCGGTTTCGGCGGCGCTGCGAAGTTCGCCAAGACCACCGAGGACATCCGCTACTATCATCAGGTCGCCGGCGACGTGGTCGGCATGGTGCGCACGCAGGACGGCTACGTCACGCCATATGGCGGACAACAATTGCCCTTCCTCGACGGCTTTTTCGGCGGGCCGCAGCTCATTCGCGGCTTCGCGCCCAACGGTTTCGGGCCGCGCGACGTCACGCCCGGCACCACGCAGGATAATCTCGGCGGCAACGTCTACTGGACCATGTCGGCCGAATTGGAGGCGCCGGTGCCCGGCGTGCCGGCCGACGCCAATCTGAAAATGGCGCTGTTCTCCGACGTCGGCAGCCTGTGGGCGACCGGCGCCAGCGCGGCCAGTCTCGCCGCGCTGTCGCCGTCGCAGCAGACCACCAATTCGAAGGGCTTGCGCGCCTCCGCCGGCGTCGGCCTCGTCTGGGACTCGCCATTCGGCAACATGGAGGTCGATTACGCCTATCCGTTCGCCACCCAGCCCGGCGACGTGACGCAGCGGCTCAATTTCACCGCCGGCGCGTTTTGACCGCGACTATTCAGGCGGCCGCTCGTTCCATGTCCAGTTCGGCCTGCAGGCTGGCAACGTCGCGGAAGATCGAGGCGACGGCGCGCACGCGGCCCTGGCGTTTGTAGCGCAACAGACAATCCTTGGCGGCGACGTCGCCGTCGATGGCGATCTCGTCCCATTGCTCGGCGTGGCCGACGTAATTGATCGGCACGTCGTAATGCTGGCTCCAGAAGAACGGCACGGCATCGAACGGCTCGTTCTGCCCGAGCATGTTGACCGCCGCCGTCTGGCCCTGGCGTTCGGCGACGACCCAGTGCTCGACCCGGATCGCTGCGCCGGAATGCGGATCGGGCCAGCGCGCAATGTCGCCGGCGGCGTAAATGCCCGGCGCGCTGGTTTCAAGGAACTGATTCACCGCAACGCCGCGATCGAGCGTAAGCCCGATCTGCTCGGCGAGCGCAAGACGCGGCCGCACGCCGACGCCGACGACAATGAGGTCCGCTTCCACCGTACCGCCGCTCTTGAGACTCGCACGACGGCCGTCGATGCCGGCGACGGTGTCTTGCAGGCGAAACGCGACGCCGTGCTCTTCGTGCAGGGCGCGAATGAAGTCGCCCAGTTGCGGCCCCAGCACCCGCTCCATCGGCCGCGCTTCGGGCGCGACGACGACGACCTCGATACCGCGCGTGCGCAGCGACGCCGCAACTTCCAGCCCGATGAAACTGGCGCCGATCACCAGCGCACGGCGGGCGTTGCTCGCGGCCGCGATGATGGCGCGGCAATCGGCGAGCGTGCGCAGCAAATGAAGACGCGACGGGTCGGCGCCCGGGATCGGCAGCCGAACCGGCTCGGCCCCGGTCGCGAGCAACAGCCGATCGTAGGCGAACGTCTTGCCGTCCCTGACCGCAACCGTCCGCGCTTTCGCATCGACGCCGACGACCTCGGTGTTGAGCCGCAGGTCGATGCCGCTTTCCGCGTAGAATCCGTCCGGCCGCAGCGGCAGCCAATCCTCGGAGGCGCTGCCGGCGAGATAATCCTTCGATAGGTTCGGCCGGTCGACCGGCGCGGCGGCGTCGTTGCTCAGCATCACGATGCTGCCGGCAAAACCGCACCGCCGCAGCATTTCGGCTGCGGCAAAACCGGCGGCGCCGCCGCCGACGATGACGATGCGGCTCGGCAGATTGGCCGAGGCCGGCAGGTGCGGTGTCGCCCGCGCGCGCTTTTCCCCGACAAAAACGCGGCCATCGCGCCGCTCGACCTTCCAGCAATCGACCGGGCTCAAGGCCGGCGCACGCACCGCCTCGCCGCTCCTCAGATCGAAGCAGGCGTGGTGCCATGGGCAGCGCACGTCGCCGTCCGTCATGATGCCTTCGGCGAGCGGTCCGTGATAGTGCGTGCAGTGCGCGCCGATCGCGAATATTTCGGCGCCGCTGTGCACCAGCAGCACCTCCTCGTCGCCGACATGTCCGACCAGCCGGTGGTCGACGAAATCGGACAACGCAACGCCTTGGGTGAGATCCGGTCCGGCGGGAGAAGTTTTTTCGTCAGCCATGGTTGCCTCCGTCACCCCTCAGCCCTTCGCCGCTTATCATAACAAACTCGCGGCGAAGCCTTGAGTTGAATGAACGGCAGAAAAGTTCCCGGTTCACGCCAGTACCGCGATGCCCGTCGGGGCCTCTTGCCTGGGCGCCGCCGCGAGCGCCTAGAGGGTTTCTCGATCATATTGCAACGTAGCCGGCATGTGTGAAGTAGTTGGCACATTCTTTGGCGCTGAGACTTGGCAGGAACGAGCGGATGATCCGCTTGAGACCTGGGACGGTGCGTTCGGAAGCCTTGCGCACCAGCGCCTTGAATTTGCTGAAGGACAGTTCGATCGGATTGAGGTCGGGCGAATATTTGGGCAGATAGCGCAGGCTCGCCTGCTTGGATTCGATCACCTCACGGATGGCGGGAGCCTTGTGGATTGCAACATTGTCCATGACGACGATATCGCCGCGCCTGAGCGTCGGAGCCAGGCATTGCTCGATATAGGCCAGGAACAGAGGGTGTCAGGAAGGATGTGTAAGTAGGTTTCTGTGAGTTTACCTTTAAGGGGAGACTCACATGGCGACCAACTCGACGATTACACCGGAACTGCTGGATCAACTGTTGGCTAACTATGAGAGGCCGGAAGACCTGACGGGAGAGGATGGGCTTTTCAAGCGACTGAAGAAGGCACTGATTGAGCGCGCGCTGGGCGCCGAGCTGACCGAACATCTGGGCTATGAGAAGGGCGACCCCGCCGGCCGCGGCTCTGGCAACAGCCGCAACGGCACAAGTGCCAAGACGCTCCTGACCGACGATGGCGAGATCGACATTGCGGTGCCGCGCGATCGCGCCGGCAGCTTCGCGCCGCAGCTGATCGCCAAGGGGCAAACGCACTTTACCGGCTTCGACGACAGGATTCTGAGCCTGTACGCCCGCGGCCTGACGGTGCGCGAGATCCAGGGTCACCTGGCCGAACTGTACGGCACCGAGGTCTCGCCGGATCTCATCAGCCGGGTCACCGACGCGGTGCTCGACGAGGTTCGGGAATGGCAGAACCGGCCGCTCGATCCGGTCTATCCGGTGGTGTTTTTCGACGCGCTGCGGGCAAAATCCGCGACGAGGGTTTGGTCAAGAACAAGGCCGTCTATGTGGCACTGGCGCTCGATCCGGACGGCGAGAAGCACGTTTTGGGGCTGTGGATCGAGCACACCGAAGGCGCCAAATTCTGGCTCAAGGTCGTCAACGAACTCAAGGCCCGCGGCGTCAACGATATCCTCATCGCGGTGGTCGACGGGCTCAAAGGCTTTGCCGAGGCGATCAATTCGGTGTTTCCGCAGACCGTCGTGCAGACTTGCATCGTGCACCTGATCCGCAACAGCCTGGCGTTTGTGTCCTGGAAGGACCGCAAGGCCATCGTGCCGGCGATCAAGGCGATCTATCGGGCCGAGACCGCCGAGGTGGCGCTTAAGCGGCTCGACGAGTTCGAGGCCGAATGGGGCAAGCGCTACCCCGGCGATCGGCCAGGTCTGGCGGCGGGCCTGGGACTACGTTGTGCCGTTCTTCGCCTTCGCCCCGGGCATCCGCAAGATGATCTACACCACCAACGCGGTCGAGGCGCTGCACCGCTCGTTGCGCAAGATCATCAAGACCCGCGGCAGCTTTCCCAACGACGATGCGGCGCTCAAGCTGCTTTACCTGGCGATCAAGAACGCCGGCCTGCGCTGGCGACGCGGCACCGAATGGACCGCCGCCAT
>JASHPU010000121.1 GCA_030037885.1 Xanthobacteraceae bacterium | reverse complement strand
GGCATCACGCGCTGCGGTACTACGGCCGCAGTGAGGGGTGCTCCTCTGGACTGGGACAGGAAGGGGCGGGTAACGCCCGCCCGGCGAAGACCGAGCGTCCGCGTCCCAGGAAGCCTGGCCTGGAGCTGAGCCGGCAAGGTGACAACCGGCCGGCGAGAGCCGCGATGGAACGCCGAGAGGCGAGCCGCCCCCTGCCTACCCTCCTCCGCTTGCGGGGGAGAGTAGGGAGGGGGCGGCGCCGCGCCCGCAGCGTGCACGCGTGGTAACGCGCGTTGCGCGTGGCGCGGATCGTGACGACGCGTCTCTCGGCGTTCCGTCTCCTTATTTCTTATTTCCGTTTGTAGGATGGGTTGAGCCCTTGCGAAACCCATCATCGAGCCGCGCCGCCGCACGGTGGGTTTCGCTCCGCTCAACCCACCCTACGAACGCGATCAAACAAACCTCGGGCGCAACAAAACGCGCCGCGAGAACGCCTTGCCTTATCCGCTCCGGCGGGGAGGACTAAAGAGAGGCCCGATGCTCGAACGCGATGATCGCAAAGAGCGACCCAGACGGTGCGGCGCTCGAACACTGGCAGAAGTTGACCGCGGCGACGATGACTCTTAACACATCGCCCAGACAGCGGCAGGCGGCGCCTGAGCCGCCGGCTGCAGCAACAATGACCGCCGGGGAGACGCGAAAAAATGCGGCTTGCGAGCTACAATCTGCGCGGCCGACCGAGCTTTGGCGCGGTCGTGGGCGACGGCATCGTCGACCTGCGCGGGCGGCTGAGCCGGTTCTCGAACCTGCTCGACGTATTCCGCGCCCGGGCGCTCGGCGAAGCCGGCGCCGCGTCCGACGGCGTACGGCCGGACGTGCGGCTTGCCGAGGTCGAACTGTTGCCGCCGCTGCCGGCGCCGGAAAAAATCCTCTGCATCGGCATTAACTACGCCAACCGCGGCCAGGACTATAACGTCACCAACAATCCGAAATATCCGAGCATGTTTTATCGCGCGCCGAACTCGATGGTTGGTTCGGGCCAGAACCTGGTGCGGCCGAAAATTTCCGAGCAGCTCGATTACGAAGGCGAGTTCGCCATCGTCATCGGCCGCGAATGCAAGCACGTCGCCAAGGACAAGGCGCCGGAAACGATCGCCGGGGTAACGCTCGCCAATGAGGGCACCATTCGCGACTGGACGCGGCACGGCCAGTTCAACGTCACCCAGGGCAAGAATTTCGACTCAACCGGCGGCATCGGCCCGTGGATCGAGACCGATCTCGATCTGACCAAGCCGCTGCATCTCGTCGTGCGCAAGAACGGCGAGGTGACTCAAGACGACACCACGGCGAGCATGATCTTCTCGTTCGCCGACATCATCGCTTACACGACGAGCTTCATGACGCTCAAGCCGGGCGACGTCATCTGCACCGGCACGCCGGTCAAGAAGGGCCCGAAAGCCGATCCGCCGGTCTGGCTCAAGCCGGGCGACACGATCGAAGTCGAATGTCCCGACATCGGCACGCTGCGCAACACCGTGGTGGCCGAGGCGTGAGCAAGACTCCGCACGATTGCTTGAAAAACCGCTCGTCCCCGCGAAAGCGGGGACCCAGTGGGCTTGCTGCTGGGCAGGAGGGCTCCACCTGGATTCCCGCTTGCGCGGCAATGAGCGGAATTCGCCAGCCGCACTGGTCATGAGCGCGCCCGCTCGCGCCGCCTGCGTGGTCGGCTGGCCGGTCGCGCATTCGCGTTCGCCGCTGATCCATAATTACTGGCTCAAGCGCTACGGCATTGCCGGCGAATATCGGCGCGAGGCGGTGCCGCCGGAGCAATTTGCCGATTTCGCACGCGCGCTCGCGGCGCGCGGCTACGTCGGCGCCAACGTGACGGTGCCGCACAAGGCGGCGGCGCTGGCGGCCTCGCAACCCGACGAGCGGGCGCGGGCGGTCGGCGCCGCCAACACGCTGTGGCTCGACCGCGGCGTGCTGCGCGCGACGAATACGGATGTCGAAGGTTTTTTGGACAATCTCGACGCTTGCACCCCGCAATGGGATCGCGGGCTCGGCAAGGCGGTGGTGCTCGGCGCCGGCGGCGCGGCGCGCGGCGTGATCTGCGGCCTGATCGGGCGCGGCGTTGCGCACGTTACGGTCGTGAATCGGACACGCCGCCGCGCCGAGGTGCTTCGCCGGCGCTTCGGCAAAGCCGTGCATCCCGTCGATTGGGCCGACACGTCGGTGCTCGCCGACGCCGGCCTTCTGGTCAATGCCACGACCCTTGGCATGGCGGGACAGCCCGAGTTGCCGCTTGATGTGCGGCCACTGCCGGGTCACGCGGTTGTCGCCGAACTGGTTTACGTGCCGCTGGTGACGCCGCTGTTGCGCGCCGCGCGCGCCCGAGGCCTGCGCACGGCCGACGGGCTCGGCATGCTCATGTATCAGGCGGTGCGCGGCTTCGCGCTGTGGTTCGGCAGGGTTCCGGAAGTGACGGCCGAGCTGCGCGCGCTCCTGGAGGCCGATCTCGGCGCTTCCGCCGACCAGGCGGGCGGAATAACCTAGCGGCCTGAGGGGTTAAAAATCTCATGCGCCGGCCGCGTCCCGCCGGCGCAATCGGGAGGATGCCAATGCGTAAGATCACACGACGGACCCTGGGTGCCGGCGCCCTTGCGTTGCTGGGTGCGGCCGCACGCGTCGCCGCACCGCAGCCGTCGCAGGCGCAGCAGCCACAGACGGTGCGCGTCCGCGCCACGATCGACAGCGTCAACGGCCAAACCCTGGCCGCCACGGCGCGCGACGGCGCGATGATGAAAATACAGCTTGCTGCCAATGCGCCGGTGAACCAGGTGGTCAAGGCTTCGCTCTCCGATATCAAGCAGGGCGACTACATCGCCATCACCGCCATGCCGCAGCCGGACGGCAGCCAGAAAGCCGTGGCGATCCTCATTTTCCCCGAGGCGCTGCGCGGCGTCGGCGAGGGCCATCGTCCATGGGACCTGCAGCCCAACAGCACGATGACGAACGCTACGGTTGCGAGCCAGGTCAAGAGCGTCGACGGCGCAACGCTGAACGTGACCTACAAGGGCGGGCAGCAGAAAGTCGTCGTGCCGCCGGGCGCCGCAATCGTCGCCTACAAGAAGGCGAGCGCCGCGGATTTGAAGCCGGGACAAAAAATCTTCATACCCGCCGCCAAGAAACGTCCCGATGGCAACCTCGAAGCTCCGAACGTCGCCTTCGGCGATTACGGCGTGTGGCGGTAGGAAGCGCGAACACAGGAGGATGACGATGACGAGGAAGGGATTGCGAATTGCGCTGGCGCTGGGCGCCGCGTTGGCGGCCGCGTCGGCGCTGGCCCAGAGCCCGGCCATGGTGCGCGTGCGCGGCACGATTCAAAGCGTCGACGGCCAGACTTTGAATGTGAAGACGCGCGACGGCGCCGCGGTGAAGGTCAAACTTGCCGACCAGGCGCCGATCCGCACTGTGGTCAAAAAGTCGATCGCCGACGTGAAGCAGGGTCTGTTCGTCGGCATCACCGCGATGCCGCAGCCGGACGGGACGCAAAAGGCGGTCGAGATTCATATCTTCCCGGAAGCGCTGCGTGGCACGGGTGAAGGTTATCGGCCGTGGGATCTGAGGCCCGGTAGCACGATGACCAATGCCAATATCGAATCGCAGGTGGCGAGCACCGATGGCCAGAAGCTCGTCCTGAAATACAAGGATGGCGAGAAGACCTTTGTCGTGCCCAGCAACGTCACCGTGGTGATGTTTGCGCCGGGGAGCGCCGCCGACCTCAAGCCCGGCGCCAAAATCTTCGTTGTCGCCGCGAAAAAACTGCCCGACGGCACATTGGAAGCGCCGGGTATCACCGTCGGCAGCAAGGGGGTCGATCCACCGATGTGAGACCGTTCGGCGCTGATGCCCGCGGTCCGCGCAGGGGCGATGGGAGA
>JASHPU010000120.1 GCA_030037885.1 Xanthobacteraceae bacterium | reverse complement strand
GCACGAGCCGTCTCACGGACGAGTTCGCGGCATCGTTGCCCGACATCCCCGCCCAGCACCGCATACCGGTACTTCGTCACCCACACCACGTGATACTTGCAGTCCCAAACGGTGTGGCTGCCCCGCTTGTATCCTTCCATCCAGCCATTTTATACCGGAACCGCCGCGATCCCATGCCGCCTAAAGGCGTGGGGTTTCCTGATCCCCTATCGGGGACTCTAAATCCGGCTGACGGAATTCCGCTCATTCCCGCGCAAGCGGGAATCCAGCGCTGGGTCCCCGCTTTCGCGGGGACGAGCGGGCGGTGAACCAATCAGCCGGATTTCATGTCATTCATACCTTTCAACCGAGCCGGAACTTGCGTTCGGCGTAGAAGTAGAGCGGGCGCCAGAACGTCCGGTTGACGACGACGACGTAGAAACTCATCACCGCGATGCCGAGCACGATACGGTGAAAATCGCCGCGTTCGGTCTGTTGCGCGATATAGGCGCCGAGGCCGGCGGCGTGCAGGTGCTGGTCGCCCCACGACGCCACCTCGGCGACGATGCTGGCGTTCCACGATCCACCCGACGCGGTGATCGCTCCGGTGACGTAGTAGGGGAAAATCGCCGGCAGCGCGATCTTGCGCCACCACAGCCAGCCGCCGACCCGCAAATTGGCCGCCACCGCGCGCATCTCGGCCGGGATCGCCGCGGCGCCGGCGATGACGTTGAACAGGATATACCACTGCGTGCCGAGGATCATCAGCGGGCTCAGCCAGATGTTCGGATCGGCGTTGAGCGCGACGATCGCCGATACGACCAGCGGAAACAGCAGATTGGCCGGAAACGCGGCGAGAAACTGCGCCACCGGCTGAAACACGCGTGCCGCAGTGGGCCGCGTGCCAATCCACACCCCGATCGGCACCCAGATCGCGCTCGCCAGCGCGATCAGCACGACGACCCGCGTGAGGGTATAAAGCCCCAGCAACAGCGCCAGGCCGAAATCACTGAGCGTGATGCCCCCAAGCGCAAAACGCACCAGCAATACCAGCGCCGCAGCCATAGCGATGAGGACGAGGCCGTTCCAGACGAAGATGGTCCAGCCATGCCGCTTGGGCGCCTCGCGCTTCGGTTCCGCCCGATCGAACCAATGGGTCCGCAACGAGCGGCGCCATAAAGTGCCCAACGGCGCCGTGGCGCGGTCGATCAGGCGCGAGCGGCGCAGCACGTCGAACACCCAGGAGCGCGGCGGCAGCACGCCGGCTTCCTGCTCGAAACGGAAGCGGTCCGCCCAGGCGACCAGCGGCCGGAACAGCACCTGATCGTAGATCAGGATCACGACCAGCATGGCGCCGATCGCCCACCACACCGCGGCAAGATCACGCCGCTCGATGGCGAGCGCGATATAGGAGCCGATCCCCGGCAGAGTCACCGTGGTATTGCCGACGCTGATCGCCTCCGACGCCACCACGAAGAACCAGCTCCCGGACATCGACATCATCATGTTCCAGATCAGCTGCGGCATGGCGAACGGCACGTCGACCCGCCAGAAATGCATCCACGGGTTCAGCCGAAACGTGCGCGACGCCTCGGTCAGCTCGGCCGGCACGGTGCGCAGCGACTGGTAGAAGCTGAACGCCATGTTCCAGGCCTGGCTGGTGAAGATCGCAAAAATCGCGGCGAATTCGGCGCCCAAGACCCGGCCGGGCACCAGCGCCATGAAGAACACCACCGTCACCGAGATGAAGCCGAGGATCGGCACCGATTGCAGAATATCGAGCAGCGGAACGAGCAGCCGCTCGGCGCGCTTGTTCTTGGCCGCCAGCGTCGCATAGGTGAAGGTGAAAACGAGCGAGGCCGCCATCGCGACCAGCATGCGCAACGTGGTGCGCGCGGCATATTCCGGCAGATGGCGCGGATCGAGCGACGGCGGCTCTTTCTGCAATTCGGCGAGCGGCTCGAACAGGTGCCGGCTCGCCTCGCCAAGGAAGATCAACAGGCCGAGCACCAACAGCACTGCGAGCACGTCCCAGCGGCTGAACAAGCGCGCCCAGCCGCCGACCGAAATGGGGACGAAAACGCGCATGCCCTGTGCCTCAATGTCAGTGCCCAAGTGTCATCGCAGTGTCGCAAAGGTCAGCGGGGCGCCGGCCGAGGATTGGCGGCAGGCCGCAACGGCATAACACCGCCGCCACTGTGTTCAAACCTTATTGCGGCGTGGCCTCTGCCATCCTCCCCCACGCAAGTGGGAGGGGGCCGTCCGTAGCGTGACGGCAGCTTCAATGCGTGTCGTTGGCTTGCTGAAGGGCGAACTCGCTCGCCCACTCTGTGCGAGCCTCGGTATCGATGTTCAGACCCTTCGCGCGGCACCAAGCCGCAAACTCCTCCGGCTTAATTATGGCGCGAACGACGACATGGCCTGCACGTTTGATTTCGCGCTCGGTAGCCTCTGCGCGCTTGAGCCACTGATCGAACGTTCCGGGCAATTGGTCCGCATCCTCCATGATTTCGAGAGCGCGGCGATAGTCTTGTCGAGAGTACCATGCGATGCCGACGGCCCGCATCGGATGAGAAGCCGACATTTGCGCGCCCTCCGTTAGCAAAGGGTCAGGTCACGTCCGCTGCTGCGTCAGCCCCTTGAATGCCTCCAACAGCTCCAGCGGAAACGGGAACACGATGGTCGAGCCGCGTTCGTTGGAAATGTCGAACAGGGTGCCGAGATAGCGCAGCTGCATGGCCTGCGGCACGCCGCCGAGGATGCGCGCGGCCTCGACCAGTTTTTGCGCGGCCTGCTGCTCGCCCTCGGCATTGATGATCTTGGCGCGGCGCTCGCGCTCGGCCTCGGCCTGGCGGGCGATGGCGCGCACCATGCTCTCGTCGAGGTCGATGCGCTTGAGCTCGACGTTGGAGACCTTGATGCCCCAGCCCTCAGTCTGCTTGTCGAGCACGTCCTGGATGTCGGAATTGAGCTTGTCGCGCTCCGCCAGCATCTGGTCGAGGTCGTGCTTGCCGAGCACCCAGCGCAAAGTGGTCTGCGCGAGCTGGCTCGTCGCCGCCAGATAATTGCTGACCTGGATGATGGCGCGCTCGGCATCGACGACGCGGAAATAGAGCACGGCGCTGACCTTGACCGAGACGTTGTCTTTCGAGATCACGTCCTGCGGCGGCACCTCGTCGACCACCACGCGCAGGTCGACGCGCACCATCTGCTGGACGAACGGATAGAGCAGGATCAGGCCGGGACCCTTGGTGCCGGTATAGCGGCCGAGCGTGAACACCACGCCGCGCTCGTATTCGCGCAGGACTTTGATCGAGGCGTAGAGGAATATCAGGATCAAGAAGGCGATGACGATGATGACTGCCGGTATCATGGCGGTGCTCCTTGCTGGCGTTTTAGGCCGCACTTAATAGTGACCCTCATCCTGAGGCGCTCGGCGCGCAGCGCCGAGCCTCGAAGGATGCAGGCCGAGGCGCACCGAAATCGGGCTTGCCCGATTTCGGCATGTTTTATTGGCCAGATCGGCTATAGCCGATCTGGATGCCTACATCCTTCGAGGCTCGCTGCGCTCGCACCTCAGGATGAGGGTAATGAGTCATGCTCATACCGACTGCACCAGAAGAACGAGGCCGTCGCGGCGGACGACCTTTATCGGCGCGCCGGCTTTGAGCGGCGCGTCGGCGCGGGCGCGCCAGATTTCGCCGTGGACCCGCACTCTGCCCTCGTCGCCCTCCCAGAACACCGCTTCGCCTTCGGCGCCGATCAACGCCTCGCTGCCGGTGACGACCGGCCGCGTGCGCGCGTGCACCAGCGCGCCGAGCGCCCCGAGAATGATTGCGGCGCTGATGATCGCGGCGACGATCACCACGGCGCCGGACAATTCGAAGCCCGGGGTGCGCGCCGGAAACATCATCAGCGCGCCGATCACGAAGGCGGCGATGCCGCCGACGCCGAGCGCGCCGAAGGCGCCGATATGGACTTCGGCCATCATGAGCCCGATGCCGACGACCACCAAAGCCGCGCCCGCATAGTTGATCGGAATGAAGGCGAGCGCGTAGAGCGCGATCACGAGCGAAATCGCGCCGATCAGGCCCGGCGCCACCGCGCCCGGATTGAAGAATTCCAGGATAAGGCCATAGACGCCGATCAGCATCAGGATGAAGGCAACGTTCGGATCGGTGACGAGCTGCAACAATTCGGTGCGCCAGTCGGGCGGCGTGTTGACGACGGTCAGCCCCGCGGTGGCGAGCTTGAACGGTTTGCCGTTGACCGTGACGCTGCGGCCGTCGATCTGCTGCAACAGATCCGGCACGTCCTTGGCGATGACGTCGATCACGTGCATCGACAAGGCTTGCGACGCCGGCAGGCTCACCGCCGAGCGCACCGCGTCGGCGGCCCAATCGGCGTTGTGGTGATTGAGCGCGGCGAGGCTCTGGATATAGGCGGTCGCGTCGTTGATGATCTTGCGCGTTTCGGTGTCCTCGGCGCCGGCATTCTTGCCCTGCGGCTTTTGCCCGGAGCCGCCGGGAAACAGCGAACCGCCGCCGATCTGCACCGGCGTGGCGGCGCCGATATTGGTGCCGGGCGCCATAGCGGCGATGGCGCTGGCATAGGCGATGTAGGTGCCGGCGCTGGCGGCCCGCGCGCCGCTCGGCGCCACGAAGGTCGCGACCGGCACCGGCGAAGCGAGGATCGCGCGGATGATCTGCCGCATCGAGGTGTCGAGGCCGCCCGGCGTGTTCATGCGCAGCACGATCAATCCGGTGCCGCCGCTCGCCGCGGCGGCCCCGATCTCGCGCTCTATATAATCGGCGACCGCCGGCCCGATGGCGCCGTCGACGTCGAGTACGACCGCGCGTCCGGCGGCGCGCGCCGGCGGCGCGGACAAAACGAAAAACGCCGCTGCGACGACAAGAATAACGGCAGCCGCGCTGCGCCATAGGGAAAGCTGCCCGATCGGAGTCGACCCGACGGCGGGAAATTGTGTCGCTCGCCTGCCGCTTTCTCGCATATCGTCCATTATAGCCGGTGGCCGCGAGCGCGTCCCCCAGCGCCGCCCGACACCGGCGCCGCCGGGGCGCCCGACGCGGTGTTTACCGGGCTTGACGTGGTGTCCGCCGGGCTTGCGGAACTTGGGCCGCGTCCCGGGAGTTGGCCGAAGGGGACATCCACCCAGCAGCGCGGAGGGATTTTTTCGTCATGACCGCAACGGAATCCCGTAGACGCGAGCCGTCGCGAGCGCTGGCCTGCGGCCCGGCCGAGCTGTCCGCCCGCGCCGACCTGTTGTGCATCAACACTATCCGCACCTTGGCGATGGACGCGGTGCAAAAGGCGAATTCCGGCCATCCCGGCACCCCGATGGCGCTGGCGCCGGTCGCCTATACGCTGTGGCAGCGCGCGCTACGCTTTAATTGCGACGATCCGCGCTGGTTCAATCGCGACCGTTTTGTGCTGTCGAACGGCCACGCCTCGATGCTGCTTTACGCGCTTTTGCATCTCGCCCGCGTCGCCGATCCGGACCAGCCCGGCCGGCCGGCCGTCAGCCTCGACGACATCAAGCACTTTCGCCAGTTCGGCAGCCGCTGCCCCGGCCATCCCGAGCACGGCGTCACGCCCGGCGTCGAAACCACGACCGGGCCGTTGGGCCAGGGCTGTGGCAACAGCGTCGGCATGGCGATCGGCGGCCGCTGGCTGGCGAGCGTGTTCAATCGGCCGGACTTTTGCCTGTTCAATTTCAACGTCTATGCATTTTGCAGCGACGGCGATCTGATGGAGGGCGTCGCCAGCGAAGCCGCCTCGCTGGCCGGCCATTTGCAGCTTTCGAACCTGTGCTGGATCTACGACAACAATCACATCACCATCGACGGCTCGACCGAGATCACCTTCAGCGAGAACGTCGCCGCGCGGTTTCGCGCCTACCGCTGGCACGTGATCCACGTCGCCGACGCCAACGACACCGAAGCCGTTGACGACGCGCTGGTGCAGTTCGACAAAAGAAACGACCGGCCGACGCTGATCATCGTCGACAGCCACATCGCCTACGGCGCCCCGCACAAGCAGGACACCAGCGCCGCGCACGGCGAACCGCTCGGCGAGGAGGAGGTGAGACTGACCAAGCAGTTCTACGGCTGGCCCGAGGACGCGCACTTCCTGGTGCCCGACGGCGTCTACGGACATTTTGCTGCGAGCATCGGCGAGCGCGGCCGCAACCTGCATCGGCAATGGAACGAAAAGTTCGCCGAATATTGCCGCACTTATCCGCAGCTCGGCGCGCGGCTGCAGGCGATCCAGGCCGGCGAGCTGCCGCCGTGCTGGGACGACACCCTGCCGCGCTTTGCGCCGGACGCGAAGGGGTTGGCGACGCGCGTGTCCTCGGGCCAAGTGCTTAACGCCATTGCGCAGAATTATCCGTGGCTGATCGGCGGCGCCGCCGACCTCGGCACCTCGACCAGGACGCCGCTGAAATTCGAATCCGCCGGCAATTTCGAGCCCGCCGAACCCGCCGGCCGGAATCTGAATTTCGGCATTCGCGAGCACGCTATGGGCGCGGTGCTCAACGGGCTCGCGCTCGACGGCTTGCGGCCGTTCGGCTCGAGTTTTCTGATCTTTTCCGATTACATGCGGCCGCCGATGCGGCTTGCGGCGATGATGGGGCTGCCGGTGATCTACGTGTTCACCCACGATTCCATCGGGCTCGGCGAAGACGGCCCGACCCATCAGCCGGTCGAGCAGCTGATCGGGCTGCGCAACGTGCCCGGCCTTACGGTGATCCGGCCGGCCGACGCCAACGAGGTGGTCGAAGCCTGGCGCGTGCTTATCAAGCGCAAGACGCCGGTCTTGCTTGCGCTTTCCCGTCAGCCGCTTCCCACGCTCGACCGCAGCCGCTACGCTTCGGCCGCGGGATTGGCGCGCGGCGGCTATGTTTTGCTTGAAGCGCCGGGCGGCCGGCCCGACGTGATTTTGATCGGCACTGGAAGCGAAGTGACTCCGTGTCTGGCGGCGGCCGACCTGCTGGCGAAGCAAAGCATCGCCGTGCGCGTCGTCAGCCTGCCGTCTTGGGAGCTGTTCGACGAACAGGATGCAGCGTATCGCGAGGCCGTTTTGCCCAGGACGGTTGCGGCGCGCGTCGCGGTCGAAGCCGGCGCCACCCGTGGCTGGGAGCGCTACGCCGGGGTCGACGGCGCCGTCATCGGCATGCATCGGTTCGGCGCCTCGGCGCCGATCAAGGACCTCATGAACGTCTTCGGTTTCACCGCCGACCGCATCGCCGCGGCCGCCAAGGAGCAGATTGCGAAATGGAAGAACGCATGAACCGGCTGCGGGCGCTTGCCGACAAGGGCCAGGCGGTCTGGCTCGATTTTCTGTCGCGCGACATCATCAAAAATGGGCATTTGCAGCACTTGATCGACCAGGACGGTCTCGCCGGCATCACCTCCAACCCGTCGATCTTCGAAAAGGCGATGGGTGACTCCGACACCTACGACGCCGACATCGCGCGCCTGGTCGGCGACGGCAGCCTGCCGGTCGGCAGAATTTACGAGCGGCTGGCGACGGCGGATATCGCTGCCGCCGCCGACATGCTGCGCCCGCTCTACGACCGCACCGGCGGCCGGCACGGCTTTGTCAGCATCGAGGTGTCGCCGTATCTGGCAATGGACACCGCCGCCACCCTGGTGGAGGCCCGGCGGCTGTGGACCGAGGTACAGCGCGAGAACATTTTCATCAAAGTGCCGGGCACCGCGCCCGGCATTCCGGCGATCCGTGAGCTGCTTGCCGAAGGCATCAACGTCAACATCACGCTGTTGTTTTCGCAAGCCGTCTACGAGGAGGTCGTCGAAGCCTTCTTGGCCGGGCTGGAGCAGCGCGTCGCCAAGGGCGCGCCGATCGACCGGATTGCCAGCGTCGCCAGCTTTTTCGTCAGCCGCATCGATACCGCCGCCGACACGCTGCTCGACGATGCCGCGGCGCACGCGACGAACGAGAAGGAACGAACGGCGCTGCTTGACCTGCGCGGCAAGGTCGCGATCGCCAACGCCAAGCTCGCCTACCGGCGCTGGCAGCAGCGCTTTGCCGGCGCGCGCTGGGAGCGCCTGCAAAAACGCGGCGCGCGGCCGCAGCAACTGT
This sequence comes from Xanthobacteraceae bacterium, assembly GCA_030037885.1. Taxonomy (GTDB): domain Bacteria; phylum Pseudomonadota; class Alphaproteobacteria; order Rhizobiales; family Xanthobacteraceae; genus BOG-931. The sequence continues at coordinate 5,082 of JASHPU010000120.1, read as the reverse complement.
TGTGGGCCTCGACCGGCACCAAAAACCCGGCTTACAGCGACGTGCTCTATATCGAAGAGCTGATCGGTCCCGACACCGTCAATACCATGCCGGAAAACACCATGGCCGCGTTCCGCGACCATGGCCGCGTGCGCGAAGCGCTGACCGCCGACGTCGATCGCGCCGAAGCGACGCTCGCCGCGCTCGACCGCGCCGGTATCTCGCTCGACGCCATCACCGCCAAGCTCGTGACCGACGGCGTCACATTGTTCTCCGACGCCTTCGACAAGCTCAACGGCGCGCTCGCCGCAAAGCGCCGGCGCATGTTGGGGCCGGCGCACAACAGCCAGGCCGCCGCGCTGCCGGAGCCGCTCAAGGTGGAGGTCGACAAGGCCGCCGAAGCCTGGCGGTCGCACGGCAACGTCCGCCGGCTGTGGAATGAAGACGCTTCGCTATGGACCCGCCACGACGAGAACGATTGGCTGGGCTGGCTCGACGTCATCGATGCGCAATTGCGCGACCTGCCGGGCCTGACCGAGTTTGCCGACGAAGTGCAGGCGCGGCAATTCAAGGACGCGCTTCTGCTCGGCATGGGCGGTTCCAGCCTCGGTCCCGAAGTCTTGGCGGAGAGCCTCGGCTCGGCGCGGGGCTTTCCCAGGCTGCATGTTCTGGATTCCACCGACCCGGCGCAGGTCAAGGATTTTGAAAACCGGATCGACCTGGCGCGCACGCTGTTCATCGTCTCCAGCAAATCCGGCACCACGCTCGAGCCGAACGTGCTGATGGATTATTTCTTCGACAAGGCCGCGGCCGCGATCGGCCGCACCGATGCCGGCCGGCATTTCGTCGCCATCACCGATCCGGGCTCGCCGCTGGAAAAGATTGCGGCGCAAAAGAACTTTCACCGCGTCTTTCACGGCGTGCCGAGCATCGGCGGGCGCTACTCGGTGCTCTCGGCGTTCGGCATGGCGCCGCTTGCCGCCATGGGACGCGATGTCCGCGCGTTTCTCGAAGCGGCGCGCGTGATGGCGCGCTCCTGCGGCGACGACGTGTCGCCGGCGCAGAACCCGGGCGTCGAGCTCGGCCTCATCATCGGCGCCGCGGCGCGCCATGGCCGCGACAAGGTCACCATCGCCGCATCGCCGTCGGTTGCCTCGTTCGGCGCCTGGACCGAGCAACTTTTGGCGGAATCGACCGGCAAGTACGGCAAGGGCGTCATCCCGATCGGCGATGAGGCGCTCGGCGATCCGTCGGTCTACGATGCGCATCGGCTGTTCATCTATGTGCGTGACGCGGCCCATTCCGATGCCGCGCAGGACCAAGCCATCGACGCGCTCGAACACGCCGGCCAGCCGGTGGTGCGGATCGAGCTCAAGTCGGCCGCGCTGATCGCCCAGGAATTCTTCCGCTTCGAGATTGCGACCGCGGTGGCCGGCGCGCTGATCGGCATCGATCCGTTCGACCAGCCCGACGTCGAAGCGAGCAAGGTCGCGGCGCGCGAATTGACCGATGCGTATGAAAAGACCGGCACGCTCGCCGCCGACACGCCGGTGTTCCGGCAAAACGGCATCGCGCTCTACACCGACGAGCGCAATGCCGCCGCGCTGCGGCAGGCCGGCGCCAATGCCACGCTGGAAAGCTGGCTCGGCGCGCAGTTCGCGCGCCTCCACGACGGCGACTATTTCGGTGTGCTGGCGTTCGTCGAGCGCAACGACGCCCATGTCCGCATGCTGCAGGACTTGCGCATTGCGGTGCGTGACAAAAAGCGCGTCGCCACGTGCCTGCAATTCGGGCCGCGCTTTCTGCATTCGACCGGACAGGCCTACAAAGGCGGGCCGAACTCCGGCGTGTTTCTGCAGATCACCGCCGAGCCGGCGTCCGATGTGACAATTCCCGGCCGCAAGGCGAGCTTTGGGGTCATCGAAGCCGCGCAAGCCCGCGGCGATTTCCGCGTTCTCGCCGAGCGCGGCCGCCGCGTCTTGCGCGCCCATATTGGTTCCGAAGCCGGAGCCGATCCCAATTCCGGCCTCGCCGCGCTTACCAAGGCGGCGCGGCTCGCCTTACGATGAGGTCGTCGCTCAAGCCGAAGGGCGAAGCAAAGAGCCAGTGATGATGGACGTTGTGGCGCCCAGTCTCGCCCCCGTTGCGACCGCCGGTCACAAGCTGCGCGCCGCCGATCCGTGCGCGTTCGTCATCTTCGGCGCCGCCGGCGACCTGACCAAGCGGCTGTTGCTGCCGGCGCTGTATAATTTGGCCGCCGGCAAGCTATTGCCGGAACACTTCGCCGTCGTCGGCGTCGCGCGGTCGGACATTGCCGACGACGAATTTCGCCGGCAAATGGCTGCCGCCTTGCGGCAGTTCGCGACCGGCGGCGTCGCCCCCGGCACGCTCGACGATCTGATCCGGCGCTGCCGCTATGTGTACGGCGATTTCGACGATCCGGCGACTTACGGCCGGCTCAAGGTCCGGCTGCGCGAAGTCGCCGACAGCAGCGGCAGCCGCGACAATTGTCTGTACTATCTGGCGACGCCGCCGAATTTGTTTGCGCCGGTAGCCTGCCGTCTCGGCGATGCGGGCCTCGCCGGCGAGCCGGACGGCACGTGGCGCCGGCTCATCATCGAAAAGCCGTTCGGCTTCGATTTCGCCTCGGCCTGCGCGCTGAACAAGGAGCTGCTGCGCCGCTTCGCCGAGCATCAGATCTTTCGCATCGATCATTACCTCGGCAAAGAGACCGTGCAGAACATCATGGTGCTGCGCTTTGCCAACGGCATATTCGAGCCGGTCTGGAATCGCGATCACATCGATCATGTGCAGATTACGGTCGCCGAGACCGTATCGGTGGAAAACCGCGGCAAGCTGTACGACCGCACCGGCGCGCTGCGCGACATGGTGCCCAATCACCTGTTCCAGCTCCTGGCGCTGACCGCCATGGAGCCGCCGAGCCGCTTCGAGGCCGACGCGGTGCGCCGCGAGAAGCTCAAGGCGATCGAGGCGATTCATCCCTTGAGCGAAGCCGACGTCCGGTCCGACGTGGTGCGCGCGCAATACGCCGCCGGCCGCGTCAAGGGCAAGGCGGTGCCGGCGTACCGCGAGGCGCCGGGCGTGGCGCGCGAGTCCGTCACCGAGACCTACGTCGCCATGCGGCTTTTGATCGACAACTGGCGCTGGGCCGGCGTGCCGTTCTATCTGCGCACCGGGAAATCGCTGGCCGCGCGCAAGACCGAGATCGCGGTGCGGTTCCGCAGCGCGCCGCTCGCCCTGTTCCGCGACATGCCGGTCGAAAGCCTGGTGCAGAACCTGCTGGTGCTGCGCATCCAGCCCGACGAAGGCGCGGCGCTGCATTTCAACGCCAAGATTCCCGGACCCGACGTGCGCGTCGAGAACGTGCGGATGAACTTCAAGTACGAAGATTACTTCGATACCGCGCCGAGCACCGGCTACGAGACGTTGATCTATGACTGCATGATCGGCGATCCGATGCTGTTTCAGCGCGCCGCCGACATCGAGGCCGGCTGGCGCGTGGTCGATCCGATCCTCGCCGCATGGCGCGCCGCCGGCGGTCGCGATCTGTGCACTTATGCGGCCGGCAGCGAGGGACCGGCGCAGGCGCAAGATTTACCGGCGCGCGCCGGCTGGCAATGGCGGGCGATCGCATGAGCGCCGCCGCGGCCAGCAACGCACCTGCGTCCCTTGAGCGAATTTTCTATTGCCGATCCCGCGGCGGCGCCGGCCGCCGCACCGCCGGCATCAGCGAAAGACTAACACAATGAGTTTCACCCAACCGGAATTGAATGCGACCGTAGGCTCCGGCCTTGCCGCAACAGATGCGCAACCGGCATTGCCGACGATCCTCGTGGTGATGGGCGTGTCCGGCTCCGGCAAATCGACCATCGGCACGCAGCTCGCGCTGACGCTGCATTGGGATTATGAAGACGGCGACTGGTTTCATCCGGCCCGCAACATCGACAAGATGCACGCCGGCATTGCGCTGACCGACGAAGATCGCGCGCCGTGGCTGATCGCCATCGCCGACTTCATCGACCAGGCGCGCACCGCCGGCCGCCATGCGGTGGTGAGCTGCTCGGCGCTCAAGCGCCGCTATCGCGCCGTCATCGTCGACAACCGCCCCGACGTGCGGCTGATCTACCTCAACGGCGACATGGAGCTGATCGGGCGCCGCATCGCCACGCGGCACGAGCATTTCATGCCGCCGAGCCTGCTGCAGAGCCAGTTCGACGCCCTGGAGGAGCCGGGCCCCGACGAGAATCCGATCGTGGTCTCGATCGCACCGCGGCCGCGCGAGATCGTCGCCCGGATTCTCGACGCGCTCAAGATGCAAGCCCCGCAAGCGGGCGCCGCGCCGCGCCGATGAGCTGCGCGCCGAGCGGAATGCGTGTGATGGCGGCGTTGGCGACGAGAGTGAAGACGAGTGTGCCGGTGAATACGATCGGCCACTTGACCACGGCGAACAGCGGCAGCGGCAAGAGCGCAAACTGCAGCCACACGACGAAGACATAGTGCAGGAGATAGAGCCCGTAGGCGTTGCCGCCGAGCGTGCCGAGAAGGCGCGACGGCGCCGCAGCAAAGCGCAGGCTAACCCCGACCAGAAAGAACGAGCCGCAGGCGCAGGCGAGCGCATAGCCGAAATCGGCCGCCGCCTGCACCGCAAGCGGAGCGCCGCCATGCAAGGTCAAGGCGCTCAATCCCATCCATAGCGCGAGCGAGCCGAGTGCTGCCGCGAGCCACAATGCCCAGCGCCGCGCCAGCGGACCATCCGGGGCGACGAGACCGCGCTCGATGCCGCCGACGCCGACGCCGATGCCGGCGAAGAAATAGACCGCGTAATGCAGCGGCCGGCATAATTGCAGGGCGAACGGACCGAAATTGGACCAGGCCCAGGGCGTGAAGGCGAGCGCCAACGGCACATAGGCCAGCGCCGAGGCGGCGACGAGACAGACGAAATAGCGGCCGACATGGTCGCCGGCGCCCGCCGACCAGCGCCCAAGTGCGGCAATCGCCTTCGGCGCGAACCGGCCGATTGCGGCCGCCAGCACGCTCAGCGCCACAAGCTGCCAGAGAAACCACAACGGCCCGACCGGCCAG
>JASHPU010000119.1 GCA_030037885.1 Xanthobacteraceae bacterium | reverse complement strand
CTTTCGGATGCTCACTCACGCCCAAGTCTGGTTGGCCGTCGATCGGCTGGCGGCTCGCGCCGGCCTTTCGGCCTCGGGACTGGCGCGGCGCGCCGGTCTCGACCCGACCACGTTCAACAAATCCAAGCGCATCACGCCAGCCGGCCGCGCCCGCTGGCCGTCCACCGAATCGATCGCCAAGGCGCTGGCGGCGACCGGCACGCCGTTCGATGTTTTTGTCTGCCTGACCGACCAGACCGGCGGCGCCGCGCCGCGCGCGGTGCCGTTGATCGGCTTCGCCCAGGCCGGCGCCGGCGGCTATTTCGATGACGGCGGTCTTCCGGCAGGCGAAGGCTGGGACGAGTTCGCATTCCCGGCGCTCAACGACGAGCACGCCTACGCGCTCGAAATCTCCGGCCAATCGATGGAGCCGGCCTATCGCGACGGCGACGTCATCGTGGTGTCGCCGTCGGCGCCGATCCGCCGCGGCGACCGCGTCGTGGTCCGCACCCGGGCCGGGGAGGTCATGGCCAAGGAACTGCGGCGCCAGACCGCCAAGACATTGGAGTTGAGATCGCTCAACGCCCAGCACGCCGACCGCACGCTCGCGGCCGCCGACGTGCTGTGGCTGGCGCGCGTCGTGTGGGCGAGCCAGTAGCGCGGGGAGGAATCGTTCACGCCGACCTTGCCAGTGCGCCGTCGATCATGTCGACCGTGTTCTGCAGGCCGTAGGCGGCGACGAATGAGCCGAAGCGCGGGCCTTTCTCCTGGCCGAGCAGCACCTGATACAGCATGTTGAACCAGTCGAGCGATACGCCCGGCTTGCCATCCTTGGCTGGCTTGTTGTGGTTTAGAAAGGGTTCGCGGCGGCCGACTTCATAAACGACATCCTGGATTTTCCCGGGTGGCGCATCAGCCGACAACTGCGACAGCGCGTCGCGCAAATCGATGAGCGCAGCGCGCTCTGTGTCGCCCGGCTCGCGATAGCTTTTCGCCGGCAGCACGAAATCGTGGAAATAATGAATCGCATACTCGACCAGCTTGGCGAGGTGCGGATGCGTATCCTTCGTCACGCCCGGCCGGTAGCGGCCGATAAAACCCCAAAGCGTTTCGGCGTTCGACGCGTTCGATGCGGTGACGAGCGACAGCAGCATGGCGAATGATATCGGATTGTCGGCCGCCGCCGGCGCGCCGGCATGGATATGCCAGACCGGATTGGCGAGGCGATCGCGCGCGCTCTGACGCGCGTAGGCTTCGAGCAATTGCTGATACTCATCAACGTGCCGCGGGATCACGTCGAAATAGAGCCGCTTGGCCGCTTTCGGCTCGCGATACATGAACAGCGACAGGCTTTCGGGGCTGGCGTAGCGCAGCCATTCCTCGATGGTCAGCCCGTTGCCTTTGCTCTTGGAGATTTTCTGGCCGTTCTCGTCGAGAAACAGCTCGTAGTTAAAACCTTCGGGCGGCGTGCCGCCGAGCGTGCGGCAGATTTTCGCCGACAGCTTCACTGAGTCGATCAAATCCTTGCCGGCCATCTCATAGTCGACGCCGAGCGCGACCCAGCGCATGGCCCAATCGGGCTTCCATTGCAGCTTGCAGCGGCCGCCGGTGACGAGCGTGGTCACGCGCTTGCCGCTGTCGGGATCGTCGTAGGTGATGGTGCCGGCCTTGGCGTCGTGCGCGACGACCGGCACCTGGAGCACGATCCCGGTCGTTGGCGAGATCGGCAGGAACGGCGAATAAGTCTGCGCCCGTTCTTCGCGCAGCGACGGCAGCATCACGGCCATCACTTGATCGAAGCGTTCGAGCACTTTGCGTAGCGCGGCGTCGAACCGGCCGGATGTATAGCATTCCGTCGCCGACAGGAACTCATAGTCGAAGCCGAACTGATCGAGAAAGGAGCACAGCCGCGCGTTGTTGTGCGCGGCAAAGCTTTCATGCGTGCCGAACGGGTCGGGAATCCGCGACAGCGGTTTGCCGAGATGCTGCGCCACCATCTCCTTGTTGGGGATGTTGTCGGGCACCTTGCGCAGGCCGTCCATGTCGTCGGAGAACGCGATCAGCCGCGTCTTGATTTTGCCCTCGGTGAGCACCTGAAACGCGTGGCGCACCATCGAGGTGCGCGCGACCTCGCCGAACGTGCCGATATGCGGCAAGCCGGACGGCCCGTAGCCGGTCTCGAAGACGACCTCGTCCTTCGGTATCCGCCGCAGCCGCGCAACGATCTTGCGCGCCTCCTCGAACGGCCAGGCGGGCGATTGCTCGGCCGCTTCGCGCAGGCTCGGCGAAAGTTCGGTAGTGGCGGCAGACATCGTCATCTCTTGTGCGCGCGGACACTAGGAAGCGACGCGCGCCGCGTCAAACAGGTTCCCGATGTCGTTTAAGAGAAAGCGCGTCGTTCGCGCCCGGCAACGCCACGCGTGCTGGAAGCTTTCAAAACGGACTGATCGGAAAGTAGCGCAGCCACAGGTCGGTAAAACTGCCCTTCTCCCATTGCCGGAACAGCGCCCAGTTCAGGGCCTGACGCAGCACGTCGTTGCCGCGCTTCACGGCGATGCCGACGCCCTCGCCGAAAAACCGGCTGTCGAGAAACGGGCCGCCGCGGAAGGCGCAGCAGCCGGCAGAGTCGGTGCCGTTGAGCCAGAACGACAGCGCCACACCGTCGCCGAACAAAAGATCGACCTGCTTATTCTTCAGGGCGGCGCGCGCCGCTGCGGCGTTGGGATACGAACGCAGCTCGGCCTGGGTGAACATCTGCTTGAGGTACGCTTCGTGCGCTGTGCCGGCGACCACGGCGATCTTCTTGCCGGCCACCAGTTCGGGCAGCACGTCGCCGATTGGGCTGTCGGCGCGCGCCACGAAGCGTGCCGGCGTGCGGTAATACGGGTCGGTAAAATCGGCGCGTTTGCGGGTTTCGGCATTGGCGGCGATCGAGGCAATGACTGCATCGCCGAGATTGCCGTCGAGTGCGTCAAGCAGCGTCGCGAACGGCCGCGCCTGGATGGTGCAGGGCACTTTGATCTCGCCGCAGACGAGGCGGGCGAGATCGACGTTGAAGCCGGCGGGATTGCCGTCCGGTCCCGTGTAGTCGAACGGCGGGTAATCGAGATCAGTGAGAAAGCGTATGCTCTGCAGGCGCGACAAATCCGGTCGCTCCGGGCGCCGGCGTGGATCCCAAAAACCGGGTACGACGACGGTGTGCCGCGCCGCGGCACCTATCTCCGCGGTTCCCGACGAGAACGCGCCAGTCAGCACGAGCACGCACAGCGACCCGGCGACCGCGCCGGTCAGCGAGCGAAATCGGCGAGACGTTGCCATGCGGTTGATCATGGGCCGCGATTCCGGCAGCGATTTGTGCAGCGCCGCAGACGGACCCACCTACCGGGAGCATGGCGAGAAGTCGAGGTGAGAACGAGCCCGTGCCCTACTCGCGAAGGCATCCCCGGACTCGAACCCTGTGTCGTGTGGCCGACACAAGACACCGCAGCCGGGGGTTGTAGCGCCGCCGCTCAGTCGCGGCGAGTTACCCGCTACCGGCGAGCGCAGACGAAGCTATTTGTGCGTCCCGGAACGCCGGGCGCTGATCGACTGGACCAGAGACAAAATCGCGGTTTGCAGTGCCGGATCGGTGATCTCTGAAAATGCGTCGAGAAGCTTAAACGCCCGCGGCGCCGTCATGAGTTCGGCGAGCGAATCCGCTTCTGACCGGCTCTTGGAACCGCTGGTCATGCCCTCGAAAAAGGCCGTGATCGGCACGTTCAAGGCCACCGCGATCTGGGTCAGCCGGCCCGCGCCGACGCGATTGACGCCCTTTTCGTATTTCTGGACCTGCTGGAAGGTGACCCCGATCTGGTCCGCCAGTTCCGTCTGGGACAACCCAGCATTGAGACGGAACAGCCGGATGCGGTGGCCGACCGCCACATCGACGTTGTTTGCTCTTTTACCGCCCATGCTCAACACTCCTTTGCCTGATTCTCCTTAGCAGAGCCCTTGGGGTTCGGCCAGAGAGCTATACACAACATTTTGATGGATCCAATAGGGGGTAAATGCGCCGTGTTCTACATGTTTTTGCCGAATGATCGCTTTTTTGCAGGAGGATTCCACCGATGGTTAAAAATACCGCCGCACCTCGGCGGCTTCCGCATCTGCGGTCCGCTGAAAATCGAATGGCGCGACAAAACGGCCGTTCTTATCCATGAGATACACCAGGGCGGTGTGATCCATGGTGTAATCGCTGCCTTGCAATGGCACCTTTTTGGCATAGACCCGGTAATCCTTGACCGCCTGGTCGATGGCGGCCGGCCCGCCGGTTAATCCCCGCACATGCGGGTCGAAGCTTGCCAGGTAGTCCTTAAGCACCGCCACCGTGTCCCGCTCGGGGTCCACGGTGATAAACAGCGCGCCGACACGGTCGGCGTCCGGCCCGAGCTTGCGCATCAGCTGCGACATTTCGAACAGGGTGGTTGGACAAATATCCGGACAATGGGTGTAGCCGAAGAACACGAGATACGGCTTGCCCTTCATGTCCTGATCGCCGAACGGCTTGCCGTTTTGGTCGATGAGATGGAATGGCCCGCCAATTGCAACGGTGCCGCGCCCAGGCGTCGGCGACAGTCCGCTGACGACGAAGATGGCGGCCAGAATGGCGGTGAGGCCAGCCAAGAACGCGCCCAGCAAAAGGACGACGCGGGGGGCCTTGGTTTCTGCTGCTTCACCCATCTTTAGCCGAGGCACGCGATGAAGCCGGCGCGTATGGTTTCGAAAAACACTGCGGTGCGGTAGTGAGCCCAGAGCGCGATCGTGCCGGCCAGCAAGGACGCCACAGCACTGCCGGCCGCCAGCAGCGGCCGCGACAGTGCGTGCAATGCGGTAACCCCGGGCATGCACCCTAGATAGGGCGAAACAGGACGAAGGACAACCCGCCAAATGACGGCTGAAGCCCGTTCTCCGACGGCCGCTGCCCGGATGCCGGGACGGCTCAGCGGCAAGTGTTGTAGAGCGAGGTGAGCTCGCGGCCGCGTAACGTCATCAGACGGGGCGTCAGGCCGCCGTGGCGATTGATCCAGCGGCGGATCTCGGGCGGATAGAAGCTCATCACCAGGCGGCTGCCGCGGCGCGTCGGCACCAGGGAGCGCGACACATCGTCATAGTACGAGGCCGCATGGAAGCCGAGCATCGCCCGCTGCGTGACACAGATGCGGTCGCGCGGAACGAATCCGGTCACCAGCGTGCATGCCGAAAGGCAGGGACCGTCAATGACGACGCGCTCTCCGGAATCGCGAATCTGCTCGTATTTGCTGATGTACGAGGACACTTCGCCCCCTGGATCGCCGCCGATCCGCACCTCAGCCGCTGCCATCGTCGACGACGCAACGCCAAAGAACGCCGACGCCAGGGCGCCGGCCAGAATAGTCCGCCATTGCATGAAGTGACCCTTTCCCTCAATCGCGTGGAAGGATGAAAGGTCATTGTGGCAAGAGTTCGAGGAGGAGCGGGCCGTGGGCTGAAATCCCCGCAATTCACCATTGGCAGTGGAACTTTGCCCGCTCTAGCGTCGCGGCGATGCGCGAAACCGCGCCACAAGGAAGGAACGACTGGTGGACGACAATCCGGTCGTGCAATGACGTAACTTAAACAGGCCCGACAAATTTCCTCCCAGCAACCGAGCACCCCCATGGACACAGCCGCCGCCCGCAAGACCAACGCCCCCGAGTTCAGCGCCGCCTATTATTTTCTCGAAGGCCTCACCGAGCTCGGCGTCGAATATCTGTTCTGCAATTTCGGCACCGACCACGCGCCGATCATCGAGGAAATGGCGCATCGCAAAAAACGCGGCGAGCCGATGCCGGGCGTGCTGCACTGCCCGCATGAAAACACCGCCGCCCACATGGCCGAAGGCTATGCATTCGTCACCGGGCGCGGCCAGGGCGTGCTGGTGCACGTCGACGTCGGCACCGCCAATACGGCGAACGCCATGCACAACGCCTATCGCAGCCGGCTGCCGGTGCTGCTGATGGCCGGCAAGGCGCCCTATACCGCCAACGACGAACTGGTCGGCTCGCGCGACACCTATGTGCACTTCGTGCAGGAGCCGTTCGACCAGGCAAGCCTGGTGCGGCCGTATCTGAAATGGGAATGGACGCTGCCCTCCGGCGTCGTCGTCAAGGAAGCGCTGCGCCGCGCCTATTCGATCATGCAGAGCGAGCCGCGCGGGCCGGTCTATCTGATGATGCAGCGCGAGACGCTGACGCAAGCGTGGAGCGCCGACCAGATCCGCCGCTATGCGGCCGATCAGTTCGCCGCCACTTCGGGCGGCGGCGCCGATCCGAAACTGGTGGCGGCGCTCGCCGAGCGTTTGCTGACGGCCGAGAAGCCGGTCCTGATCGCCGGCTATGCCGGGCGCAACGAGCGGACGTCGGCGATGATCGACGCGTTGGCGCAATTCGCCGGCATCGCTGTCTATGAAGCCAACATGACCAACAACATTTCGCACGCCTCGCCGTGCTTCGTCGGCTTCGCCGCCGACAAGGCGGTGCCGCAGGCCGACGTCGGCATTTTGGTCGACGTCGATGTGCCGTGGTTCCCGAGCGACGTGCAGATCCGCGAAAAATCGTTCTGGGCCCATATCGACATCGACACGCTCAAGCCGGGCTCGCCGATGTGGACCTTTCCGGGCAACCTGCGCATGCAGGGCGATTCCGGCCGCATCCTCGAGCAGTTGCTCGACGAGCTGAAAGCCGAAGCAACGCCGAAATTCCGGGCTTCAGCCGCGGCGCGGCTCGAGCGCATCAAAGCGCTGCGTGAGGAACGCATTGCCCGCGCCGCGAAACTCGCCGCCGATCACGGCAAGCCGGGCGCCATCAATCCGCATTACCTGATGGCGGAGCTTGGCAAGGTGTTGGACGACGACGCCATCATCTTCAACGAGGGCGTCACCAATGCGGGCGCCGTGTTGTTGCAGATTCCGCGGCGGCGTCCCAACACCACGATGCGCTCCGGCGGCGGTGGGCTGGGCTGGTCGGGCGCCATGGCGCTCGGCGCCAAGCTCGCCGCGCCCGACCGGCTGATGGTGCAAATCTCGGGCGACGGCGGTTTCTATTTCGGCAATCCAAGCTCGGTGTTCGCGGTGTCGCAGCAGTACAAGCTGCCGATCTTCTCGATCGTGATGGACAATACCGGCTGGAACGCGGTGAAGCAGTCGACGTTGCGCGTGTTCCCGGAAGGCCAAGCCAAGGAGACGAGCCAATTCGAGGCCAATCTGGCGCCGAAGGTGACGTTCGCCAAAGTGGCCGAGGCATTCGGCGCCTATGGCGAGGAGGTGACCGACCCGGCTGAAGTGGCCGCCGCCATCGCCCGCTGTCTGAAAGAAGTTCGCGGCGGGCGAAGCGCGTTGCTGCACGCGCGCGTGACGAAAATGTAGGTGGCAAAATCGTCTGATAGACAAACACGCGTGGGCATTACGCCGAACGATTTTGCCCACGCGGCATGTTTGATAGGAAGACGTGGGCACGGCGCTTCGCGCCTTAGCCCACCCTACGTTAATCCACCAAACCGTTGTCGCGCGCTAAATCTTTGAGCGACGTTTCCGGCCGCGCCCCGAGATGCTGGATCACTTCGGCGGCGGCGAGCGCGCCGAGGCGGCCGCAGGTGCGGTCGTCGGCGCCTTGGGCAAGGCCGCAGAGGAAGCCGGCGGCAAACAAATCGCCGGCGCCGGTGGTGTCGACCACGCGCTCGACCGGGAAGGCCGCGACCGCCGCGTTGCCGTCAGGCCCGATCACCAGGCAGCCCTTTTCACTGCGCGTCACCACGGCGATTTCGATGTCGGCGCGCAGCGCCCGCACCGCCGCATCGAAATCCGACGACTGATAAAGGCTGTGCAGCTCCGCTTCGTTGGCGAAAACGAGATCGACGGTGCGCGAGCGCATCAGCTGCAGGAATTCGTCGCGCCAACGGTCGACGCAGAAGGCGTCCGAGAGGCTCAGCGCCACTTTACGTTCGGCGTCGTGCGCGATCTTGGCCGCCTTGACGAACGCATCCTTGGCGTTCTTCGGGTCCCACAAGTATCCTTCGAGATAAATGATCGAACTTGCCGCAATGATTTCGGCATCGATGTCGCTCGGCTGCAGGTCCTGGGCGGCGCCCAGATAGGTGTTCATGGTGCGCTCGCCGTCCGGCGTCACCAGCACATAGCAGCGCCCGGTCGAGGGGCCGGCGGACGCCGGAGCGGTGGCGAACGCCACGCCCGCGGCTCGGATATCGTGCGCGAAGGCGCGGCCGAGCGGATCGTCCTTGATCTTGCCGACGAAGGCGGCGCGCGCCCCGAGCGAAGCGAGCCCGACCGTGGTATTGGCCGCCGAGCCGCCCGAGGTTTCCACCGCTGGCCCCATCGCCTCGTAGATCGCCTGGGCGCGCGCCTCGTCGATCAGCGCCATCGTGCCCTTGCGCATGTCCTGGCGGAGCAAGAAGTCCTCCTCGGCGCGGGCGATCACGTCGACGATCGCATTGCCGATGCCGAGCACGTCATAGCGGGCGGAAGCCATGGGAAAACCTGAAAGGCGGAGCGGAGCGCGCGCACTATAGCGGCCGGCCCTTGCGGGGCAAGGCATCGCCGTGGCATGGACGCTCGCTTTTCGGAGTTTCGGCATGGCCTTCCAGGAACGGGTTTTTTCCGGCGTGCAGCCGTCCGGCAACCTGCACCTCGGCAATTACCTTGGCGCGATCAAGCGCTTCGTCGAGTTGCAGGACCGCTATAGCTGCATCTATTGCGTGGTCGATCTGCACGCCATCACGGTGTGGCAGGATCCCGCCGAGCTGCCGCGCGCCATTCGCGAAGTGGCGGCCGCGTTCATCGCCTGCGGCATCGACCCGCAACAGCACATCGTGTTCAACCAGAGCCAGGTGGCCGAGCACGCCGAGCTCGCCTGGGTTTTCAATTGCGTAGCCCGGCTCGGCTGGCTCAACCGCATGACGCAGTTCAAGGAGAAGGCCGGCAAGGACCGCGAGAACGCCTCGGTCGGCCTCTACGCCTATCCGACCCTGATGGCGGCCGACATTCTGGTCTACCGCGCCACCCATGTGCCGGTCGGCGAGGACCAGAAACAGCACCTCGAACTGTCACGCGACATCGCGCAGAAATTCAACAACGATTTTGCCGGCTCGATCCGCGACAAGGGGTTTGGCGACGCATTCTTTCCGCTGCCGGAGCCGCTCATCACCGGCGAAGCGACGCGCGTGATGTCGCTGCGCGACGGCACCAAGAAAATGTCGAAGTCGGACGCGTCGGATTATTCGCGCATCAATCTGACCGACGACGCCGATGCGATTGCGCAAAAAATCCGCAAGGCCAAGACCGATCCGGATCCGCTGCCGAGCGAGCCGAAGGGTCTCGAGCATCGTCCCGAGGCCGACAATCTGGTCGGCATCTACGCCGCGCTTGCCGATAGCAGCCGTGCGGCGGTGCTGGCGCAATACGGCAATGCCCAGTTCTCCACCTTCAAGACCGCGTTGGTCGACCTTGCGGTCGCCAAGCTCGGCCCGATCACCACCGAGATGCAGCGGCTGCTGCGCAATCCGCTCGCCATCGACGCGATACTGGCCGACGGTGCCGCCCGCGCGCAAAAGCTGGCGCATGAGACCATGAAGGCGGTGAAGGATATCGTCGGGTTTGTTCGGCGCTGATCTGCCGCAAGAGAGGGGGTTCCGATCCATGTGCGAACCCGCCCCGAAAAAACCTACGGCTGGAAAGGCTGGCGCGAATTGCCGGCGCCGCGCATCGGCTCGGGCCAGCGGACCCTTGCGGTCTGCGACGGCGCGTCGGCCCGACCGGTCGCGCGCGCGGCGGGGTGAAGGCGGCCGCTTGCACCTTCCCGGCAAAAGCGCCATTTAGTGTGCAAGATGAGCGGCCGGCGCGTAGCCGCGATGCCGCGCGTTCTTTGGGAAACAGGCAATGTTCATCCAGACCGAGGTCACACCGAATCCGGCGACCCTGAAATTCCTGCCCGGACGGGCGGTTTTGGAAAGCGGCACGCTCGATCTGCGCGAACCTGAGCAGGCGGCGCAGTCGCCGCTTGCCGAGCGGCTGTTCGGCATTTCCGGCATCAGCGGCGTGTTCTTCGGCGCAGACTTCATCGCCGTGACCAAGAGCGGCGGCGAATGGCAGCAGCTCAAGCCGATGATCCTCGGCGCCATCATGGAGCATTTCATGTCCGGCGAGCCGCTGATCGCCCGCGGCGAGGCCGAGTCGAGCGACGGCGGTGAGTTCTTCGAGACCGCCGATGCCGAGACTGTCGCCACCATCAAGGACTTGATCGAGACACGGGTGCGGCCCGCGGTCGCCAATGACGGCGGCGACATCACCTTCCGCGGCTTCAAGGATGGCGTCGTCTATCTCAACATGAAGGGCGCCTGCTCCGGTTGCCCGTCATCGACGGCGACCTTGCGGCACGGCATTCAGAATTTGCTGCGGCACTACATTCCCGAAGTGACCGAGGTCCGCCCGGTATAGTTCGGCGCCCCCGCCGCGGCGGCAAACGCGTATCCCGTATGAGGCTCGGCAAAAGCGGCCGACAGCGCTTGCAGGCGCTGCGGCGCAGATGGCGGTCAACACCATGCGCGTGCTCGCTATCGATACGGCTCTGGGGGCCTGCTCCGCTTGCGTGCTCGACACCGGGCTGTTGGGCCTGCTGGCGAGCGCCAGCCTGCCGATGGCGCGCGGCCACGCCGAAGCGCTGATGCCGCTGATCGCCGACCTGATGCGGCGCGGCGCATTGGCCTTCACGGACATCGATCGCATCGTGGTCACCACCGGCCCGGGCAGCTTTACCGGCTTGCGGGTCGGCATTGCGGCGGCGCGCGGCATTGCGCTCGCCGCCGATAAACTGGCGGTCGGCGTTTCGACCCTGTCGGCCTATGCGGCGCCGCACCTTGCCGATGACGACACAAGCCCGGTCGTCGCCGCGATCGACGCCCGGCATGACCACGTCTATCTGCAAGTCTTCGGCCCCGCCGGCCGTATCGTGATTGCGCCGCGACTTGCGCCACTGAACGAAGCCGTGCGCGCGGCTTCCGAGGCGCCGTCGCGCATCGTCGGGTCAGCCGCCCAAGCCGTCGCCGACCACTTGCCTAAAGGCGCGCCGGCGCCGTTGCGCCTCGATGCGCGCGATGCGCCCGACATCGTCTGGGTCGCCCGCATGGGCGCCGTGCTGCCCGAAGGCCAATCGCCGCCGACGCCGCAATATTTGCGCGCGCCCGACGCGCAGCCGCAAAACGCCGCCCAATTGCCGCGCCGCTCATGACCATCGTTTGGCGATTTT
Source organism: Xanthobacteraceae bacterium (assembly GCA_030037885.1). Classification (GTDB taxonomy): domain Bacteria; phylum Pseudomonadota; class Alphaproteobacteria; order Rhizobiales; family Xanthobacteraceae; genus BOG-931. The sequence continues at coordinate 1,425 of JASHPU010000119.1, read as the reverse complement.
TGACCGGCGCTTCGCCTGCGCTCTCGGCGGCAGGCCCGCGCGACGCGCCCGCCATCGCGCGGCTGCACGGCCAATCGTTCGGCCGCGGCTGGGGCGAAGACGAGGTCTATCGGCTGCTCATGGATCGTGCCGTCATCGCCCACCGCACCATGAGCCGCCGCACGCTAATCGGCTTCATCATGTCGCGACTGGCCGCCGACGAAGCGGAGATCCTTTCCGTCGCCATCGCGCCGGCGCGCCGCGGCCGCGGGCTGTCGCGTCCGCTGCTCGACCACCATTTGCGCAGCCTGGCCGGTCTCGGCGCCCGGGCCGTCTTCCTCGAAGTCGACGAACACAATGCGCCCGCCTGCCGGCTCTATGCGGGCGCCGGCTTCCACCAGGCCGGATGCCGGCAAGGCTACTACGCCGATGGCGCAGCAGCTCTCGTGCTGCGCCGCGACCTGGTATGAAGGGGAAGTGTTGTCGTAATCGACCGCGAGGCTCCCATATGAGGAGCTCCACGGCCGGCATTCCTTTCTGCCGCAAAACCCGGTAAGAGTGTCGCTCGGAGCGTCTTCGTGGAACTGATTTTGCCAGCGACCAGAAAGGCTTAAGGCTCGGCCCAACCGGCATGAACGAACCCCGCAAGCTGTTCGTCAAATCGTTCGGCTGCCAGATGAACGTCTACGATTCGCAGCGTATGGCCGATACGCTGGCGCCGCAGGGTTACGTCGAGACCGCTGCCGTCGAAGACGCCGACCTCGTCATCCTCAACACCTGCCACATCCGCGAGAAGGCCGCCGAGAAGGTCTATTCCGAGCTCGGCCGGGTGCGCCGGCTCAAGGAGGCGGCCGCAGCGGAAGGACGGCGCCTGACGATCGCAGTCGCCGGCTGCGTCGCGCAGGCCGAAGGCGAGGAAATTTTGCGCCGCGCGCCTGCGGTCGATCTGGTATGCGGACCGCAGAGCTATCATCGGCTGCCGGAGCTGCTCGCCCGCGCCGCGCGCGACGGCAAGGCCATCGACACCGAATTTCCGCTCGACGATAAATTCGATCATCTGGCGCCGCCAAGCGCGCGGGTCGTGCGCGCGCGCGGCGTGTCGGCCTTTGTCACCGTGCAGGAGGGCTGCGACAAGTTCTGCACGTTCTGCGTCGTGCCGTACACGCGCGGCGCTGAAGTGTCGCGCCCGGTGGCCAAAATCCTCGCCGAGATCGGGCGCCTGGCCGATGCCGGCGTGCGCGAGGTGACGCTGATCGGTCAGAACGTCAACGCCTATCATGGCGTGGGGCCGAATGGCCGAGCGGCCTCGCTGGCGCAGCTGCTCGAACGCGCCGCCGCCAGCGCTGGCATCGAACGGCTGCGTTACACCACCAGCCATCCGCGCGACATGAACGACGATTTGATCGCAGCCCATCGCGATCTGCCGAAGCTCATGCCGCAGCTGCA
>JASHPU010000118.1 GCA_030037885.1 Xanthobacteraceae bacterium | reverse complement strand
GCCAATCAGCCGCAGCAGCAGCCGGCCCAGCAGCAGTCGCAAACACAGCCCCAGAACGGCCAGCAGCAGGACCAGAATCAGGCTTCGAACCAGCAACCCGGCGCGGCGCAAAACCTGAGCCGCGGCCAGGTGCGCCAGTTGCAGTCCGCCCTGGACAAGAAGGGCTTCAACGCAGGCCGACCCGACGGCAGGATGGGACCGCGCACCAGCCGGGCGGTGCAAGCGTTCAACCAGAAGCAGGGCATCCAAAGCCAAAACGGCCGGCCGACCGAACAAACCCTGGCCCAACTCGGCATAAACACCAACCAGGGCCAGAACCAGCAGCCGAACGGTAACGAGCAACAGCCGAGCGGTAACCAGCAGCAGCCGAACCAGAACGGCCAGTAGGCGGCGAATAAAACAAATAGAAAACTGCTGTGTAGCAACTCCCTGCGCCCCCGAAAGGGGGCGCAGGTTCTATTTAATTTTATGGTGCTCTAATCCTACTACGTCAGAAAGCGGCGGCGCGCGTTACAGCAAGTAGCCCGGATTGAGCGAAGCGAAATCCGGGAACGGCGCTACAAGCCACGATGTTGAACCCCGGGTTTCGCTCTGCGCTCAACCCGGGCGACAAGCTGCGCGTCATTGCGAACTCCGCGAAGCGATCCAGTGCGGCGGCGCCGTGCTGGATTGCTTCGTCGCGGAGCTTGTCATCGGGCCGGCCACTTCGGGCCGGCCCCGTTGGCTCCTCGCAATGACGATGGACTGAATCAACTTAACCTCATCATGCTTTAGTCGACCTTCGCGCCGGAGAATTTGACGGTCGCGGCCCATTTTTGCGTATCGGCGACAACGAAGGCGTCAAGCTCGCTGGGGCTCATGACCATCGGCTCGGCGCCGAGCGCGCGAATGCGGTCCGCGATGGCAGGCTCGGCGAGGCTTGCGTTGACTGCAGCGTTGAGGGCCGCGACCGTTTCTGCCGGCGTCGCCTTAGGCGCGCCGAGGCCGTACCACGAGGTCACCTCGTAGCCGGGAACGACGGAGGCCAGCGGAGGAATTCCCGGCAGCGCCGGCAATGCGTGCAAGCTGGTCACCGCGAGCGCCCGCAGGCGCCCATTGCGGATAAAGCCGATCGACACACCCACGTTGGCGAACATGAGCTGCGTGCGGCCGGCCACCAGCAATGTAGGATGGGTTGAGCGCAGCGAAACCCATCATGCGGCGTCGCGTTTTGATGATGGGTTTCGCAAGGGCTCAACCCATCCTACGAGTTGCAGCGACGGCTCGATCAGCCGCGCGACAACGTCGCCCACGGCGCCTGGTGGAAAAGCCACCACGATGTGGATAGGCCCCTGAGCAAGCGAGTCCGCTGTTGCAAGACGCAGAAGGAGCGGCCATGCGGCGGCGCCGATCGAAAGTGACAAAACATTGCGGCGCACCAGATTCATAACGACCGCTCTTATCGCTACCTCATTTCCTCACCCTGAGGTGCTCGGCGCGCAGCGCCGAGCCTCGAAGGGCGAGGCCCCGGCGCCTCGGCCTGCATCCTTCGAGGCTCGCTTCGCTCGCACCTCAGGATGAGGTCAACATAAACTGCAGTTACTCAATCAGCGCTAGCGATATCAATCGACCTTCGCGCCGGAGAATTTGACGGCCCTGGCCCATTTTTGCGTGTCGGCGGCAACGAAGGCGTCTAGCTCGCTGGGGCTCATGATCATCGGCTCGGCGCCCAGTTCGCGAATGCGATCCGCGATGGCGGGCTCGGCGAGGCATGCGTTTACGGCTTTGTTGAGGGCCGCGACCGTTTCTGCCGGCGTCGCCTTAGGCGCGCCGAGGCCGAACCACGCGCTCATCTCGTAGCCGGGAACGACGGAGGCCAGCGGTGGAATTCCCGGCAACACCGGCAACGGGTTCAAGCTGGTCACCGCGAGCGCCCGCAGGCGCCCGGCGCGGATAAAGCCGATCGACACACCCACGTTGGCGAACATGAGCTGCGTGCGGCCGGCCACCAGATCGGCTAGCGCCGGCGTCCCGCCGCGGTACGGCACGTGGACCATCGATACGCCGGCCATCATCTGGAACAGCTCGCCCGCGAGGTGCGTGCTCGTGCCGTTTCCGGCGGATGCCATATTGATCTTGTCGGGATTGGCCTTGGCATAGCCGATCAATTCCGCGACGCTTTTGGCCGCGAACGATGGATTGGTCAGCATCACGAGCGGGCTTTGCATGATGCCCGCCACCATCGCGATGTCGCGGGTGAAATCGAACGGCAAATTCTTGTAGAGCGTCGCATTGATCGCGTCATGCGTACCCGCCAGGATTAGCGTGCCGCCGTCGGGCCGCGCCTCGACCACGGCTTCGGTGGCGAGAGTGCCGCCGGCGCCCGGGCGGTTGTCGATGACGACCGATATACCCAACCTTTGCTGCAGCGATTGCCTGATCAGTCGCGCGGACAGATCGACGGCGCCGGGCGGAAATCCTACCACGATGTGGACCGGTCCGGCGGGAAACGCTTCGGCTTTAGCAAAATGCGAGGTGATTGGGAGTATGGCTGCCCCGGCCGCGAGGTGCAAAAATTGACGGCGCAATAGGATCATCTTCGTTCTCCATCGTCGCCTAGGACACAGCAATGTAGGATGGGTTGAGCGCAGCGAAACCCATCATGCGGCGTCGCGTTTTGATGATGGGTTTCGCAAGGGCTCAACCCATCCTACGAGCTTTCGCCAAATGCGAGGTGGTTGGGAGTATGGCTGCCCCGGCCGCAAGGTGCAGAAATCGGCGGCGCAGTAGGATCATCTTCGTTCTCCATCGTCGCTTAGGACACAGCAATGTAGGATGGGTTGAGCGCAGCGAAACCCATCATGCGGCGTCGCGTTTTGATGATGGGTTTCGCAAGGGCTCAACCCATCCTACGAGCTTTCGCCAAATGAGAGGTGATTGGGAGTATGGCTGCCCCGGCCGCAAGGTGCAGAAATCGGCGGCGTATAATTTGACGCTGAGCGATGGTGACGTGCATCAATTGATCTTCGCGCCGGAGAATTTGACCACCTTCGCCCATTTATCGGTCTCGGCGGCAACGAACGCGTCAAGCTCGCTCGGACTGAATATCATTGGTGCGCCTCCCAGCTCCGCCATGCGGGCGACCAATGCGCGGTCGGCCAGGCTTGCATTAATTTCAGTGTTCAATTCTGCGATAACCGCCGCCGGCGTCGCCTTTGGCGCGCCTAATCCGAGCCAGGCGCTGACCTCATAGCCGGGCACTACGTCGCCCACTGCAGGGACTCCTGGCAGCGCCGGCCAAGCCGTCGCCGTCGTCACCGCCAGCGCCCGCAACCGTTCATCGCGGATAAACCCGATCGCCGGCGGCAGATTGGCGAACATGACCTGCACGCGCCCCGCCAAGAGATCGGCCAGCGCAAGCGCGTCGCCGCGATAAGGCACGTGCACCATCGCGACGCCAGCCATCATCTTGAACAGCTCGCCGGCCAGATGGGGAGTCGTGCCGTTCCCGCCCGACGCCATATTGATTTTGCCAGGATTGGCCTTGGCGTAGGCAATGAACTCGGTGACGTTCTTGGCTTGCAATGAGGGGTTTATCACCATCACAAGAGGGCCGCGCATGATGCCCGCCACCATGGCAATATCGCGGATAAAATCGAACGGAAGATTCCTGTAGAGCGTGGCGCTGATGGCGTTATGTGCGCCGACCAAGATCAGGGTATAGCCGTCGGGCGGTGCCCGGACGACGGCCTCGGTGCCGACGTTGCCCCCGGCGCCGGGCCGGTTATCGACCACGACGGATTGGCCCAGTCTTTGTTGAAGCGGCTCAGCAATCAGCCGCGCCGCGATACTGCCGGGGCCGCCGGGCGGAAATCCGACGACGATGTGGACCGGTCGGACGGGAAAGGCTTCGGCTTTCGCCAAATGCGATGTGGTTGGGAGTGCGGCGGCGGCCCCCGCAAGGTGCAGAAATCGGCGGCGCACAATTGGGCGCCGAGCGAGGGTGACGTGCATCAATTGATCTTTGCGCCGGAGAATTTGACCACCTTCGCCCATTTATCGGTCTCGGCGGCAACGAACGCGTCAAGCTCGCTCGGACTGAGCACCATTGGTGCGCCTCCCAGCTCCGCCATGCGGGCGACCAATGCGCGGTTGGCCAAGCATGCATTGGTTTCATTGTTCAATTTTGTAATAACCGCGGCCGGCGTCGCCTTTGGCGCGCCTAATCCGAACCACTCGCTCACCTCATAGCCCGGCACCACATCGGCCACCGGAGGAATTCCAGGCAGCCCCGGCCAGCCCTTCGCGGTCGTTACCGCCAGCGCCCGCAACCGTCCACCGCGGATGAACCCGATTGCCGACGGCAGTTGGGCAAACATGACCTGCACCCGTCCGGCCACCAGGTCGGCCAGCGCAGGTCCTTGGCCCCGATAAGGCACGTGCACCATCGCAACGCCGGCCATCATCATGAACAGCTCGCCCGCCAAATGCGAAGACGTGCCGTTCCCGCCCGACGCCATATTGATTTTGCCAGGATTGGCCTTGGCGTAGGCAATGAACTCCGTGACGTCCTTGGCTTGCAATGAGGGGTTGATCGCCATGACAAGCGTGTCACGCATGATGCCCGCCACCATGGCGATATCGCGGACGAAATCGAAGGGAAGATTCCTGTAGAGCGTGGCGTCGATGGCGTTATTTCCACCGGCCAGGATCAGAGTATAGCCGTCGGGCGGTGCCCGGACGACGGCCTCGGCGCCGACACTGCCCCCGGCGCCGGGCCGGTCATCGACGATCACGGATTGGCCGATTCTGTGCTCAAGCGCCTGACCGATCAGTCGCGCCACGATATCGCCGGCGCCGCCGGCCGGAAATCCTACCACGATGTGGACCGGTCGGACGGGAAACGCCTCAGCTTTCGCAAAATGCGACGTGGTTGGCAGTATGGCGGCGGCTCCGGCAAGGTGCAGAAATCGGCGGCGCAAAATTTCGCGCCGAGCGAGGGTAACGTGCATCAATCCACCTTCGCGCCGGAGAATTTGACGGCCTTGGCCCATTTTTGCGTGTCGGCGGCGACGAAGGCGTCGAGATCGCTCGGGCTCATGACCATCGGCTCGGCGCCGAGCGCGCGAATGCGGTCCGCGATGGCGGGCTCTGCGAGGCTCGCGTTCACCGCTCTGTTCAGCGCCGCGATCGTGCCTGCCGGCGTGGCCTTGGGCGCGCCGAGGCCGTACCACGAGGTCACCTCGTAGCCGGGAACGACGGAGGCCAGCGGAGGAATTCCCGGCAGCGCCGGCAATGTTTGCGCGCTTGTGACCGCGAGCGCACGCAGGCGCCCGGCGCGGATAAAGCCGATTGAGTCAACTACGGGGTCGAACATGAGCTGTGCGCGGCCGGCCATTACGTCGGCGCGCGCGGCCGCCCCGCCGCGGTAAGGCACGTGCACCATCGACACGCCGGCCATCATCATGAACAGCTCGCCCGCCAGATGCGACGTCGCGCCGTTTCCGGCGGATGCCATATCGATCTTGCCGGAATTGGCCTTGGCATAGCTGATCAATTCCGCGACGTTTTTGGCTGCGAACGCGGGATTGGTCACCATCAGAAGCGGGCCTTGCATGATGCCGGCCACCATCGCGATGTCGCGGATGAAATCGAACGGCAAACTCTTGTAGAGGGTCGCATTGATCGCGTTATTTGTAGCCGCCAGGATCAGCGTGCCGCCGTCGGGCCGCGCCTCGGCCACGGTTTCGGTCCCGACATTGCCACCCGCGCCGGGGCGGTTGTCGACGATGACAGATTGACCCAGTCTTTGCTGCAGCGGCTGCGCGATCAGCCGCGCCGAAATATCGCCCACGCCCCCTGGCGGAAAAGCCACCACGATGTGGATGGTGCGGGGAAAGGCTTCAGCTTTGGCAAAATGCGAGGTGATTGAGAGTGCCGCCAACCCACCCGCAAGGTGCAGAAATCGGCGGCGCAAAAGGCTCATCTTCGTTCTCCAGCGTCGCTCATGACAGCACTTGCAGGGGCATCGACGGGCCGGTCTGCTGCTGCGGTAAAGCATACCGTCGCATGTGTTTGATCAGCAAAGTGCCCGCCGGTGAAGCGTCCCGGCGGTACACGAAAGCGGTTGATGTCAGGGGAACCGGCTTTGCCGCGATTTCTCTGTAAGCGACATTCGCTACGTTCATCCTTATCATCATTTTTGGGACGAGGGCGATGCCGTCGCCGTGGGCCACGTAAGTCAAGATCATGACCAAATCATTGTCGCGTCTCACCACGCGCGGCGTGAAGTTTCCTAGTTCGGCAATCGCATCCGGATAACCCCAGAATCCGGTATCGGGTTCGGGGCTGGTGTTGACAAACGTCTCATCCTTGAGCATCGCTGGGGTGATGTGCTTCCTGCGCGCCAACGGGTGTTCGCTTGGCAGCGCCAGAACCAACGGCTGGCGGTAAATCTCGAAGCCTTGAACGCCCGCGGGATATTTGCGTGGGGGGCGGGTGAAGCCCGCGTCCAGCTCCTTGCGCATGAGCCCGGCAATTTGAGCCATTGGGACGAGTTTGTGCCTGGTGATGTCGATCGCCGGATGGGCGCGCTCAAACCCGGCAAGCCACGTCTGGAGGAGACCGGCGAAGGATATCCCGGTCGTGAAGCCAATATCGAGACGGCCCAGCTCGCCCCGTGCGGCCTGCCGGGCGATGGCCGTCGCGTGCTCGACCTGCCGCAGCACCTGCAGCGCCTCCCCGAGGAAACGCATGCCGGCTTCGGTCAGCAAGACGGGCGTGTTGCCGCCGCGCACGAGGAGTTTTAGCCCCAAGTCGTTTTCAAGTTTCTTGATCTGCTCCGTGAGCGTCGGCCCCGAGATCTTGAGCCGCTCCGCGGCGCGGGTGAAGTGCTGCTCCTGCGCAACCGCTACGAAATAGTGAAACAACCGGTTCTCGATGTATCTCATTTCCTAGGCTCCAACGAGTGAAGATGTGGCGAGGTTTTAGTGACGTGCACGCAGACGTTAGTATTCTATCAGGAGGAGTAACCCTTCAACGCCTATCTTAGACGGAGAGCATGGTCACGAGCAACGCCAAATTGCAGCGCATCGCCATGCGGCCATGGTCGCCTTGTTCGGCTTTGACTAACGAGCCCTTAAGCTTACTGCCGAAATCTCGGAGTCCCAGGATCGAGGCGTTGAAGAATGGTTGCGCGGCGAATCTGAGATGCAAACGGGCGTTGCGACGCACATGGTGGATTCCATGCTTATCCGGTTTCCTCGCACAAGCGCCGAGGCCCGCTCGTTGTTGACGGCAACAAAAACAGATTGGCGGTGCGCCGGCTGCGGTGTCCAGACTCCGGGCCCGCTCAAGGTTTGCGAATGCCTCACCCCTTCGGTGTACGACGCGGCCAATAGGAATAGGATCGACAGCCGCCTTCAAACGGTTGGGAAGGCCATCGTCTGCGGCGGCCGGAATTTTTCAGACAAATCGCTGCTTTTCGCGACGCTGGACGAATTGGACGTGCGCCACGTCATCGAAGGCGGGGCAACTGGCGCCGATGCGCTGGCGCGGGAATGGGCACAGCAGCGCTTCCGACCCTTCACGGAGTACCCGGCGAACTGGATGGCGCACGGCCGCGGCGCCGGCCCGCGCCGTAACGCCGCAATGCTTGAAGAAAACCCCGATGCGGTCGTGGCATTTCCTGGAGGGCGCGGCACGGATCACATTATCGCCCTTGCAGCGCGACGCGGCGTTCCAATCGTCCGACCGCAAGATGTCGGGCGGTGTGTCTAAACCGGAAAGCATGGTGGATTCGATGACCAAGCCCATCTCCCCTTCGGCAGAGGTTCTCATGGTCGCGAACAGCGCCGCCGACCCCATCGATACGCATGTCGGCGCCCGCGTGCGGATGCGCCGATTGCGGCTCGGCCTATCGCAGGAGGAGCTGGCCGACGCACTCGGCGTGACGTGTCGGCAACTCCAGCGCTATGAGAACGGCGCCGACCGGATCGGAGCCGTTCGCCTCTATCACGTCGCCGACGCGCTACAGGTCCCGCTGATTTTCTTTTTCGAGCAGCTTCCGGTCTCGGACTGCATGGAACGCCGTCGCCGATCCGGGCGTCGGACTTTCTCACAACGTCCGAGGGTCCAGCGTTGACAAAGGCATTCATGCACATAAAGGATAAGCGGTTGCGGGGCTGCAGCGTCGATCTTGTCGCGGCGATTGGGCGTTAGATGGCCAGAAAGCGACGACAAACCACGGCGCAACAGCTTGTCAATCGTATCAGCAAGCTATTGGACGCCATGGCTGAAGTGGCAAGGGGCGCAAAGGCGCGTGCCGACGCCGGCGACACCAAGGGAGCCGTCAAGATCCTGCTCGATGTGGAACGGCGACTTTATGAAGTCACGGAGTTGCTCAACGCCGTCAGTCTTCTTTGAAGAGAGGCTTAGAGCATGATGATTTTAGGTTGGCACACTCCGTCGTCATTGCGAGCCAACGGGTCCGGCCCAAAGTACTGCGTCAAAAGTTCGAAGTGCCCATCGAGATGCTGCCGGAAACGCGGCGCTCATGGACCTGCCCTCTCCCCTCC
>JASHPU010000117.1 GCA_030037885.1 Xanthobacteraceae bacterium | reverse complement strand
TCACGCCGCCGGAGTTCCGGGCTCTCTCCATCGCAGATGGGTGCTCGCCGGCAATGGAATTTGTTCCTCCGTCGCCCGCGAAGCGGCGCCCCACTTCAAAAGCTCCCGCTGCGCGCCAATTGCTTCCTGGAGTGAAGGCAAGGGGGTTCCTCCAGCAAACGATAATGGCCAAAGCGGTCGTGGCCTCGTGCCAGGATCGTGGGGTAATGATCTAATTTTTGGCGCACTCGAGGCGAGACATAGCGGACTGCATAGCCGATTCGGGGCCGGTCCGAAGCATTGGGATTTGATCCATGAACGATGGCCACATGGTGCAATGACATTTCCCCGGGGGCAAGATTCACGTCCGTCGCTTCATTCTCCTCGACGCGACACGCAATCTCCATGGTGACAAAGTTGTCGGGCGAGGCGAAAGCGCGATTATGGGGAACGATTCCCTGGCGGTGAGAGCCTCGGACTACCCGCATGCAACCGTTGTCGGGACAGCTGTCTGTGAGGGCCAGCCAGGCAGACGTATACTGCAATTCACTGAGGCCGGAGTAATACCCGTCCTGGTGCCATGAGACGTACCCGGGGTCTCGCTGTCGCTTGCAAAAAACCGTGCTGGAATGGAGAAGAATGTCCGGCCCGATGACATCCTCAACGGCATCCAGCACTCGCGGGTGCAGGGCGAGGTCCCGAGCCCAGCCATGAAAGAGATGAAGGTGCCTGAGTAGTACGGAGTCCGGGCGTTCTCCCAGCGCCTTCATGAGTGTTTCAAAAGCGGACCGTGCAGTCACCAGTTCTCCCTCGGTGAGGACCTTTATCGGGAAAACCACTCCATCTTGCTCGTATTCGCAGATTTGATTGTGTGACAAAGCCTTGGGCATTGTCGAAACCTCGCTCTCAGCGCCGGAGAGCGCTCTTTTCCCCTTGAGAATCGTCATTGGTTGCCGCCCGCCTCCCGACGCGATTTCCATGTAGGCCCTCACCTGGACGGTTCACGCTGCCGGGCTTCCGGGCTCTCGCCAGCGCAGACGGGTGCTGGCCGGCAACGGCACAGGATTGTCTATTGTCCGCACGGCGGACCACTTCATCAGTTCTTGCTGTGCATCGATGGCGTCTTGGAGCGAAAGAGAAGGAGGCTCCTCCAGGCGGCGAAAATGGCCGAATAGATCCTGACCTCGTGCCAGGATGACAGGGTGATGGTCAAGTTTCTGTCGCGTGCTGGGCGGCACGTAGCGCACTGCATAACCAATTCGGGGCCGGTCCGAAGTATTGGCATTGGATCCGTGGATCATGGCCACATGGTGCAGCGACATTTCCCCCGGGCCGAGAATTACGTCCGTTGCTTCACTCTCTTCTACTTCGCGTGCAATTTCCAACCCGCCAGTGCCAATATTATCTGGAGAGACTGCAGTAAGCTCATGGGCAGAGATTCCATGGCAGTGCGAGCCTCGCACTACCCGCAGGCAGCCGTTGTCGACAGAACTATCGGTGAGAGCCAACCACGCGGTGACATACTGCTCGCTCAGTTTTGCATTATATCCGTCTTGATGCCATGGGACATAGCCGGGATCTCGCGGAAGCTTCCAAAACAGGCCGGTGCCATGGACGAGAATGTCCGGTCCAATGATATCTTCAACGGCATCCAGGACACGAGAATGCGTAGCCAGCTCCATGGCCCAGGGATGAAAGAAATGCAGGTTTCTGAATCGCTGAGAGTCTGCCTGCTTTCCCAGCGCGGTCTTCAGGGTTTCCAAGGCGTCCCTGGCCTGCGCCGCTTCTTGCTGGGTAAGAACCTGTATCGGGAACACGACCCCATCTTGTTCGTACTCGCGGGTTTGATCGTTTGATAAAAACTTAGGCATGTGAGACCTCGCTTTCAGGCTCGAGGAGTGCTCTTTTCCGCCAGCAATTTTGAAGTTGCTCCTGCCGTATCATCAATTCATCACCGACGTCCGGCTACGCGCGTCACCTCGAGCAACTCTCTCGGCCTCCCTTTGCCGGATACGCGGCAGCACTTGCTGACCGAAATAAGTCATTTCGGCCAGCTTTGGCCACCCGGAAAGAATAAACTGTGAGATGCCGATGTCTTTGTATTCCATAATCGCATCCGCAATTTCTGCGGGCGAGCCTACGAGCGAAATCGCAGTGGGTCCCTGAACCCGAACTGCGCCGGTCCATAGAGTAGGCGTGAGCCACTCGTTGTCGCCCCGTTGATAGGCCGCCTTGAATGACACGGAATCAGTTTTCTGGATGAACGCTGTTTGTCCGTCTAATTTTCTTGCGTGGTGCTCGTCGCCGATAAGAGCGCGGGCCGCTTCCATGGCCCCCTGGTGTGTGGGCCTGCTGATCATGCACAGCCGCAATCCCGCTTCTACGCCGCTCGCAAGCACTGTGGAAACACCCGCTCGTATCTTCTCTGGCGCATCAGCTAATTGCATCCAACAGGTCCCTTCCCTTAGGGCAAGCTTTTGCGCCTGGGTTGAGCCGCCGCCGATGATGATTTCAGGTGATGACCGGTCACGTGAGACAAAAGGCGTTTTCAATTTTCCCTTTTCGATCCGGTAGTGTTTGCCGGCGAAATTGACCTCTGCTCCTCCATTCCAAAAAGTACGACAGGCAGCCAAAAATTCTTCCGTTCGCTCGTACCGTTCATCATGAGACAGGAAATCCCCATAGCCGCGCTGCTCTTCGGGCGAGTATCCGGCCACGATGTTGAGCAGTAACCGGCCATCAATCAGCGCCGACAGGGTATTCAGTTGCTGGACAAACATGGCTGGAGAAAAGAGGCCGGAACGATAAGCGAGAATGAATTTAATCTTGCGCGCGCCCTGCCCCAATATCGCGGCCAGAAGCATGGGATCGGGTTTGGCGAATCCGAAATCGACCAACAGCGAATCGATGCCGCATTCTTCCGCGTGGCGGCAGAACTCGATTTGTGCCTTAGGGTCGGGCATGCCGATGGCGGCTGCCGTCGCCTGGTCTGCCATTGCCATGCCCGCACTCTCGCCGGCATAAGGCAGCCGCCAGTGAAACCGCAACGGCTTGCTCTGCGCTTCCACCGAAGGGCTATGCAAAGTTTCAGCAACTGCCATAAGTAAACCTCCGGCCGCGCACCTGGGCGGCGCCGGCGAGTTCCGCCTCTCTATCTCTTATGAGGGGCAGAACTTCCCTGCCGAAAAAAGTCATTTCGTCGAGATCTGGCCAGCCCATAAACAGGAATTGCGATATGCCGATTTCTTTGTATTCGAGAATGGCCGACGCGATTTCTTCCGGGCCGCCGACCAGCGCGATGGCCGGCGATCCCAGATAAGGAATGGCGCCAGTCCACAGCCACGGAGTGAGCCATTGGGAGTCGCTTTTTTCGGCCAGCGCCAGAGTCGATCGGTATGCTATGGAGTCGGTTCTTTGCGCGAATTCCTTGCCGAATTGCTGTTTGGCCGCGAGCGACCGAACCATGGCGTTGGCGTCACGCACTGCGGCTTCCCTTGTCGGTCTCGCCAGAATAGAAACCAGCAGGCCTACCTCGGTTCCCTGGCTCGTGATCTCCGGGATTCGAGAACGCAGATTTTCGGGGCTGTCAGCAAAACGCCAGAGGCAGTTTGCGTGTTTGATTGCAAGCCGCTCCGCCAACTCGGAATTGCCGCCGATAAAGATTTCCGGCGACTGCCGCTCTCCGGAGACAAAGGGCGTATTCAATCTTCCATTCTGGATTTGATAGTATCGGCCCTCGAAATTTACTTCTCCATCTCGCCGCCAAAAAGCCCGGCACACGCTGAGAAATTCGTCGGTGCGCTGGTAGCGCTGGTCGTGGTCGAGCGAGTCTCCGTAGTAGCGAAGCTCATGGGGAGAGTGGCCGGTAACAATGTTGATATGAACACGGCCATTCGTGAGGGCTGAGATTGTGTTGATTTGCTGCACAAACGCCGTCGGAGAAGTGACTCCGGGACGGCAGGCAACCATGAATTTGATTTTCTTTGTTTCCATGCCCAGGGCGGCGGACAGCACTGCGGGATCTGGCCGGGTAAAGCCGAAAGCCATCAGCAACGAATCGATCCCACTCTCTTCAGCCGCGCGGCAGAATTCGGTCTGCGTTTCCAGGCTGAACAGGCCCTTCATGTCGACGGTGGCATTGGCCCTTCTTAATTTGTCGCCAACCTGAGACAAGCTCCAGTGGAATCTGACAGACATCATCCGCCTCTGGTTCGTATTTGGTCCACAAGGAGCCGAAGTGGTTCTTAGCAACAGGGGGACCAGGATATTTCCCGTTCGGAACTTCCTATGCCTCCGTTTATGCCTCTGTGCGATAAAAGAACTCCTTGGAAAAATAATTCGAGCGTCCGCTATCGTCTTTGAACCTGTCAAATTTCGCGATGATGAGGACCCCTTGCCTCACGTGTCCTTGAAGCTGCGTCTCCATGAAGCCGAAATCGTAGAATGCGCTGAAGGCCATGGCTTCCGTAGCCAAAGCGTCGGCTGCGAAGATGCTGGCTGCAGTTTCCCCCCAGTCAACCATCTGCTGGCTGCCCGCCGCAAAAACCCGCAACACGATTCCGTGCTTCTTGGCTGCCAGTACAGTTTTGGGAATTCCGCGTGTAGCCGTGTTCGTGTTCAACCACGTGCCCAGCAGCGGTTCTGCCACGATGGAACCCTGGGCTTCCGCCTGTTCATCCAATCTCATGTATTGCAGCGTTCCCATGGGTGCTCCTTTCCGCTCAATTCCGATGGAAGAAGTCTCGTGAAAAGTAATTGGATCGGTTGCTTCCATCTTTGAAAGAAGTAAAACTGGCCAATACGAGCAGCCCCTGGTTCCAGTTTGCTTGCAGGTGAACCTCCGCAAAATCAAAGCGATACCGCGCAGTGAAACCCGCTGCCTCACGCGAGGAGAGGCTGTTGGCATAAATATAATCCGCCTCGACCTCGCCCCAATCAATCAGATCGGGATTGCCGGCTCCAAAGGCACGCACGGTAAGCTCGGAGCCGTTGACGACCGTTACCACTTTCGCGATGCCCCGCGTCCCACTATCGGTGTTCAGCCAGATGCCCGGCAGACTTTCCAGACGCAGGGCATTCCCGTTCCAGGTCATGTCTGATATTTCGACCTGGTCTTCAGCCTTAACGCACTTCACTGATTCCATGATCTGCCCCCCCTTCTGTCTCGGTTTGTGGCGTCGTTAAGGTGGCAACCAGCGCTACCGGCATCCATAGACACTCATTCCTCGGCGCCTAGCCCATCCGGGAGACTCGGTAGCGGGCCTGCCGCGTACCAGTCTACTACCGCAGATTTAATGCTACCTCAGATTTAATGATACCGGAAGATTTATTTTTCGCCGAGCCCCTCTTGACAAACAGCGTAATACCGGCGTCACTTGCCGTTCTTCTGTTATTAATTAAGTACAAGGGCAACAAGCTGGTACGCTCGAAAAGCTAGCTGCCATCAAGCCTCGGCGTGGACAAAAGCCATTGACGCAAGAATCTCGTTTGATTCAAGGCTGCAGATTCGAGGAGGCGGCGGTGAGCCGCGGCGATCTGACGGAGGTCGAGTGGCGTATTTCTGGTTTCGGAACGCCTGGTAGTGATCACTCCGTTACTCCCTCGGGTTCTCCAACGCGTAACTCGCCCCCCTGCTGGGCGGCCGACGCGAAAGTGGCATAGTGTTATCTCACTCCTGACCGTCTCGGGCAGCCGCAATGGGTATCAGTCGGGGAAACCGGCACCGGCCTGCAGAGCCGATGTAGAATCTGCCAGCTTGGGTGGCGCCGACCCAAGTACCGTTTGTGGCGAAGCGATGTATTACATACCCGTAATTCTCGGAAGCGTGCGCAGAAACCGCGAGACCGCGAAGGTCGCGAGGTTCGTCTTGGAGCTTGTGAAGGATCTACCCTGTGTCACGGCGGAACTGCTTGATCTCAAAAGCCTTAACTTGCCCATGATGGAGGAGAGGCTGCGGTTCAGAGACGACCCTCCTCCAGCCCTCAGTGAGTTCAGCGGCACGATCAGCCGGGCCGATGCGATCGTTATCGTCACCCCAGAATACAACAGCGGCTATCCTGGAGTGCTCAAGAACGCTCTCGATTACCTCAAGGACGAATACAAACGTAAGCCCTTTGGAATCATCACAGTATCCTCGGCGTGGTCGGGCGGCATGCTCTGTTTAACCGCCCTGCGCCAGGTGATTCTCCATCTCGGCGGTATTCCGATTCCAGCCATTCTGCCAGTCTGCGAGGTGCAAGATGCGTTTGATGAGCAGGGGAATCCGCGTGACCTGCAATTCCAGCAACGTGCCAAACGGTACTTGCGCGAGTTGCTCTGGTTTACGGAAGCGTTGGCGGCCCAGAGAAGGAAATCAAGGTGAGTTGCGGCCTTGCCGGACGTTCGCAGGGGCAGGGCGGTGCTGAGCTCCACTGCGGACGCAGCTTCATGCCTGTAACGGCTTGCAATCAGCGAGGTCGCGTGGATAAATTTGATCCAGTCGCGCGGTTGCGACGTATAGCATTGCCAGGAAACTGCCGGCGAGTTGGTCATACCGGGGGGTAGCGACGGCGCGGCTTGATTTCGGCGCGACGATGGCCTTGATGCCTCGCTTCTTGAGATCGCATCGGTATCGTAGGGTCTTGCTGGCGAGGGGCGCATTGGTGTGCACTCCAGCAAATCGATCAGCGTGTCGTAGCTCTTGCAGTCCGCCGCTTCACCCGGCGTAAAGCCGAAGGCGGATGGGCCTACCTCGGGCATCGCCGCGAGACAATGAATTTACTGATGAACCCGCCCGCGAGCGGCCAAGAGCTCGTTGATGAGTCCTCCTTTTCCGCACATGCCGAGACGCGGGCGTGAACCGTGGTCGAGTCGATGTTTTAGTGTCCGCGCTCGGCCATCGCCTCGGCGAGAGCAACGGCCACACTCGCCCAGACACCGCACGCACTCCAGTGCGCCGGAAGCGCCGATAGATCGAGTTCCAGTTGCCGTACTTCTCGGCACATCACGCTAGCTAGCGCGCGCCGGTGCGCAGTTGCCACAGAATGCCATTGATAACGTTAAAGTTGTCCTCGGGCGAACCGCTCGTCCGCGCTTGCCAGCTTCCCGCTCAACCAGCAACAAAACCTTTAAAAATACGCCACTCGACCTCCGTCCGATCGTCACGGCTCGAGGCTGCCTCCCCGAATCTGCAGCCTTGAATTAAAACGAGTTTTCTTGCGTCAATGGATTATGTCCACGCCGAGGATTGATGGCAGTTACCTTTTCGAGCGCACCAGCTCGTCGCCCCCTGTACTTCTTTAATAAACAGACTAGCCGCTACAAAGCGACACCGGTATTACGCTGTTTGTCAAGTGGGGGGAGGCAAAAAATAAAGCTTCCGGCGCCATTAAATCTGAGGTAGCATTAAATCTGCGGTAGTATTAAAATCTCCGGTAGCAGCTTGGTGTGGGGCAGGCCAGCTACCCGAATCTCCCGGACGGGCTAGGCGCTGAGGAATGAGTGTCTATGGATGCCGTAGCGCTGGTTGCCACCTTAACAACGCCTCAAACCGGGATCGGAATCCGGAAAGTTCCGAACGAGGTCACCTGGTTACAAGTCAGAACAGATCTTATCGGCGATATTCCGGGGGAATGGCTGCGATCGCACTTTCCGGGAAAACTGCTTTATACACTGCGCACTTGCTCTGCCGGCGGCCAATTCGATCGTGCTCAAGCGGAACGCCACCGGCGTCTTCTTGCTGCAGCCAACGATTACGATCTGGTGGAGCTGGAGGCCGACTCCGATTTGGACCGCGATTTATTAAAGACGATCCCGCCAGCCAAGCGGATGATCGTCTGGCGAGGAAAGGAATGCAAGGCCGGCCAGTTTGAGGCGCGGTTTTTGCAAATCGCTACGGTTCCAGCCGCTTGCTATTGCATGGTTGCGGCGGCCACTCAGACAAGCGACGGGCTGGAGCCCTTGCGGTTCTTGAGCAGTCTCAAACGAACAGACGTTGTCGCGTTTTGCGAAGGCGCCGCCGGATTGTGGAGCCAGTTGCTCTCCCCCTATTTTGGGGCGCCATTCATATTTGCGGACCTGGACAGTCCTATGGGTCCGAGCGGCGGACTGCATGTTCAACAACTGATCAGGGACTACGGATTCCCTGCACTTCGACCAGTGCGAGAGCTTTATGGCATCGTGGGGACGAGGATTCTTCAATCTCCGTCGCCGCGCTTGCACAACGCGGCGTACCGAATTCTGAATTTTCCTGCGCTGTTTCTTCCATTTCATGCCGTAGATTTTGAAGATTTCTGGAAAAACATGGTGGTATCCGGGATTTTGGACTCACTTGGAATTGCGGTCAAAGGCTTGGTCATCGCGTCTCCCTATAAAGAGGCGGCGTTAGCTGTTGCCGGCGCGAGCAGCGCCATGGTCCGGAAAACCGGCGCTGGCAATGTGGTTGTGCGCCGGCACGGCGTATGGGAAGCGGAGACGACTGACCCGGAGACGATTGCCGGCGTGAAAGATTTCTGTCCGGTGAAAGCCGCGGTCATTGGGTGCGGAGGAGCGGGACGGGCTGTAGCCGCGGCGCTTCAGCGAACCGGCTCCGACGTTACATTGGTCAATCGCGGGTTGCGGCGCGGGGCAGACGCAGTTGAGCTTCTGGGACTGCCATTTGTGCCGTTGTCGGAATTTCGGCCCAACGGCTTCAATTTGATTGTGAACGCCACGCCCGTGGGAAAGGACAATGATGGGTTTCCGTTCATCATTGACAGCCTGAGTCACGGCACGCTGGTGATTGACCTCGCGTACGGTCCTCATCCAACGCCGCTGGTGTCCGCCACGCTGGCGCGCGGCGGCATCGCCATTGACGGCTATGATGTCCTCTTCACGCAGGTGCGCAAGCAATTCCACCTGATGACGGGCTTGGAAATGCCGGCAACGCTCGGGAGAGAAACCGTGCTGGCCAGCAACGGCGCCTGCAATTGGGCCGAGCCTGTATTGTCTACGGCCCAAGGAACGCCGGTGACGTGTGAATGCGATTTCTAAGTGACGGAAGGCGAGTATCCGCAACGCAGGTGAAACAGCAATCTTGGCAATAGGAATTGGGGAAGGAAATATGGACCCTGCAATCTCTACGGCGCCAACCCCACTGCATGCGCATCTCGTTGCCCCCGCGCGCGACCTGACCCAGCATAACTTTGCAATCTCTACCGCGCCAACCCCACTGCATGCGGATCTCATTGCCCGCGTGCGCGACCTGGCCCAGCATAACTTTGCTGCACGCGTACCGGCGTATGACCGTGAAGCAGCATTTCCCGCCGAGGACTTCGACGATCTTCGCCGCGCCGGACTGCTGAGCACAGCGGTTCCCCCGGAATATGGGGGAGCGGGAATAGGGCCGCACCGCGGAAACGTATTGACGCTTTGGCTGATGACCAAGGAGATCGCCAAGGCCGATCTTTCGCTGGCGCGATGCTGGGAGGGCCATTGTAACTCCATGGTTCTGATCGATGGGATGGCGCACGATGCGCAAAAACAGCGTTGGTTCCGCGGGGTTGTGAATGCGGGCGAAATCTGGGTGGCTTGGAGCGGCGAGCCGCAGGCGCGCGCCTCGGTGCAAAAAACGGGTTTTGGTACCACCACGAGCAAGGTTGACGGGGGCTACCTGGTAGACGGGAAAAAGGCCTTTGCCACCAGCGCCGGCGGAGCACATTGGGCCATCCTGCTGGTGAGCACAGCAGGACCGGGCGGAGCAAGACATAATACCGGCATTGCCGAAACGCTGCTCCTGCTGGCCTGCGATCTTTCGGACCCATCGGTGACGGTGGACCGTTCCTGGTGGGACCCGATCGGAATGAGGGGCACGGCGAGCCATGTGGTTCAGTTTGACCGCACGTTCATTCCGGACGAAAACCTGATCGGCCGTCCCGGACAATATCTTTCTGAAGGTTGGCAGACGTGCTTCATTCCTCATTACGCGGCCACATTCCTGGGAGCTGCGGAAGCTGCATACGAGTTCTGCCTGGAATATGTAAGGTCCCAAGACAAGAGTGCTGATCCTTACATTCAGCATCACATTGGGCAAAGCGCAATTAACATCGAAACCGGACAGCTCTGGTTGCGGCACGTGGCTGGCTTGTGGGACGCCGGGTGCCACAACGAAGCTCAACTTGCCGGCGGCCGCGCCCGGCATGTCATGGAACATCTGGCAGAAGATACGGTCAAACGCAGCATTCGCGCCTGCGGGGCACGCAGTCTGAATCGCCCGAGCTCATTAGAGCGAATTTACCGCGATCTCTCATTCTATGTTCGTCACGACAATGACGATCATTTGTTGGCAACCATTGGCCGGTCGCTGCTCGGCCAACAGCACGATCCATCGTTCTTCAAGCCGTAGTAATTCCAGGCCAGAACCGTTGGTTCACACTCGGGATAAGAGAGGGAGGGGAGAAAAAAATGTCTTTCATTTCAGCCGCGCCAGAACACTTGAGCTATTACGATTTGCAGCTGGATCATCCGCATTGGGAACAGGCCACAGTGCTTGATTTTGGCGGCAACCGAGGCAATGCGCTGATGGCGGGGCGAATCAAGGAGAGCAATTATTGGTGCGTCGATGTTTCCTGGGATGCAATTGAGCACGGCCGGCGCGATTACCCGGAAGCCCACTGGATCTTCTACGACCGCTATAATTTTGAATTCAATCCAACAGGTATTTCTGATTTACCCATTCCTGATCTCGGACGTAAATTCGACTACATCCTCGCCTTCTCGGTTTTTACTCATACCCATGAGGCGGAGATGATCGAGTTGGTCAAGGAGCTGCGACAGCTCCTGGCTGAGAACGGCCGTTTGGCGTTTACGTTTCTTGATCCGCATTATGTGCTGCCTGGGGATTACAATCCTCTTCTTCGCCATCACCACCCACAGACAAATCTGAGCTGGCGCCTGGAGCGAGCCAGAGGGGTTAATCCCGATCTGCCTGTGCAGCAGCTCCTGTCCAAGGCGGCGGGCGCCGACTGGTGCGCTTTGATTGACAACCGGGAGCTTTATCTTGGCCAAGACGATCCTGGGATCAGAAAAACAGGCATTGCGAGTTCCTATCGTACCTTTTGCACGGCGCGCTACATAAGCCGGATTTTCCCTGAAGCCACAATTCTTGCATGTCCAGAAGGCTTCGACACTCAGGGCATGGACAGGCACCATTGCTGCGTTTTGAAGGCTCGTAAAGAGAATGCGGTTGGAATGCAGGAGAGCAAAGAGATGGTTACGCCGTAAAAAATGCAGATGAACGGCGCTGCGGCTGGGACGCCCATGCGCCGTGTGGAGGAAACGTCAAAACAAACAAGAATGTTCGCTGTCACCCAAACCCAACCAAGGAGGAACACTATGACCAGGATTCACCGGCGAAAATTTCTCAAGCTGTCGGCGGCCGGGGCGGTCGGGACTGCAACCGGAGGCGTGGCTTTTGCGGCTGACAAGCCGGCGATTTCCGTCCTCTATGCGGGTTCGCTCGCCACGGTGATGGAAAAGGGCATTGGTCCGGCGTTCATGAAAGCTACCGGCTATGGCTACCAGGGAGAAGCGCAAGGCTCCCTGGGAGGGGCGCAGATGATACGAGATCATGTACGAACTCCGGACGTTTTCGTCAGCGCGGATCCGCTGGTGAATTTGCAGGTCTTGATGGGCCCGCAAAACGGCAACATGGTCAAGTGGTTCACAGTTTTGGCTGCTTCACAGCTTGTGCTCGCTTACAACCCGCAGAGCAAGTTCGCAGCAAAATTTCAGGACGCCGCCGCCGGCCATATCCCATGGTATGAAGTGCTTGAAACGCCTGGGGTGCGATTTGGCCGCGGCGATCCCAGCATTGATCCCAAGGGATATCGCACGCTCTTTCTGTTCAACCTTGCTGCCAAATACTATGGCCGTCAAGATATTCCCAAACTGTTGGGGGATACAATGAATCCGGCGCAAGTATTTCCTGAGATCGCCCTGCTGGCGCGCGTCGAGTCCGGCCAGCTTGATGCTGGGATTTTCTATAAACACGAGATTTTGGTGCATCATCTGCCGTATCTGGAGCTGCCTCCCCAAATCAATCTCGGAGACCCTCACTTCAGTAAGATGTATGCGCAAGAGAGCTACACAACAGGTAGTGGAGAGCGAATTCCCGGCGCGCCCATCCTCTTCACCGTCACGATTCCAGAAGCGGCCCCCCATCGTGATGCCGCGCTGGCCTTTGTCCGCTTCGTGCTCACGTCTGAGGCCCTGCTGCGACAGTTTGGCTTTGGAATTGTCGAACACAGTGTTGGCGGGGACAGCAACGCGGTTCCCGCTGAACTTCGCGCGCTCACCTCAGGGGTTTTCAAGCCTTGAACCGCCGCACAAACTTGACCTTCGTGGTCTTTGGGTTGCTCGGCAGCGTCCTCTTGATCAACCTGGCGCTGCCGATCGCGAGCCTGCTTTTCCATGCGGATTGGACGGAATGGGTAGCCGCATTGCGGCAGCCGGAGGCGCTCCAGGCTCTCATGATTTCCATCGAGGCTTCCGCCATTTCACTGGCTGTCATGGCGAGCCTGGGAATACCGCTGGGATATTTGCTGGCTCGCGCCGATTTGCCGTTCAAACGGCTGTGGATCATCCTGGTATTTCTTCCGATGGTTGTCCCTGATCTGGCCGCCGGCATTCTCCTGCTGCGAACATTCGGGCCTTACGGAGTCATTGGTCAACCATTCGATGCCAGGAACATCGCTCTGACCAACAATCTGGCCGGCATCGTGCTTGCCCAGTTATTTGTGGCCGCTCCTTTCGCAATCATCTCGACCACTGCCGCGTTCGCCAGCGTAGACCGCAAACTGGAAATGGCCGCAGCCACGCTCGGCGACTCGCAGTGGCACATCTTTCGCCGGATTTCGCTGCCACTGGCATGGCCGGGCATAACGGCAGGACTGACGCTGGCGTGGATACGCGCATTGGGCGAGTTCGGCTCGACGTTGATCGTCGCCTACTCGCCCCATTCGGTACCGGTTTACATGTACGTCAAATTCGAATCCGAGGGGATCCACGGCGCGATGCCTGCCGCATTTTGTCTCGTAGTGCTGGCAGGCGGCGCAGTTCTCATCTCCATGATGCTCACTCGGCTAAGCGGCTTTGCCGACCTCGCGGGACCTTTGGGTAAAGTCGCAACTTTGGAGGGCTATTAAAGTGGGCGCTCCTGCGAGGCCTGTCCTCAAACCCAGCCTGAAACATTCCCTCCATGTCGAGGTGCAAAAGCGTTACGCACAAGGCATGCACTTATGCTTCCAGCTCCGCGTGGCATTTACGGCGCACCCAGGAGTAACGATCCTTGTCGGCGCCTCCGGAGCGGGTAAGACCACGCTGTTGCGTACCATTGCCGGACTGTCCGACCCGGAAGAGGGACGCATCGTGGTTGCCGGGCGGGTGCTGTTTGACAGCGAGAAGAAGATTCGGGTCGAGCCGGCAAAGCGCAACGTCGCTTTTGTTTTCCAGGATTTGGCTTTATTTCCGCATCTGACGGTCCAGGAAAACGTCTCCTATGGCTTGCGGAGACTGGAGCGAGCAG
Organism: Xanthobacteraceae bacterium; assembly: GCA_030037885.1. GTDB lineage: Bacteria > Pseudomonadota > Alphaproteobacteria > Rhizobiales > Xanthobacteraceae > BOG-931. Next base: position 35,812 of record JASHPU010000117.1, on the reverse strand, counting down.
AACGGGAGCACAAAGTCGCGGAAATCTTGCAATCCTTTCAGATTGCCCAGCTCCGTAAGCGAAAGCCCCGTGAGATCTCCGGAGGCGAACAACAAAGAGTCGCACTGGCGCGGTCGCTGGTTACAGAACCATCTGTGTTGCTGTTAGACGAACCTCTTTCCTCTCTGGATGCGCACACGAAGGCTGCCATCATCGACGATTTGCAGGCATGGAACGAAGCCCATCGGATCCCCATACTCCATGTCACGCACAATCATGAGGAAGCCTTCGCCCTGGGAGAACACGCCATCTCACTGGAACAAGGGCAGATTGCGGCCCAAGGTGCTCCCAGCAACGTTGTCACGATGCCGCATCGCCAGTCCGTGGCACAGTTTGCCGATTTTGAAAATCTTTTTGAAGCTACGGTGGCCGAAGTTCGGGAAAAGCAAGGTACAATGATCTGCCGTCTGGCAGAAACGGCAATTGATATCGAGTTGCCCCTGGCGCGGACCGCCCCAGGCACTCCAGTTCACGTAGGTATTAGGGCCGATGAAATTCTTGTGGCCCTGGGTCGGCCTGCAATCCTTGGCCCCTGTAATCTCATCCGCGGACAGGTCAGACAAGTCAACTTTCTCGGGCACAAGGTTGAAGTGCGAATCGATAGCGGCGCGGAATTCCTGGCGCATGTGCCGGCAGAATCTCTGGAATCTCTCAATTTGAAACCCGGCGATAGCGCGTGGATGCTCATCAGGCCGGAATCCTGTCACTTGATGCGCGTCGCACGTATGCGCGCTACCAAGCGATTATTTGTTTTCATTTGCAACAGCAATACCCGCCGCTCTCCGATCGCGGCAGCCATTTGCAATGCTGAAATTGCCCGTCGCCTCAAGGTTGCTCCGGAGGCCTTGAGTTCGCTGGGAGTGCATGCCGTCAGCGCAGGCTTGTCTGCCACGCCAGGCGATCCCATGGCCACAGCTGCGCGGGAGGCGCTGAATCGTTTGCAAGTGCCAGTACCTGTGCATCGCTCTCAGAACCTTACGGCAGACTTGGCCGGCAAGGCTGACCGGATTTTTTGTATGACCGAATCGCAACGCGTTGCGGTATTGGACTCATTTCCAGAAGCGGCATCGAAGACGCTTTGCTTGCAGCCTGCAACGGGTCTTGAAGATCCGCATGCCGAGGGCGAGGAAGCGCTCGTTGTGCTGGCAAAGCAGCTTCAACAAATCATCGATCCGATGATGGACTATCTTCTTGCTCCGGTCGGGCTCCAGGGCGCGGCTTAAAATCCGGATAGCAGTTCAGGCGGTCAAACGCTTTTCCGGAAGCAGCGGAGGCGCAGCAAGCCGAGAACGATAGCAGCTGAACGTTGCGTTTCGGCGTGCAAAAATTGCCCTCCAATAGGGGGCAAGTTTGGGCCCCGATTGACACGGCGGCTCCTGACCGCAGACTGAGTTTGGCTGTTTCCGGACTCGGAATTGAGCTTCAATCGTGTCCGGAATTATTCAGGTTTTCCGCCCTCTGGACTCGGAATGGATCGGACTGCACAATTTCGAAGCTCATCCCGTCGAAGCCCGGCTCGACGTGTGACGGCAATTTGCGGCGCAAAGCCTCGTAATCCAGTTCGGCGTGCAGGTTGGTCAAAATGGCACGGCGCGGCTTGAGGCGGTCGATCCAGGCGAGCGCATCACTGACCGAGAAATGGCTGGGGTGCGGCCGTTCGCGCAGCGCGTCGACGATCCAGACATCCAGCCCAGAGAATGCGGTCGCGCTGGGGTCCGGCATGCCGGAGAGATCGCATGAATAGCCGACGGCGCCGAAGCGAAAGCCGAGCGAGGCGATGTCCCCGTGCTCCTGGAGAACCGGCAGCGCCGTGATGGCGCCGCCCGGCCCCGAAATCGTGACCGGCTCGCCGGCCTGCAGCCGCTGCTCGCGCACGATCGGCGGATATTCGCTGCCCGGCGGCGCCTCGAAGCAATAGCCGAAGCGCCTGCGCATCATCGCCGCGGTCTGCGCATCGAGATAAACGTCGATGCGCTGGCGCTGCTTGATGAACAGCGAGCGCAGGTCGTCGATGCCGTGGGTGTGGTCGGCGTGCTCGTGGGTGTAGAGCACGGCGTCGAGCCGATCGACGTCAGCATCGATGAGCTGCTCGCGTAAGTCCGGCGACGTGTCGACGAGGACACGCGTGACGGCGGCCGCGCCATCGGCTTCGCGTCGTTCGACCAAGAGCGAAGTGCGCCGGCGGCGGTTCTTCGGATTGTTTGGATCGCAAACGCCCCAACCCAGGGCCGGGCGCGGCACGCCGCCCGACGAGCCGCAGCCCAAAATCGTGAATTTCAGCGTCGCTTGTGAGGTCATGCTGCCGGTGTATGCAATTGAGCCGCATGCCGCGATGCATCGGCTTCCGCAGGCCGCGGCACCTTGGCGAACAGCTTGAAAAAATTCTCCGTCGTCTGCCGCGCGATCTCATCGAACGATACGCCGCGCGTTTCGGCAAGAACGTTGGCGGTCTCGACCACATAAGCAGACTCGTTGCGTTTGCCGCGGTAGCGGCCGGGCGCGAGGTACGGCGCATCGGTTTCGACCAGGATGCGGTCGGCCGGCAATGCGGCGGCGATGGCGCGCAAAGCGGTGGAGTTCTTGAAGGTCAGGATGCCGGTGAACGAGATAAAATGGCCGAGCGCAATGGCGCGGCGCGCGAGGTCGGCGCCGCCGGTGAAGCAATGCAGCACCGCCTTGAATGCGCCTTGTGCCATTTCCTCTTCGAGAATGCGCGCGGTGTCGGCGTCGGCCTCGCGCGAATGGATAACGAGCGGCAGCCCGCTCTCGCGCGCCGCGGCGATATGGGTGCGGAAGCCGCGCTCCTGCGCTTGCCTCGGCGAGTTGTCGTAATGATAGTCGAGCCCCGCTTCGCCCAGCGCTACGACCTTGGCGGCACGCGTGCGCGCCACGAGATCGGCAGCGCTCAGGTCCAGCTCTTCGTGGGCGTAGTGCGGATGCGTGCCGACCGAGCAATAAACGTCGGAAAATCGTTCGGCGATCGCCAGCACCTCGCCATGACGGCGCACCCGTGTCGATATCGTGACCAGGCACGCAATGCCGACCTGCCGCGCGCGTAAAATCACGCCGTCGAGCTCGGCGGCGAAATCGGGAAAATCGAGATGGCAATGGCTGTCGATCAGCATGGCCACTCCTGGTCATTGCGAGCGCAGCGAAGCAATCCAGGGCCCCCTCCTTTCCCTCCCCCGCTTGCGGGGGAGGGTTAGGGTGGGGGGATTGCTTCGTCGCTTCGCTCGTCGCAATGACGTCATTCTCATCATCATCATCATCATCATCATTGCGCCGCGCGGGCATCCGGCTCGACATAACGCGGAAACACCGGCGCGGGTGCCGGCAACTTGGCGCCGGCAGCGATCCGCTGCTCACCGCCGAGGAACGAGAATAGACGCTCATCCGCCGGCACCGCTAACAGATCGAGCAACTTTCCGGCCGCGTCAGGCATGAACGGCAGCGCGAGGATCGCGATCTGCCGCAGCACTTCGGCGGTGACATAAAGGATCGTGCCCTGCCGCCCCGGATCGGTCTTCGCCAGCGCCCATGGCGCCTCGCCGGCAAAGTAGCGGTTGGCGTCGGCGACCACGGCCCAAACCGCGTTGAGCACCTGATGGAGCTGCTGGGTCGCCATGGCGTTGTGCGCCTTGCCGACCAGGGCGTCAGCGGCGCCGAGAATCGCCTGGTCGGCAGCGCTGAACGCCGCAGGCTTCGGCAGCACGCCGCCGAAGCCGCGCGCCACCATGGTCAGCGAGCGCTGCGCCAGATTGCCGAGATCGTTGGCGAGGTCGGCGTTGATGCGGTTGACGATGGCCTCGTGGCTGTAATTGCCGTCCTGGCCGAACGGCACTTCGCGCAGCAGGAAATAGCGCAGCTGATCGACGCCGTAGGCGTCGGCGAGCGCAAACGGGTCGACGACGTTGCCGACCGACTTCGACATTTTCTCGCCGCGGTTGAACAAAAACCCGTGGGAGAAAATGCGCCGCGGCACCTCGATTCCGGCCGACATCAGGAAAGCCGGCCAATACACCGCGTGAAACCGCACGATATCCTTGCCGATGACGTGCAGATCGGCGGGCCAATATTTCTTGAATTTTTCGCTCTTGATATCAGGATAGCCAACCGCGGTGATGTAGTTCGTCAGCGCGTCGACCCAGACATACATCACGTGTCTAGGATCGTCCGGAATCTTCACGCCCCAATCGAAAGTGGTACGCGATATCGACAAGTCCCTCAGGCCGCCGCGTACAAAGCTCACGACCTCATTCATGCGCTCTCTCGGCAGCACGAAATCCGAAACACGGTTGTAGAGCTCGAGCAGCCTGTCCTGGTAAGCCGACAGCTTGAAGAAATAGCTCTCCTCTTCGACCCATTCGACCGGCGTGCCTTGCGGGCCGACGCGCTGGCCCTTGTCGTCGAGGCGGGTTTCGCTCTCGTCGTAATAGGCTTCGTCACGCACCGAGTACCAGCCGGAATACGTGTCGAGATAGATGTCACCGGCCTCCTCCATGCGCTGCCAGATCGCTTCCGAGGAGCGATAGTGCCGCGGCTCGGTGGTGCGGATGAAATCGTCGTTCGAGCAATTGAACTTGCGTACCATGGCCTGGAAGCGCGGCACGTTGCGCTCGACCAGTTGCCGCGGCGTCAGCTGCTCCTTGGCCGCGGTCTGCAGCATCTTGATGCCGTGCTCGTCGGTGCCGGTGAGGAAAAACACGTCGCGACCGTCGAGCCGTGCGAAACGGGCGATGGCGTCGGTGGCAATGGCCTCGTAGGCGTGACCGATATGCGGCGGCCCGTTCGGGTAGGCGATCGCTGTGGTGACGTAAAAGGGTTTGCCCAGCATCCGCCGTAGGTATCAATCGCGCGTCGCCTCGGCAAGCAAGCCGAACACCCCGAAAACAAACGGCTTTCGCTCTAAATTGTAGATTTCGGCGTCGCGGGCGGATTGATTAATGCGCTCCCAGGCATCGGCGAGCCGCGCCAGTCGGCCGATTTCTTCCGGTGCCGCTTCCACGCGCTGCGACAGCCAGGCGTTGACGGTGTCGACGAAAGCCGCGAGCGGCTGCGGATCGGTGCCGGCGAGCGCATCGCCCAGCGCGTGCAGCGCATCGGCGTTGAGCGCCGGCAGGCGATCGAGCAGGGCGACAGCGCGCTGGCGAAGTTCAAGAGCGTCCTCGTCGAGCAGCGCCAGCGCGCGTGCGACGCTGCCCTCCCCTGCAGCTGCCGCGGCCACAACCTGTGGGTGGTCCGCGGCGCGGCCGGTGACGGCGGCAACCGCCGCCGCCGCGTCGGCTTCCGCCAGCGGCCGCAGCCGCACCATGCAGCAGCGCGAGCGCAACGTCGCCGGCACCCGCGCCGCCGAATGGCTGACCAGCAAGAGCAGCGCGCGCTGCGGCGGCTCCTCCAAAATCTTGAGTAGCGCATTGGCACCCGATGCGTTGAGCTCGTCGACCGCGTCGACGATGGCGATGCGCCAGCCGCCCTCCCCTGCGGTCGAGCCGAAGAACGACACGGTGCGGCGCACGTCGTCGACCGCGATCTGCTGGCGCAGCACGCCGCGCTCGTTGACGGTGCGTTCGATCACGAGCAGGTCGCCATGCGCCCGGGCCGCGACGCGGCGCGCCACCGGATGATCGGGGTTGACGGCGAGCGAGGCAGCGCCCTGCACCACGGCCGCTACCGGATCGGGATGCGCAAGGACGAAACGCGCCATGCGATACGCCAGCGTCGCCTTGCCGATGCCCTTCGGCCCGACCACAAGGAAGGCATGGGGCACGCGGCCGCCGCAATAGGCCGCCAGCATGGCTTGCTCGGCCGCTTGATGGCCGAACAGCGCCATCGTACCGCGCGGATGCGGAGTCTCGGCTTCGTCTTCGTCGTCTCGGCTCATGCCGTGAAGCTCGTGACGTGCGACTTTGGCGGCGCGTTCATGTGGTCAGATTGTCGTAGATCATTGGACTCATGGCCGGATCGAGCCGGGCGTTCACAGCGTTCAACACCCGCCTGGCGACCTCTTTCTTGCTCATGCTGGCGTCGATGACGACGCAGCGCTCCGGCTCCGCTTCGGCCAGCGCCAAATAGGCGCGGCGCAGCTTTTCGTGAAATTCGAGTTGCTCGGCCTCGAACCGATCAGGCTGCGAGCCGCGACGCCGCCCGGCGGCGCGCTTTAATCCCGTCGTGACCGGCAAATCGAGGATGAACGTCAGGTTGGGCTTTAGCTCGCCGACCGAAACGCGTTCCAAGGCCTTGATCAGGCGCGGATCGACCGACCCAACCGCGCCCTGATAGACGCGCGTGGAATCGGCAAAGCGGTCGCACACCACCCATTTCCCGGTCTCCAGCGCCGGCTTGATGGCGCATCTGATGTGGTCTTCGCGCGCGGCGGCGAACAGCATGGCTTCGGCTTCCGGCCCGAATGGTTTTGCCGCCCCAGACAGCAGCACGTGGCGGATGATCTCGGCGCCAGGCGAGCCGCCGGGCTCGCGCGTGAGCAGCACCCCGACGCCCAGGGATTCCAGCCGGCGCGCCAGGGTCGCGGCCTGGGTCGACTTTCCGGTGCCCTCGCCGCCTTCGAACGTGATGAACTTGCCGCGCGCCGAACCGGCTCGGGCCGGCTCGCTCCGGGGCATTGTCGGAGTGATCACGCGGTCATCCATTGCGATCAATGGTTTCGCTGCTCTTTTGCATGCGGCATCTAAGCTTCGGACAATATAGGATTGGCGGAGCGCCGATGCCCCGGCCAATACGCGCAAACAAGCATGGCATCATAGCCGATGGACGCCGGCGCGGAACAGGCCGATCATCAGCTCGGTGACGGCATCCATGGCGCGTTTCGACATCGAACCGCGGCGGTCATCCGCAGCGGCACGCAGCGGTACTTCGAGTGCAAGGTTGTCACCCCGGTTCACGATGAGCTTGCCGATTGGTTGGCCCTTTACCACAGGCGCCGGCACCGGGCCGGTATAGACGATGCGAGCCGACAGCCGCTCATCGCTGTCGCGCGGCATCATCACCCGCACGATACCGGGCCCGACCAGCGGCACATAGCTGCTTGCGCCGCCGAACACCTTTGCTTCGCCGACGGCCTGGCCTTCGGCAAATAGCACGCGGGTTTCGAAATCGTGAAAACCCCATTCGAGAAGCTTGCGCGCCTCTTCGGCGCGCTCCTTGTCCGATTTCGCGCCGGCGAGGACGACGATCAGGCGCAGTTCATCCTGCACGGCCGAGCCGACCAGCTCGAAACCAGCCTCGGCAGTCTCGCCGGTTTTCAGCCCGTCGGCGCCAAGCCCCATGCCGAGGAGCGGATTGCGGTTCTGCTGATTGATCTTGTTCCAGGCGAACTCGCGCTGTGCGAAGTAGGGATAAAAATCCGGATAGGTCTTGATGATGTAGCGGGCGAGTTGGGCGAGATCGCGTACCGTCACGCGCAGACCCGGATCGGAATAGCCGGTCGAATTCGTGAAGGTGGAATGATCGAGCCCGATCTCGCGCGCGCGCTTGGTCAGCATCGCGCCGAAGGCCGCTTCGTTGCCGACCAGCCCTTCGGCGAGGGCCATGCACGCATCGTTAGCTGAATCCACGATGATGCCGCGGATCAGATCGTCGACGCTCACTTGGCTATGGATGGCGGCGAACATGGTCGAGCCGTGCGACGGCGCACCGCCCTTGCGCCAGGCGTTCTCGCTGATGGTGAACTGATCGGTGAGCTTGAGCTTGCCCTCCTTGATCTGGTGGAAGACGAATTCGAGGGTCATGAGCTTGGCAAGGCTGGCCGGCTCGACCGGCTGGTCGGCGTTCTTCTCGAACAGAATGCTGTCGCTGGCCGGGTCAAGCAGCACGACGTTCGGCACGCTGGTCTGAAACTCGGGCTTTTTGCCGCCGCCGGTCATGCTCGGCGTGGCTGCCAACCCGTTGCCGGTACCAAGGACGGCAGCGGCGAGCGACGCGATCGCCAAAAGTGCCGCCAGGCCGCAAAGCGCGGTGCGCCGCCTCCCCGTTCGGTCTGTCGTCCGCACTGCCGGCTCCGCAAACCCAAAAACACCCGATGAGCTTGTCGCGCCTCGATCATGCGCACAATAGGGCGCCCATCCGCACACGCAAAAATGACGCGGATCGGTGACCGCAGCCTGTCCGAAAGCCTCTCTCAGTAGAGACCGCGGCCGTTGAGAAATTGGGCAGTGCCGTCCATGCCCAGCGGCTCGGCGTACGACATCGCGGGCGCAATCGGCCGCGGTGCAGGCGCCGGAGACCGACCCGCCAGGCTCGCCATAATCGGCATCGGCACCGGCGGCGGTGCCGGTGGAAACCGGGCCAGCCGCATGTCGCTCGGCGCCGGCGCCGGCCGATTTTGCGTCAAGGTCGCTTCCAGAACGTGATCGGCGGTCCCTTCGATCGGCGCCGGCCCGACATATTCGACACGCACCCGGGCGGTGCCGCGCCGGTAAAACTCCAAGAGTTTTGCCGCCTGCGCCGACACGTCGATGACACGGTCACGAGCATAAGGGCCGCGGTCGTTGACGCGCACGATGATGGACCGGCCGTTATCGAGATTGGTCACGCGCGCATAGCTCGGCAACGGCATGGTCGGATGCGCAGCCGAAATGCCGTCGCGGTCAAAAACCTCGCCGTTCGCCGTGTAGCGGCCGTGGAAATCGTCGCCGTACCAGGAGGCTAAGCCAATGGCACGGTAACGCGGCTCATATTCCGGCACGTAGACGCGACCGGCCACCACATAAGGCGCGCCGACCCGATAGACGCCGCCGCCCTTGGGTATCGGTTCATCGGGATTGTCGATGGCAAGCGGGCTTGCCGCAACGCCATACCGCGGATCGATCCGCGAACTCGAGCAATGGGCCAGCAGGAGGCAGGCCACCACGCAGACGCAGACCGGCCCGAAACGCCGCCACGCCGCGCTGGCCCGACGCCCCATTGTCCCCGACCCCGCACCCACCGTTTACGTATCGAATTCTAGCGTGGTCACAATGTGGCGGAAACCGGCGAGCCCGCCCCCATAGTGAATAGGAGGTTGAATCCAGGATCAGGACGTCAGGGGTCAGGCATCAGGAATCAGGCTATCAGGAATCAGGGGATCTGGGCACTGACTCCTGATCCCTGATCCCTGATCCCTGATCCCTGATCCCTGATAGCCTGACTCCTGCTACTGGTAGATCGGCTTCGCCAGCGCGACGATGTTGGCAGGCACACCGGCAAGCTCGTTGACGATCTTCTCCGCCTGCGCGCCGCTCAGCGGATGCACCGGCAGCTCTTCCTTGGCCATGTCGGCCAAAAAGCCCGGATCCTTCATGGTCTCGTCGAACGCTTGGCGGACGATCGCAAGGCGATCCGCCGGCACTTGCTTCGACATGATGAATGGTCGGCCAACCTCGTTACCGCCGTTGAGCACGCGCAGCAATTGCCGCTGCTGGTCGCTGCTGGCGAAATCACCGATGAACGTGGCGCTTGCCGGAATCTCCAGCGGCTTGTCCCTGATGAAGCGCACGAAGCTATGCACGAGCCCTTTCTTGATCCAGTCGATCGGGATCGAGCTGTACGAGCCGCAATCGCCGTCGAGCTCGCCCTGCTCGATGGCGAGCCGCTGCTCGGCGCTACCCGGAAAACCGAGCACCTGCTTGACCGGGGCATGAAACACTTCGCGCAAGGTGGCGCCGTTGATGTAGTTGCCCGAGCCCTTGCCGGTCGAGCCGACGATGAACGGCTTTTTGCTGTGCATCAGCTGATCCCAGCTGGAAATGCCGTTGGGGCCGTAGCCATAGCAGACGCGGTAATCCGGCGTGACGATGCCGACCCAGGCCAATTTGCGGAAATCGATGCCGACGCGCTCCGGCTGCACAATGGATTGGGTGACGAGGCCGGCATTGAAGATGGTCATCACCGTGCCGTCTTTCGGCGCGGTCAGGTCAAGATACCGCACTGAGGTCAGGCTGCCGGCGCCCGGCATGTTCTGCACGATGACGTTGGGATGGCCGGGGATGTGATCGGGGAGATAGCGTGCGAGATTGCGCGCATAACGGTCGTAGCCGCCGGCGGGCGAGAAGCCGACCACGATGGTGAAGGTCTTGCCCTTGTAGTAATCGGCCGCGTGCGCCGGTACGCCCAGCGCCGACGCCCCTATCAGGCCGGCGACGACAAGATGCGCTTTACTCCTCGACATCGCTCTCCCCTGGCTGTCGATTGGCCGCGCTGGTCTAGCAGCCCAAAATCGTTTCCTGCAACAGGTGATGACGCATGGGATTATCAGCAGTTCTCGCGGCTTGCGCGGCGACAGAACATGCCGTGGCCCACCGTACCGTACCGTGCCGGTGCGGCTGCAGTTCTGATGCATGAAGCTTAGGCGACACTCCGCGCGCGGCTGTCGGGAGCATCGGCTGTCTCACCGCCGGGTGAAATCGCGCTCTGCTGAAACGGCTCCGCAGCGTCCGGATCGTCGAGTAATGCTTTGAACCAGCGGCACCAAAGCTCGGCGGCTTGCGCAGCTCGCTGGCTCGGCCCTTTTTCGTTCACTTCGGCCATGGTTTTCAACGCGGCGGTGATGTTCGCCGGCAAGCTGATCGGATGCAAACCTCCAGCATACTGCAGCCGACAATCGGCGAGTGCGCGCAGCCGATCGTAATTCTGCAACAAATCCTCCCAGAGCTTGGTCAGGGCACCCGCCTGTTGCACGGCTTCGGCAACAAGAACGCCGATCGCCGCAACAGCGACTTTTTCATTCACCTCCGCTAGCTCGTTTTCTGCTCGGGCGACGTCAGCAACGAGGCCATCATGCGCCGCTTTCGCCGCGCTCAGATGGTCGCGGGCGGCGTCACGCATCGCTCGCCGAAGCGCTATGTCATCGGGCAATTCCAGCCCGGGTGCGTCGGCGCCGGATATCGCGTGCTTGAACGCCTCGGCACGGAAGTTCACGATGGCTAGCTCGACATCGTCGAAGTTAGCCAGCTCCCGCGCGCGGACGAGGTATAATTCCTCGCCGCGTTGCTCAGCCTGTTTGGCCAGCGCCAATCGCCCTTGTGCGGTTTCCCGGTCAGCTACGGCTTGGCGCAGCGCCGTACGTGCTCTGTCCACTACCGTCATGGGGTCTTACCACTGCAACACATCCCATCACGGGACCTTGGCTCAAGCCGGCTCGGCGGCTCCGCGACAGCCGCTTGCTGTTGGCTTGTCACAACGTACTCTGTCCCATCTTTGGGACGGGTACGCGCCCATGGAACCCAAACATCCGGCCCCTCGGTGGCAGGAAAAAGGCAAACGGCGGGCGCTCGCGGCAATGCAAAAGGCCGTGGCTGAAGTCCTTGAGCGTCATCTCGGGATGTCAAACAGAACAACATTGATCTTGCACAGGGCGCCCCCAGGGTTGGACCTGGTTTTCGCTGATGATTGGGTTGAGGCGTTTTCTTTCGCTTCGGATTTGTAGCGATACCGAGCAGGCCGCGTGCGCCGCGTGTCAAAAAAGCAACGGTCCTCGGCAAATTTCCCGGCGGCCCAATTCCGCCACAAAAAGCACTCCAAGGCCGATCTAGTCTTGGAGTGCTTAGTCCGTGCCTCGAACTAGGCTGTGTAGCCGGGCGGCAGGGTGTCGGGGGATGGGGGTGCCGCCCGGTCGCGCCTATTGCGATACCGATACCGCAGCGCGCCGTTGAACCGCAATGCGGCGCGTTGGCCTTGGTGAACGTCACGGCACTCGCTCGGGGTCGAGCACCCCTGCCAAGAGTTCAAGGGCCGCTGCCGCGAATGCGCGCATGTTTGCGATGCGGTCGGAACTGCCGGTTGCCGGCGTGACCGCCCGCTCGGAGGGCCCTACAATCGCGAGGCAGGTATGCCCGGCTGGATCGCCATAGCGGTTGCCGCTCGGTCCGCTTGCTCCGGTTTCGGCAAGTCCCCATGTGGCCGCGAATCGAGCACGCGCATGGCGCGCCAGCAGCAAGGCGTGCGGCTCCGTCGCGGAACGAAATTGCCCAAGCGCCGCGTCGTCGATGCCGAGCAGAAGCTGTTTCGCTTGGCGCGTATAGACGACCGCACCGCCTAGAAAGTAGGCCGATGCGCCCGGCACGGCGAGCAGCGCCGCGGCGATCAAACCGCCGGTCGCGGATTCGGCGACCGCAATGGTTTCGCCACGAGCCTTGAGCCGGGCAGCGATCGCGTCGGCGACTGGCAAAGGTTTCGATTCCCTTGGCTTAGGTAAGATTTGCGACGGGCCGGCCGGCACCATAGCATGATCGCGCATGCGATTATATTGGGGTCCATGTGCGGCGCGCACTTACAAATTAACCTGGAAGAAATGGTCGCGCCATGGCGGCCCACGCTCGATCCACCGCGCACGTTTTCAGCCGCGATGGCGGCGCACAAAAAAACGAGTACATTGAAGGCCCGGAAGGGTGGCCGAGTGGTTTAAGGCACCGGTCTTGAAAACCGGCAGGGGGTTACGCTCCCTCGTGAGTTCGAATCTCACCCCTTCCGCCAACCTGTCTTCTGTCGTTCCCTGCCGTCTCTCCACATAGCAGCCTATTGTTGTTCGATGGTGGCTAACTCTTCTTAGTTCGTTTACGCCGCGGTTGCGTGGTTCTCAGGCTAGTCAGTCCAATGGCCTCTATCGCAACTTCGATCGCCTGCTCCCGCAACGCGCCGGCCTCGGCTAAGGCGTCGAAGAACTTCTGGACTTGTGACGCGATGGTCTTACGAACGTCCTCCTCGGGCCAAGGTATCTGGAGCTGCAATAGCTGGTTTGGCTTTATTCTTTGCCTTCCGTATCGGCCGGCCGTTCGCGGCGCCGCCAGGCATTCCGGCCGACCGCAAGCTCCTCGCCGAGCTTTACGCCATTCCGCCGGACGTGATTCAAAAAGCCGCGAGGGCGATCGCCGAATAGCCATCGCCGCGCACCGCGGCGGCGCCAAAACCAATTTCTGCAGGGACGGTAAAACACATGGCCAAAAAAAATGCTGTGGCAACATGAGCTTCGGCGCAATGTCGGCTTCGCCTTCGACATGACGTCCGGCCAAGCGGTGCGCGTCACCTCGTAGACCATCATCGATTTCGTCTGCTTCTGCCGCGAAAACCTGCGCGAGCGCTTCGACCAGGCGCGCACCAAGGCCAATCAGCGCAAGATCTTCATCTCCACCGGCGACCAGCTGATCTCCAAGCTCAACAACACCATGATGACCATTGTCGAGGATACGTTCGAAGACCATCACGACCTGCAGGAAGGCATGTGCAGCCGCAAGCGCCACGAGCTCGCCGCCGCCAAGGGCATTTGGGAAAGGACCTACGGCCGGCCTCTGGCGGAAATGCCGCCGCGCGGCTGCACCGAGAATCTCGGCACCGCGCTCGCGCCCTACGGCATCGCCATCGAGGGCGTGCCAATCCCGTTCAACATTTTCCAGAATATGATCATTCACGGCGACACCGGCGGAACCCGAACATTCACATCTGCGCCCGAAGCCGCCGGGCGCGCACGTTAGGTTGCGCGCGGAGATGAATTTGCTCGCCGCGATCAGCACCTGCCCCGACATGGCGGCCGGCGGCAATACCGGCGCGATGCTGGCGTTGTTCGAGGCGGAATAGGACGGGCCGGCTCAGGCATTGGAATTGTCATCAAATGATGATAGATCAGGTGCGAATAAGGAGATTTCAATGCGCACAACATTAGCGCTCGACGACAAGCTGCTGGCCCAGGCGCAAGCATATACGGGCATGACGGAAAAATCGGCTCTTGTCCGCGAAGCGCTGAAGGCCTTGATCGAGCGCGAGGCGGCGCGACGGTTGGCTAGGCTTGGAGGCAGCGAGCCTGACCTGCGCGCACCGCGTCGAAGAAGGCCCACGTCGAGGTGATACTCGTCGATACTTCGATTTGGGTTGAACACCTCCGCGCCGGGAACAAAACTCTCGCGCGGCTGCTGGACGACCAGCAGGCCTTGATCCATCCTTTTATCATTGGCGAAATCGCACTCGGCTACATACGCCAAAGGGAACTGGTCTTGAATGCGCTGCTTGAGATCACGCAAGCAGCTGTGGCATCACATGAAGAAGCGCTTCACTTTATTAATGAAAAGAAGCTTTTCGGTACCGGCATCGGTTATGTTGATGCGCACTTACTTGCTTCCGCGCGCTTAGTGCCCGGTACGACGCTCTGGACGCATGACAAGAATTTATTTGATGCTGCAAGTCGAATGGCGCTGGCAGCCACCGTTCCATTGTAGACTCGTCTGAAATTCTCCATGCAGATAACGAGTTGGCCAGGGTCTTAATTGCATGATGCAGCGTATCGAATTCGGCCTGGACACGTTCGGCGACATCACCGTCGGCGCAGACGGCGAGCTTTTGTCACACGCCCAGGTGATCCGCGACGTGATCGAGGAAGCGGCGCTCGCCGATGCGCTCGGGATCGAGGCGTTCGGCGTCGGCGAGCATCACCGGCCGGACTTCGCCATTTCGGCGCCCGAAGTGGTGCTCGGCGCGATTGCCGGCCGCACCAAGCGCATCGCGCTCGGCTCGGCCGTCACGGTACTCTCATCCGACGATCCGGTTCGCGTGTTCGAGCGTTTTTCCAGCCTGAATGCCGCGTCCAGCGGGCGCGCCGAGATCACGCTCGGCCGCGGCTCGTTCACCGAGTCGTTTCCGCTGTTCGGCTACGACCTTGCGCAATACGAAGAGCTGTTCGAGGAAAAGCTCGATCTGTTCGCGGCGTTGATCCGGCAGGAAACGGTGACTTGGCAAGGCAAGACCCGCCCCGCCCTGACCAATCAGAAGGTCTTTCCACCGCTCGAAGGCGGGCCGCTGAAAACCTGGATCGGCGTCGGCGGCAGTCCGCAATCGGTGGTCCGCGCCGCGGCCTACGATTTTCCGCTGATGCTCGCCATCATCGGCGGCGATCCGAACCGGTTTGTGCCCTATGTCGAACTGTATCATCGCGCTTTCGCGCAGCGCGGCCGGCCGGCGCAGGCGATCGGCCTGCACGCGCACGGCTATGTGGCGGACAGCGACGAGCAGGCACGCGAAGAGCTGTGGCCGCACTACAAGCTGTCGCGCAACCGCATTGGCGCCGAGCGCGGCTGGCCGCCGGTGACACGCGCCTCGTTCGATTACGAAGCCGGCGCCGGCGCACTTCACATCGGCGCGCCGGAGACGGTGGCGCGCAAGATCGCCGCCACCGCCAAGACTCTCGGCATCGTCCGCTTCGACATGAAATACAGCCAGGGCGCGCTGCCGCACGACAAGCTCATGCGCAGCATCGAGCTTTACGGCACGAAGGTCATTCCGATGGTGCGGGAACTGCTGACTTAAGCCACGTTACTCATCGAGCAGCGCGTTGGGCAGCTTGAAGTGCTGGTGCTCGGCCGGATGCGGATCGAACGGCTTGCGCGCGCCCGAGCCGACGCATTTGGCCTCGGCGGTGTAATGCACCGACAGCCGCGCGCCCTCGTAGAGTTCGCGCGCATGGCCGTAGACGTGGCGGCGGCCTGCCCGATTGACGTGCAGGCGAACCATCTGCCGGCAGATCGGACATTGGGCCGTGATCGGGTGAAGCCGCCGGCCGCCCAAAAACTTGCCGGCCACGAGCTTGCCGAACTCGACAAGCCAAACGGAAAAGTTCCGCATCGCCGCGTCCCCTCGCGCGCTCGACTCGAAACACAGCACACATCTATGTCTAAAACTTGATGCCAATGACGGCAACGGAAAATTTCGCGTTGTTCACGTCCCCTGCAACGACGAAATAGGGCTCAGCGGCTTGGCATTCTTACTTGATTTCATTGATAAAATTTCGACTTGCGTTGGTCACTAATTCGCGCTAACGTTGATTCAGTTACAGTCGCATGTGAGCCAAAATGCTAGCATGCGAGAAATCGGTTCCCATTCCCATCAAGCAGACACGGAGTTCACCTCATGGCTGGTCAGATAATCGTGAATTTCGACGGTCTAACCGCGGAAGCCGCCGACAAACTCGCACAAGGAATGGTCGACGCAGTGAAGGCGAAGATCGAGGCTGTTGGCGCGCTGGCTGGGAAGATGTCGACTGAAGACTCTTTAAAATTTGAACGGCTCATCGGCGGCATGCGCGCTGACGGAAACTGCGGAAACGGCTGTGCTGGCGCCTAAGACATAGAGGCGGGAAGAATGCTGAGCCGCCTTACTATCAACTCTACCCAGACATGCAATTTAGGCTGTAAGTATTGCTACGCTCTCGGTGGAGAGTATGGCGGCTCGGCCATGCGCATTTCACCTCAAGTCGCGGTGAGTAAACTTCGCGAGGCTGCTCGCGAACATGGATACATAAAACTTGTTCAGTTCATCGGAGGCGAACCGCTTCTAAATCTGGCAGCGATGGAAGCGGTCGCTGATGTGAGCAAAGAACTATTTGAACGAGGCGTCCTGTCGGCTAAACCCGCCTTAAGTGCTGTGACGAACCTTACAGTCATGTCGAATGAGCACATCGATCTTTTCAAGAAGCATGCCTTTTCTCTCGTTGTGAGTTTGGACGGCGGAGCAGAAATTCACGATCTGCTTCGGCCGACAAAGAAGGGCGGCGGTAGCCATGCCGAAATTATGGGCAATTTGGCGCTACTGAAGAAGCATGGCATTTCCTTCGATATTGAGTGCACATATACTTATCGCCACGTAGAAGCCGGGATTTCAGTTGTTGATCTTTTAAAATATTTGAATGGAACGGGAGCTGAAACGATCGATGTCGTCCCGGTATCAACTGCGCCCGGTGACGAATTAGGCTTTAATGAGCATGGCGATTGGCGAACAGTGGTCGGTATGCAACTTGACGCACTGAATTTTGCTATTGATGAATTTGAGGCTGGCAGAATTATGCCTTATGGGCTTCTCAGCGAGATTATTGGTCAGATTAGGGCACCAGGAACCGACTATTATTGCCCTGCCGGCGTTTCTAATCTCGCGGTTGCGAGTGACGGCGACCTTTATCAATGCAATATGTTTACTAACAATGAGGCTTATAGAACGTCAATTGATGCGAACGCCAACGTATTGACCAAAGCGGACATCGCCGAGTGTAGAGCATGCTGGGCGCGCCCGTGGTGTCGCTCCTGTGTGGGTAATATGGAAATCAGAAGTCCCGGTGATCCTCATCCGTATCCTCAGCATTGTGAAACGCTGCGCGGGGCGATCACTATCGTAGCGCAGCGCTTACCGAACATGCTCGACAGTATGTTTGGACAGAGCGAAATTGGTGCAAACACAGTGAATCTCAGTTAGCTTCCCATACTCTAGCCCTGCTTGACGAGCGACACTTGGCGTAAATGTGTCAAGTTTTCAAAGCGAGCATAAACGTCCTCCTCCTCCTCGAACGCGACAATTCGCGCAGGCAACGGTGCGCAATACGCTTTGGACTAAGCCCTTCGCTTCGTTGGTGACGCTGAGTTGAATCGGACGGTTAGTGCCATGCAGTGGCGATGTCCCCGGAGGGAGCCTAGAAACAATCTGGCGAACCAAGCTGCCGTTCGACCGTCGTTTGATAATCCGTCGATGAGCGCGCCAAGTCCTCCGCTATGTGATAGGCACTATACACGCCTCGTCGGTCTGAGGCGAAGCCTCGCTAGGATAAGGTCCGTACTCTCGAAAAAAGTTACGTCCCGACCAGCCCGAATTGCGGGCTCGACGGCTCGGCGTGGGTGCGCTTGGCGATGCGGCCGGCAAGGCGCGACAGGCGGCCGGCTTCGACGGCCGCCCGCATGCTTTTCGCCATCAGCACCGGATCGCGGGCCTTCGATATAGCAGTGTTGATCAGGACCGCGGCGCAGCCAAGTTCCATGGCGAGCGCCGCGTCGGATGCGGTGCCGATGCCGGCGTCGAGCACGACAGGCACCGGCGAACGGGCGCAGACAAGCTCGATGAGATGCGGGTTGCAGATGCCGAGCCCGGAACCGATCGGTGCGCCGAGCGGCATCACGGCGGCCGCGCCCGCGTCGGCGAGCTTGCGGCAGGTCACCGGATCCTCTGTGCAGTACGGCAGCACGACGAAACCTTTCGCCACCAGCATTTGTGTGGCGCGCACCAGTTCCTCGACGTCGGGATAAAGCAGCTCGCGATCGCCGATGACTTCGAGCTTGATCCAGTTGGTGTCCAGTGCCTCGCGGGCGAGTTCGGCGGTGAGTACGGCGTCTTTGGCGGTCTGGCAGCCCGCCGTATTGGGCAGGAACTTTTTGACCCGGCCGGCGAGCAGGTCGACCAAGCTCTCGTCGTCGCCGGCGAGGCTGATGCGGCGGATCGAGGCCGTGACCATTTCGGTGCCGCTGGCGGCGACCGAATCGAGCATGATTTTGCGGTTCGGATAGCCGGCGCTGCCGAGGAACAGCCGCGAGCCGAATTGATGGCCGGCAATGATCAGCGGATCGGACATGACGTTCGCTCCTAGCCACCCTGCCGCGCGCGCACGATCTCCACGCTGTCGCCCGGCTTGAGCGCAGTGTCGCACCAGGCGGCGCGCGGCACGACCGCGCCATTGAGCGCGACCGCGATGCCGCGTTGGCCGGTGTCGACTTCCTTTTCCAACAGCAATTGCTCCAGCGTGGCAGCCGCCAGCGGCTCGCTCACGCCATTGACGCGGATGTGGCCGTCGAGGGCTTGCTGATCGCTCATCGGTTTCCTTTTCACTCGGCCGCGCGCGCCGGCAAGAAGCGCTCCAGGCCGAACGGCTGGATCGTCGGATCGACCACGTTGTCGAGGATCAGGCGCGCCATCGCATCGGCGGTGACCGGCGTAAGCAGAATGCCGTTGCGGTGGTGCCCGGTAGCATAGAACAAGCCGTCGAGCGGACCGCGGCCGAGGATCGGCGCATCGTCGCGGCTGCCCGGCCGATGGCCGACCCAGATTTCCGCGACCGGCAATTCCTCGATGGCGGGCACCGCACGCCACGCTGCTTCCAACAGGGTCAGCAACCCGCCCGCGGTGACGGTCTCGTCAAAACCCTTTTCCTCGACCGTAGCGCCGGCGATCAGCCGGCCGTCGCGCCGCGGCACGAGATAAACGCCGGGCGCCCAGAGCACGTGACTGAGCAGCGGCGCGGCGGCGTCCATCTGCAGCGCCAGCATCTGACCTTTGACCGGGCGCACCGGCGGCCGGCGATCCGGCGGCAAGCCGCCGATACCGCGCGACCAGGCGCCGGCGGCGAGCACGATGATATCGGCCGGCACAATCGTTCCATCCTCGAGCACGATGCCGGTCGCGCGGCCGCCACGTACCGAAATTTCCTTGACCGGCCGCTGCTCATGAATAGTGACGCCGGCCCGCTCCGCGGCAACGCGCAGCGCCTGGGCGAGTTTGCGGTTGTCGACCTGATGATCTTCCGGCGAGAACACCGCGCCAGCGAGCTTGCCGGCGAGATGCGGCTCTCGCGCGCGCGTCTCCGCTGCCGAGAGCCATTGCAGTGGCAAGCCCAGTTTTTGTTGCTGAAACTCCAAATGATGGCCGATTTGCGCCTGGTCGTCGGCGGTCAGTGCCAGCACCAAGGTGCCCTCGCGGCGTAGCTCGACGTCAATGCCGCTCGCGCGAAAAAGCTCCTCGGCGAAGCCGGGCCAGCGCTCCTGGCTCTCGCGGCCGAGCGTGACCAAATCCTCTTCGCCGGGCTCAGCTTCGCAGCAGGCCGCCAGCATGCCGGCCGCCGCGTGGCTCGCACCCGAACCGGCGGCGCCCCGATCAAAAACCTCGACAGTGGCGCGGCCCGCCAAGCGCCAGGCAATGCCAAGCCCGATGACGCCGGCACCGACGACCGCAATGCACGGCCTTTTGCCGAGAGCAGCGCCCTTCGTCGAATGTGGTGCGTGGTTCGTCAGACGCGGCTCCCTTCGCTGGTATGACACAGACAGGTTCGACGGGTTTGATCTCAGCCGGCCCCGCTGCGATCTCACCGCTATTCGGACGAGAACGGACCGCAGGCCGGCACCCCTGGCCGATGGCGTCATGATGGGCATTTTACGGCTCTTCGGCAAGTCCCGGCCCTTGCCGCCGATGCCGCAGCACGCGCGCGCAGGTCAGGCCGATGGTCGCGATCATGGCGGCGCCCATGAGCGGCAGCACGCCGGGACCGAAAATGGCCGAAGACGTAGCCGCAATAGATCAGCCCGATCGCCTGCCCGGAAAAGAACGCCGAGGAATGCATCGACATGGCAGGGCCGCGCGCGGTCTGCCACGGGTCAGCGGCGTGGGCCTGGATGCAGTTGTGCAGCACGTAGAAGCCGGGCCGAGCAGCACGAACGCGCCAGCTTCGCGTACCAGACCACGTTGAGCGTTACATCGACGCCGACGTCGGCCGCGATCTTCGGAATCGCCGGATCGACGGCGCGCGAAAGCAGCGTCGAGGCGAACACGACGAGACTGACGATTCGCAGAACGGCAGGGATAGCGAGATTCTCCGCGTTTCATAGGGTGAGGGCTATGAGCCTACTTCATCGGCGGCGCCCATGATTGCAACCCGACATTCATTGCAATTTTTTTGCGGAAATTTTAAATTTGATGCGCAACCGCGAAAGTGCATTGCTATGACTGATGCGATGCCTCCGCGCAATGTATCAGCGAGCCAGCCATGAAGTTCGTATCCGGTCCCTGCGTCGCGCTGTTCTGCAGCATCACCGTTATGCCGCATGTCGTATCGGTCGTGCAAGCCGCCGAGCCGAGCACGCTGACGATCTATGCCGCCGGCACGCTGGCGGTGCCATTCCGCCAGATCAATACGCTGTTTGAGAAGAACAACGCCAACGTTACCGTGCAGGCGCAGTACGGCGGCAGCGTGATGATGGCGAAGCGGATTACCGGTTTGCACCAGGACGCCGATCTGCTCGCCGTCGCCGACTACAACGTCATTCCCAAATATATGTTCGCCAAGCCGGCGCACGCGGCCTGGTACGCGGGCTTCGCCCGCAACGCCATCACCTTCGTTTATACCGACAAGAGCAAATACGCAGGCGAGATCAACGCGCAGAACTGGTACAAGATTCTGGCGCGGCCCGGCGTCGAGATCGGCCGCTCCAATCCGGACACTGACCCGTCCGGATATCAGACCGTGCAGATGCTCAGTCTCGCGGAAAAGTTCTACCAGGCGCCCGGCCTGGAGCAGAGCGTGCTGGCCAATGCACCGCTTGCCAATGTGCGCGACACCGAGACGTCGCTGATCTCGGCGCTGCAGCTCGGCCAGATCGATTACCTCGCGATCTACCGCTCCGATGCCCTGCAGCATCATCTCAAGTTCATCGACTTGCCGGCCAAGATCAACCTCAGCGATCCGGCCGAAGCGCCGCTTTACAAGGACGGTGTGGCCCACACCAAGAACGGCGACGTTTTCGGCAAGCCGATCGTCTATGCCGTCACCATGATCGACGGCGGCAAGGATGCCGCGCTGGCGGAAAAATACGTCGCATTGCTGCTCGGGCCCGACGGCCAGGCAGTGATGAAGAACAACGGTTTTGGCGCGTTCAGTCCGCCCTATGCGGTGCACATCGAGGCGATGCCGGCGGCGCTGAAGAAACTGGTGAAGCCGTGGCCCGGCTCCTGACGCGAAACCCATGACTGCAAAATGACGGTCGATGCTGTGGCAAGCCGCCCGGGCTCGATCAAAAGCCCATGGCGCACCCGCGGCGCACCGAGCCGCCCCGGGACGCTGTACCTGTTGTGCTGGTTCTGCGGCAGCGTACTGCTCGCCTTCCTGGTGATCCCGCTCGTTGCGCTCGCCATGCACCAATCGGCGCAGAATCTCGACGAAATCGCCGGCATGGCGGACGTGCGCGCGGCCATCGCGCTCAGCCTCGAAGCCGCATTTCTGTCCGCCACGCTTGCAGCATTGGTCGGCGTGCCGCTCGCCTATGTGCTGGCGCGCACGCAATTTTTCGGCAAGGGCGTGGTCGCGGCTTTGATCGATCTGCCGCTTGCGGTGCCGCACACGGTCGCCGGCATCGCGCTGCTCATGGTGTTCGGCCGTCAGGGCATTTTCGGTGAGCCGCTGCAAACGCTGGTCGGGCTCAGGTTCTGGGGCACGCTCGCTGGAATTGTCGTGGCGATGCTGTTCGTCTCGGCACCGTACACGGTCGATGCGGCGCGGATCGGCTTCGAGGCCGTCGATCCGCGACTCGAGCAGATCGCCCGCACGCTGGGCCTTGGACCGTGGCGGACGTTTCTGCGCATCACGCTGCCGCTGGCCTGGCACAGCATCATGACCGGCGTGACATTGACCTACGCGCGTTCGATCAGCGAGTTCGGAGCAGTCGTTATCCTGGTCTATTACCCGATGACCGCGCCGGTCATGATTTACGAACTGTTCCTGCGCTTCGGCCTCGAGCAGGCCGCGGGGGCCGCGGTGTTGCTGCTCATCGTATCGCTCGCCGTGTTCGTGCTGCTGCGCGCGCTGGCGCAGCGCGGGACGCCGGCGCCCGGCAATCGATGAGCGCCGCCACCGCTGCAGTCGCCGTCGAGGCCCTGTCCCTGACGCTCGGCGTCTTCCGCTTGAAGAAGCTGAGCTTCGCGCTGGCGCGCGGTGGAATCCTTGTCATCCTCGGCCCAAACGGCTCCGGCAAATCCGTCACATTGGAGACTATCGCCGGCTTTCATCGGCCCGAGGGCGGACGCGTTCTCTTTGGTGGCCGCGACGTGACCGCCTTGCCGCCGGAGCGCCGCCGGGTCGGATTCGTGGTGCAGAATTTCGGGCTATTTCCGCATCTGAGCGTCGCCCAGAACGTCGCGATCGGGAGCCGCGCGGCATCTGCCGCAATTGCACACGACACCCGTTTGCCGGCGCACGGCGATCCGCAAGCGCTGTTATCCTATTTCGGCATCGCTCACCTCGCCGACCGCGGGCCGGCCGGACTGAGCCCCGGCGAACAGCAGCGCGTGGCACTGGCCCGTGCGGTTGCCAGCGCGCCCGATCTGTTTCTGTTCGACGAGCCGTTTTCCGCGCTCGACACCGAGACCCGCGACCAACTGCGCGAGGAACTGAAATCGTTCCTGCGCGCGCTCGCCATTCCGGCGATCTTCGTCACCCACGACCACGCCGACGCGCTCGCGCTGGCCGACACGATGATCATGCTGCGCGACGGCGCCGGCGTGCAGAGCGGCTCGGCGGCGGAGATTTTCAGGAAGCCGGCCAATTCATTTGTGGCACGGTTCGTCGGCGTCGAGAATATTCTGCCGGGCCAGCTTATCGCGCAATCGGACGGCGTCACGCTCGCAGTCGGCGAATGCACGCTGCGCGCCGCCGGGTCGCCGAATGTCGCTAGCCCTCGAGCTTCCGTGTTGCTGGCAATTCGAGCCGAAGATGTGACGCTCTCACGGGCCGGTGTCGCTTCCGAACCGCCTGGCGCCGTCAATCGGCTGCAAGGGCGCGTTGTCGGCTCACGCACTATCGGACCGTTGGCCGCGGTGCAGGTCGATTGCGGCTTTGCGCTCAAGGCTTACTTGCTTGCACCGCAATGGCAGGCGATGAAGCTCGGCCCAGACGCCCCGGTCGTGGCTGAGGTCGCGCCCAACGCCATTCATCTGATGAGCGAGTGAAGCGCCCTATCCGCTTTTGGCCAGCTTATCGAATTGCAACAAGCGCTGAAGCAGCGGCTCCATGTCCTTGAGCGGGATCATGTTTGGCCCGTCGGATGGCGCCTCATCCGGATCCTGATGGGTCTCAATGAACACGCCGGCGATGCCGACTGCCACGGCCGCGCGCGCCAGCACCGGCACGAATTCGCGCTCGCCGCCCGATGCAGCGCCCTGCCCGCCCGGCTGCTGCACCGAATGGGTCGCATCGAAGATCACCGGCGCTCCAGTCTTTTCGGCCAAAATCGGCAGCGCGCGCATGTCGGAGACCAGCGTGTTGTAACCAAACGACACGCCGCGCTCGGTCACCAGCACATTGTGATTGCCGGCAGCGGTGATCTTTTCCACGACGTTGCTCATGTCCCAGGGCGCGAGAAACTGGCCTTTCTTGACGTTGATCGTGCGTCCGGTTTTTGCCGCCGCAATCAGAAGATCGGTCTGCCGGCACAGGAAGGCCGGTATTTGCAAAACGTCGACGACCTCGGCGACCGCCGCGCACTGCGCCGGCTCATGCACGTCGGTGAGCACCGGCACGCCGAGCTTTTCCCGCAATTCGGCGAAGATCGCGAGCGCCTTGTCGAGGCCGATACCGCGGGCGCTTTTGGCGCTGGTGCGGTTGGCCTTGTCGAACGAGGTTTTGTAAACCACGCCGAGGTTGAGCCGCGCCGCAATCTCCTTGAGTGCCGTGGCCATTTCGAAGGCGTGCGCGCGGCTCTCGAGCGCGCACGGCCCGGCAATCAGCGCCAACGGCAACTTGTTGCCGAAGCGGACCTTGCCGACACCGACGATGGGATTTGCGGCCATGAGCGCCCTCTCCGCCCGACCATGCTAGCCGTGCAGCACGAGGTCAACGCCGGCGTCACTTGACTGCCGAGAACGCCGTCGGCTGTAAAATCTGGTTGTGCGCGTTCTGCAGGATCGGGCCGTCTTTTTCACTGTCGGCACGTGCCGAAATCCAGGCCGGATCGGCCATGAACGCGTTCCACTTCTTCTCGCGCTCGGCAAGCGATTCCCAAGCCAGCAAATAAGTCAGTTCCTGATTGGAATCGCCGATCAGCGTCGTCCAGAAGCCGGCCTGCTTGATGCCGTGCTTGTCCCACAGCTTCAGCGTCACCTTCTCGAAACGCTGCAGCAAAGCCGGCAGCCGACCCGGCACGGTGCGATAAATGCGTAGTTCGTAGATCATGAAACTCCTCCCTAGGTGATTGTGAGCTGCTCCAGAACGGATGAGCCGAGTTGCAAAGCTTGAGGGTAAGACGGGCGATGCGGATGCTATCGCTGCAGACGTTTCAGGTGGGCTAAAGGATCAATGCGGCCGGACATTAGATCGTCGGACTTGAACGGGCGTCGGCCTGGCAAATCGGCGATCAGTTGCTGCGGCGCGCCCCCATAGGCGAGCAGCGCTTGTTCCCGTGCGGAGCCCCAGAGTTCGTCTTGATCGATGCGTTGCCGCATGGACGGCGCGTATCGGCTCATCATTTCCGAATGAAAGCCGACGATTTCGCCGCGCCAATGTGCGCCAGCAGGCGAATCGGGCTCTGCGACCAACTTCATCAGATGCAGGAAGATTATCCGCAAATAGCTTTTGACCGCCGCGAGTTCGCAGCGCCCCACGCTTTCGATCTCCTCCGCCACGTTCTGGACGTCGAGCTCATTCGGCAAGTCACGCCGCGTCCTTCCGAGCTCGCGAATTGCCGCCGCCTGCTGCTCGGACCACAACAAAATGTCATCGTCGTAAAGTGTCGAGCCACTCATCTTTGTCTCTACAAGGGGCGACCGCTCTGCCCCGCCACGCGCCGGCAATCTCTATCACACCAGTCGGCTCTGCTCCACCGCGGCGCCGATGAAGGAGGAGAACAACGGGTGCGGCGCGAACGGCCGCGACTTCAGCTCGGGATGAAATTGCACGCCGATGAACCAGGGGTGATCGTCGTATTCGACGATCTCCGGCAATAGCCCGTCCGGCGACATGCCGGAAAACCGCACGCCGTGCTGGGCGAGCCGGTCCTTGTAGGCGGTGTTGACCTCGTAGCGGTGGCGGTGGCGCTCGGAAATGTCGGTTGCCCCATAAATCTCGGCAACGCGTGAGCCGCGTGCCAGTATCGCCGGATAGGCGCCGAGCCGCATGGTGCCGCCGAGGTCGCTGCCGATGCCGCGCTTCTGCAGCTCGTTGCCTTTCATCCACTCGGTCATCAGCCCGACCACCGGCTCGCCGGTCGAGCCGAACTCGGTCGAATTGGCTTCCTCGATGCCGCACAGATTGCGCGCCGCCTCGATCACGGCCATCTGCATGCCGAAACAGATACCGAAATACGGCACCTTGCGCTCGCGCGCGAACTGGGCGGCGAGGATTTTTCCTTCGGCGCCGCGCTGGCCGAAACCGCCCGGCACCAGGATGCCGTCGACATGTTCGAGGAACGGCGCCGGGTCCTCGTTCTCGAACACCTCGCTTTCGATCCAATCGAGATTGACTTTGACCTTGTTGGCGACGCCGCCATGGGAGAGCGCCTCGATCAATGACTTATAGGCGTCCTTCATGCCGGTATATTTGCCGACGATGGCGATGGTGACATTGCCCTCGGGATTGCGGATACGCTCGTTGATGAGGTGCCAGGTGGCCAGCTCGGGCGCCGGCGGACTATCGATGCCGAATGCCGCGAGCACTTCGTCGTCGAGCCCGGCGGCACGATAGGCTTCAGGCACGGCGTAGATGTTATCGACGTCGCGCGCCTCGATCACGGCGCTTTCGCGGACGTTGCAGAACAGCGCCAGCTTCTTGCGCTCGCCGGGTGGAATCGGCCGATCGGTGCGGCACAGCAGAATATCGGGCTGAATGCCGATGGCGCGCAACTCGCGCACCGAATGTTGAGTCGGCTTGGTCTTCAATTCTCCGGCGCTCGGGATGTACGGCAACAGCGTAAGATGGATGTAGACGGCGTGGCGGCGCGGCAGATCGTTGCCGAGCTGGCGGATGGCCTCGAAGAACGGCAGTCCCTCGATGTCGCCGACGGTGCCGCCGATCTCGCACAGCACGAAATCAAAGCCTTCGTTGCCGTCGCGGATGAAATCCTTGATTGCGTTGGTGACGTGCGGGATGACCTGGATGGTGGCGCCCAGATAGTCGCCGCGCCGCTCCCTGAGCAGGATGTCCCGATAGATGCGGCCGGTGGTGATGTTGTCCATGCGCGTCGCCGGCCGCCCGGTGAAGCGCTCATAATGGCCGAGGTCGAGATCGGTCTCGGCGCCATCGTCGGTGACGAAGACCTCGCCGTGCTGATAGGGCGACATCGTGCCCGGATCGACGTTGAGGTAGGGGTCGAGCTTGCGCAGCCGGACCTTGTAGCCGCGCGCCTGCAACAGCGCGCCGAGCGCCGCCGAAGCCAAGCCCTTGCCAAGTGATGAGACCACGCCGCCGGTGATGAATATGTACCGCGCCATGGGACCTGACCTTTAGCGCGCCGAAATCGATTCGACGAGCGATTTTCCGGAATGGCTGCCGCGCATCCCCAAGCCGCTCTGAGCCAAGCCGGAAAGTTGGACGGGCGTAGGTGCTTGCAGCCTCATCCTCAGCCGATATGTGAGGCGCGCTATGGCCGGCATCCGAAGCTCCGGCTCTATCGCGATTGCGGCACCTGCGGGCCGCTTGGCGCCGCCGGAGGAGCCGGCGCAGCCGGAGGCGCCGGCGTATTGGCGGCCGGCGGGTTGCCACCGCCACTACCGCCGAGCTGGTTGAGCAGGCCATTGTTGCCCGAATTGAGCGGCGCTATGGGTGGTGCCGGGGCACCGGGTGCCGGGGCCTGTTGTTGCTGGGCGGGCGCGCCGCCGCCGATCAACGAAACCGGCGCGCGGTTGTGGCTCGCCAACAGCGACAGGGCCAAGCTGGTGATGAAGAAACCGGCGGCCAACAACGCGGTCGTGCGGGTCAGAACGTTGGCGGTGCCCCGGCCCGTCATAAAGCCGCTGGTGGAACTGACTAGGCCGCCGCCCTCCGACTTCTGCAGCAGCACCACGCCGATCATGGCGAGGACCAGCATGAGGTGGATGGCGATGACGACACTGAGCATTTGGAATGATCCGCCTTGGCGCGGGGGCAAGCGCGGTTTTGGCCGCGGCCAACCCTCATATGGGTAACCCGGGCGGTGTCTACACGATCGTTTTCGGATTTTCTATGTCCGCCGTCGGTCCGGGCTTCTGCGCCGATCCGGCGCTTCCTCGCTGCTGTGGCGCCGTTCCGGACTGCGACAATTCCGCCCTGACGCGGAACCGGCCAACCGCGAGCCGGACCTAGCGGTAAGTTTTGAGATAAGCGATCACGTCGTCGACGTCTTTTTCGTCCTGCAGGCCGCCGAACGGCATGCGGTTACCGGGCACTTTGGCCTGCGGGTCCTTGAGGTAGGCGCGCAGATTGTCGTCGTTCCAGGTGAGATTGGCACGCATCATGGCGTTCGAGTAGCGGAAGTCTTCGAGCGAGCCGGATTGGCGGCCATAGACGCCGCGCAGGCTCGGCCCGATCGCGTCCGGCTTGTCGCTGTGGCAGGCCGCGCAGGTGGCAAAAACCTGCTTGCCGTGGGCGGCGTCGGCGGCCTGGGCCATGCTTGACGCACTGGCGAGCGTGACAGCAGCCGCAAGCCATGCCGTCCCGAACGCCTCGGTCGTTGTCTTTCGCATCCCGTCCCTCGCCTCACCCGTGCACCAAGGGGCCCGGGCTGTTGCGATACTGCGTCGTAATCGCCTGCGCCGACCAGTAAGCCAACGCGCCGACCGTACCAGTCGGATTGTAGCCGTGCTGCTGCGGGAACACCGAGGCGCCCTCGACGAACAGATTGTGTGCGTCCCACGCCTGCAGATAGCGGTTGACCACGCTCGTCTTTGGGTCGGCGCCCATGATGGTGCCGCCGGTATTGTGCGTCGACTGGTACGGCACGATGGTGAAGTTTTTCGGTCGCGGCTCCATCTCATAGTGCGTCGGGTTCATCGCCTTGACGATGCCCTCGAGCTTGCCGAGCAGATAACGCGACATTTTGTGGTCGTTATCGGTACCGTTGTAGGTGAGCCGAATGAGCGGCCGGCCGAGCGCGTCCTTATAGGTCGGGTCGAGATCGAGGTAGTTGTCGCGGTTGGCGTAGACCGAGCCCTCGGTGCCGAACCGGCAGGCGTGGTTGTACCATTTGACCGTCGCGCGCTTCCATTCCGGGCCCCATAGTGGCGTGCCGTGCGGCAGCATGCGGCCGCTGATCGGCGGCGCCGCCGGCGTGTTGCAGGAGAAATAGCCGCCGCCGAAAAAGCCAAGCCCGGCGTGGTCGAAATTCTCGCCGTTGAAATCGTCGATGCACATGCCGTTGGCGGCCGAGCCCATGTACGAGTTCATGTGCTTGTCATCGAAGAACGCCTGGGCGCCGGCCTCGAACTGATAGGCGTAATTCCGGCCGACCACGCCGTTGCCGGTTGCATGGTCGTAAGGCGCGCCGATACCGGCCAGAAGCAGATGCTGCACGTTGCCGAAGACGTAGGACGCGAGCACGACGATGCCGGCAGGCTGCTCGTATTCCTCGCCGTTGCGCAGGTCGGTGTAGGTCACGCTGACGACCTTCTTCGCCGCCTTGTCGTAGTTGAGCTTGCCGACCCAGGCGCGCGTGCGCAGCTCGAATTTCGGCTCAAGGCGGAGCACCGGCATGACGGTGACGTTCGGCGAGGCCTTGGCGTTGGCCTCGCAGGCGGTGCGGTTGCAGAAGCCGCAATACTCGCAGGCGCCGAGCGTGATGCCTTCGCGGTTCACATATGGCGCGCTGTTGATGCTGATCGGCATCGGAAACGGATGATAGCCGAGGTTTCTGGCGGCTGAGGCGAACATCAGTCCGGCGCTCGAAGGGATGAGCGGCTTGTTCGGATAATGGTCGCTGCGCGGGCCTTCAAAGACGTTGCCGCCCTCGATCCTGGTCCCGCGCAGATTGCCGGCCTGGCCGGAGACGCCGCACAGCTTGTCGAAACGGTCGTAATACGGCTCGAGCTCGTCGAAGCTGACCGGCCAGTCCTGGATGGTCATGTCGTCGGGGATCGCTTTGGCGCCGTAACGCTCGGCGATGGTGCTGCGGATGCGGAAATCGGTAGGCAGGAAGCGCCAATGCAGCCCGCCCCAATGAATGCCGGAGCCGCCGACGCCCTCGCCGGGCAGGAACGCGCCGATGCGGCGCACCGGCAACGCCTGGTCGTCCGGGCGGTTGCGGAAGGTCAGCGTGTCGGTCGAATTGTCCATCATCAATTCGAGCCGTTGCGAGTAGCGCAGCTCATCGCGCACCGCAGGCAAAACAAAATCCCCGCCGGGCACGCGGTCCTGCCCGCGCTCCAATCCGACGACCTGCAGCCCCGCCTTGGTGAGTTCGCGCGCCAAGATCGCGCCGGTCCAGCCCATGCCGACCACGACCGCATCGACTTCTTTGAGCTTCGTCGCCATGACGCGTTCTCCCCTATGAGAAATCGGCTATGGAGCGTGGTTCGACGACGTAGGGCTTGTCGCGGTACTCCTCGTAGAGATTGATGTAGGTGGCGGGCAGGCCGGGAAAGCCGATCATGCGCCAGCCGACCTTGTTGCGGTTGCCGCCGTAGATCGGGTCGGAGAAGAAACCTTCCATGGCGATCGCCAAGAGCCGGGCGAAAAACGCGCGCGAACTGAAATCGGCGAATTCCGCCTTGCCGTCCTGCATGGCTTTGAGCGCCTCGACGCGCTGGTCCGGGCTGAGCCGGTCGAAGTCGTGGCCATAAGTCTTGCGCGACCATGCGTTGGCTGCGGCAATACCCGCGGAAAAGAACTCGGCCGGCGTCAGCGCCAGCTGATAGCCCTGCTCGGGTTTGCCTTTGTGGAACGGGCCGGCGCGATACATTTTGGCGCCGCCGCCCCAGGCACTGGCGAGCTGGCGATCGATGAAGGTCGCGATGCCGCAGTCGCTGCCCGAAGGCGATAATTCATCGGCGGGAATGAGCGTATCGACAGCAGCCACGACGAAGGCGTGCTCGGTTTCGTTCAGCGCGAGCAACGGCTCGGGCTGCGCCGCGGCCGCAGCGGGAGCCTGAGCCTGCGCGGCTGCGGCCGCCGGCTCGGCTTGACTCAAGCCGGTCGCGACTGCGGTGCCGGCAATGCCTGCTCCCAACAAAAATTTGCGGCGTGGAATTGTTTCCTCGGCCATGGCGTCCTCCCGTGCCGCTCTCTTGTGCGGCGAGTGTCGTGGCTTTGCGGGAAGAATAGACCAAAGCCGGTGCGTCCAGAAGGGCGCAAAGCCGGTCGCGCCAGTCGCCGCAGCGCTTCAGCCGTAAATGCGGACGATCGGCAAAAACTCTTCGGCTTTAAGGCTCGCGCCGCCCACCAGCGCGCCGTCGACATTGTCGACCGCCAAAAGCTCCGCTGCGTTGTTCGGCTTCACCGAGCCGCCATAGAGAATGCGCATTCGCTGTGCCGCCTCGCCGTAGCGCGCCGACAGCATCTGGCGAATAAAGCCGTGCATGTCGGCAACGTCGTGCGGCGTCGGCGTCACGCCGGAACCGATGGCCCAGATCGGTTCGTAGGCCATGGCAAAATCGGCGGCGCCATCCGGCAGCGAGCCGTCAAGCTGCGCGCGGACCACCGCGCGGGCGTGACCTGCATCGCGCTCCGCCTGCGTCTCGCCGACACAGACAATCGCCACAAGCCCGGCGCGACGCGCCGCGAGCGCCTTGTCGCGGACCATCGCGTCGGTCTCGCCATGATAGTGGCGGCGCTCGGAATGGCCGACGATGACCGCCTGCGCACCGGAATCCTTGAGCATTTCGGCGGCGATGTCGCCCGTATAGGCACCGGCGGGACACGCGTGACAGTCCTGGGCACCGATCGCAACCCGCGAGCCGCGCGCCGCGGCGGCAAAACCGGCGAGCAGCGTTGCTGGCGGGCAGACCATCACGTCGACATTGGCGAAGTGTCCGGCGCCGGCCATGATTTTTTGCAGTTCGGCGACCGCGGCCGAAAGCCCATTCATTTTCCAGTTGCCTGCGACCAACGGGCGTCGCGCCATCGTGCACAGCCTCAAAAATGCGACAATGAGCCGTTAGCAGACCGATTGCACGGCGAAAAGAGACGTTTTACCAGTCTATTGCACCGATTGCGGCGCGGTGCGGCGCTCCCTATGATGCGCCGCCTTCGCACGCAGGCGACACCACTCACCACGCTGGAACCACATGCTTCGAGGTATTCGCCAGGCCTCCTCCACTTGGCTCGGCCGCATCGTCATGG
This sequence comes from Xanthobacteraceae bacterium, assembly GCA_030037885.1. GTDB lineage: Bacteria > Pseudomonadota > Alphaproteobacteria > Rhizobiales > Xanthobacteraceae > BOG-931. The sequence goes on along the minus strand of JASHPU010000117.1, from coordinate 3,984 downwards.
GCGCGATCATGACGCTGTTGGCCGCCATTTTCGCGTTATGGGGCATCAACGACATTTTCCGTGGCTTCGGCCGTTCGTATCTCGCCAAGATCGGCGACGTCGAGATTTCGTCCGACCAGTTCAGCCAGCGCTACAACGAGCGCCTGCAGCAATTGAGCCAGCAAATCGGCCATCCCTTGACCACAGACCAGGCGAATGCGCTCGGGCTGCCGGCCCAGGTGCTCGGCCAAATGGTGGCCGAGGCCGGGCTCGACCAGTTGGCGCACCGCATGCGGCTCGGCGTGCCGACGGCAGATCTCGTTCAGCAGGTCCTGCACGATCCGCATTTTCAGACGCCGAGCGGCCAGTTCGATCGCGCCACGTTCGAAAACTTCCTGCAAAGCATCGGCTATTCCGAGCAGCGCTTTTTCGACGAGCAGGCCCGCGACGTTCCGCGCCGTGAGCTGACCCAGGCAATCTCGGGCAACGTCGCCGTGCCGCAGGCCTATCTCGACGCCATCAATCAGTTTCAGAACCAACAGCGCAGCATCGACTATGTGGCGCTCGGCCCGCAGCAGGCCGGCGACATCCCGGCACCGACCCTCGAGGAGCTGAGCAAATATTTCGACGAGCGCAAAATCCTGTTCCGCGCGCCGGAATACCGCAAGGTCGTGACCGTGACGGTGACGCCGCAGGAACTGGCGAAAACGATCGAGGTGTCGGACGCCGACGTGCAGAAAAGCTACGAGCAGAATCTGAAGAACTACTCGACGCCGGAGCGCCGTCATGTCGAGCAGATCGTGTTTCCCAATATGGCCGAGGCGCAGGCGGCGAGCGGACGCATCAAATCGGGCACGAGCTTTGCCGCGCTCGCGACCGAACGCGGGCTCAAGACGAGCGACATCGATCTCGGCACTGTGGCGAAAGACGGCATCGTCGATCCGAAAGTCGCTGACGCCGCTTTTTCGCTCAAAGCTGGCGAGGTCAGCGCACCCATCCAAGGTCAATTCGGCGCCGTGCTCGTGACGGTGCTGCAGATCGAGCCGGCGGAAACCAAAGCGCTCGCGGTGGTCGCGCCGTTCATCCGCAACGACATCGCGCTCGAACGGGCGAAGACGCAGGTGCAGGACGTTCACGACAAGATCGAGGATGCGCGCGCCGGCGGCAGCACGCTGCAGGAGGCCGCGGACACCCTGCACCTGCCCGCTGTCACCGTCGACCTCGACCGTTCCGGCCGCGATCCGTCCGGCAAGCTCGTCACCAATCTGACCGACGCCGGCGACTTGGTCAGCGCGGCCTTCAATAACGATGTCGGCGTCGATACCTACCCGATCGAGACCGGCGGCGGCTACGTCTGGTACGAGGTGGAAGGCGTCACCCCGGCCCGCGACCGCACGCTCGACGAAGTCAAAGGCGAGGTCGAGCAGCGCTGGCGCGACGACCAGATTGCCAAGCGGTTGCAGACCAAAGCCGCCGACCTGCTTGACAAGGCCAAGAACGGCAACCCGTTCGACGCGCTGGCATCAGGCGTGGGCGTGAAAGTGCAAAAGGCGTCCGGGCTCAAGCGCGGCATCACGCCGCCGCCCGGAATCTCGGCCAAGGTCATCGACGCCGTCTTTCATACCGCCAAGGACGCATTCGGCAGCTCGGTGGGCGACAAGCCGACCGAATGGTTCGTGTTCCGCGTCACCGACGTGAAAACGCCGAAGCTCGATCCGAACTCGCCCGACGGCAAGAAGCTCGAGCAGTTGCTGCAAAGCACGATGAGCAACGATCTGTTCGGCCAATATGTCGGCTGGTTCGAGAACGAGCTCGGCACCAACGTCAACCAGGAGGCGCTGGCGCAGGCCGTGGGCAACAGTGCCCCGGACAATCAGTGAATGCGGACCGGGCCGGCGGCTGACGATTTTGCCGCGCGCTATGCGGCCGGCGCGCCGCAGGTCGTGTGGACGACGCTCGTTGCCGACCTTGAAACGCCGGTTTCGGCCTTCCTCAAAGTCACCGCAGCGCGACCGCGGCATTCGACTACGGTGCCATCCGGGGCAGCGAGCTTCTTGCTCGAGTCGGTCGAAGGCGGCGCGGTGCGCGGTCGCTATTCGATCATCGGCCTGGAGCCGGACCTGGTGTTTCGCATTGACGGCAGCCGCGCCCGGATCAACCGCAATCCGCAGCATGAGCCGCAGCGTTTTGCACCGGCCGACGCGCCGCCGCTGCAAGCGCTGCGGCTGCTGATCGAGGAAAGCCGCATCGCCCTGCCCGAGGCGCTACCGCCGATGGCCGCCGGCGTATTCGGCTATCTCGGCTATGACACCGTGCGGCTGGTCGAGGATTCGCTGTCGGCGCCGCCAACCGACCCGCTTGGTATTCCCGACGCGATCCTGGTACGCCCGACGCTGGTGATCGTGTTCGATGCCGTCGAGGACACGATCACCATCGTCACGCCGGTGCGGCCGGACGCCACTGTTTCCGCCGCTGCCGCGCTGGCGCGCGCACAAGAGCGCATCGCCGATATTGTGGACGCGCTCGATGTTCCCCCACCTGTAGGAGACGTTTCCAACCTTCACCCCGGGCCGCGCGATGTGGCGCCGCGCTCGAATACGACGCCGGCCGAGTTCAAGCGCATGGTGCTGCGCGCCAAGGAGTACATCGTCGCCGGCGACATTTTTCAGGTGGTGCTGTCGCAGCGCTTCGAGGCGCCGTTTCGGCTGCCGCCGTTCGCGCTCTATCGCGCGCTGCGGCGGGTCAATCCGTCGCCGTATCTGTATTTCCTCGACTTCGGCGCCTTCGCCGTCGCCGGATCGAGCCCCGAGATCCTGGTCAAGGCGCGCGCCGGCATCGTCACCATCCGGCCGATCGCCGGTACGCGGCCGCGCGGTGCCACGCCGCACGAGGACGCCGCGCTCCAGGCTGAGCTCCTTGCCGATCCAAAGGAGCGCGCCGAGCATCTCATGCTGCTCGACCTCGGCCGCAACGACGTCGGCCGCGTCGCCGAGATCGGCAGCGTCAAAGTCACGGACCAGTTCTTCATCGAGCGCTACAGCCAGGTCATGCACATCGTATCCAACGTCGAAGGCCGGCTGCGTCCCGACCGCGACCGGCTCGATGCGCTCGCCGCCGGCTTTCCCGCCGGCACCGTGAGCGGCGCACCAAAAGTGCGCGCCATGCAGATCATCGATGAACTGGAAAAGGAGAAGCGCTCACTCTATGCCGGCTGCGTCGGCTACTTCTCCGCCGGAGATGAGATGGACACCTGCATCGTGCTGCGCACCGCGTTGATCAAGGACGGCGTGATGTACGTGCAGGCCGGCGCCGGCATCGTCGCCGATTCCGATCCGGAGTTCGAGCAGCAGGAATGCATCAACAAGGCCAAAGCCTTGTTCCGCGCCGCCGAAGAGGCGCAGCGCTTCGCCAGCGCAGCGAGACGCGACCGGGCACGAATTGTGGATAATTAGAGCATTTCCCGACCGAACTGCATCAGCGGCGTCATTGCGAACGTCCCGAAGGCGACGAAGCAAGCCAGAAGCTTGCGCAAGCCGCTCTGGATAGCTTCGCTTCCGCCTTCGCGCGATGCGCTTCGGCGTGACTCAAACCGCGCCGTAGCTCGCGCAGCGAGCGTAGCGGGTCGCTCGCAATGACGATTCAGCATCGTCGGGAAACGCTGTGAACACTCCACCGCCTAAAGGCGGTGGCTTCAGGTTACGGCTTAAAGCCGGATTTGGTCCGCCATTCGGCGGACTCAGGTCACCTTGAAGTTATCGTCAGGCTCTGGTGGAGCCTGATTTTTGATGTACTCCATCCAGACCTCATCGGTGACGTTACCGCTGCTCGCGACCCAGTAGCCTCGTGCCCAGATGTGTTGGCCCCAGTAGCGTTTACGCAGAATGCCGAACTCGCTCAGCAGCTTATGCGAACTCCTTCCCTTCAGATACTGCACCGCCCGAGACACAGACAAGCTCGGTGGGATCGACAGCAGCAGGTGCACATGATCGCGGTTTATCGCCCCTG